>NZ_PCQC01000013.1:0-155745 GCF_002979955.1 Pseudomonas sp. MYb2
CGGCGGGGGCAGTTTCGGCGGCGGTGGTTCATCCGGCGGCTGGTGACATTAAAAGAATAATGAGCAGGCACTTTTCAACATGGCATTACTGACTGAACACGAACAACGCAAAGTCGCCGAGGCGATCGCCCGGGTCGAGCGCGACACCGACGCCGAACTGGTGACGGTACTCGCCGCCCGCGCTGATGACTACGCTTACATCCCGCTGTTGTGGGCGAGCCTTTTGGCGCTGGTGGTGCCCGGCGTCGTGCACTACCTGACCGGGTGGTTGACCATGCACAGCTTGCTGCTGGTGCAGTGGGGCGCGTTTATCGTGCTGTGCCTGCTGTTTCGTTTGCCGAAAATCACTACCCATCTAATCCCGCGTCGCGTGCGGCATTGGCGCGCGTCGAACCTGGCACGCCGGCAGTTCCTCGAGCAGAACCTGCATCACACGGTGGGCAGTACCGGCATGCTGATTTTTGTCTGTGAGGCGGAGCGGTATGTGGAGATTCTGGTGGATGAGGGGATTTCCAAACGGCTCGACAATAAATCCTGGGATGCCATTGTCGCGGCGTTTACCGAGCAGGTGCGGCAGGGGCGCACGCTGGAAGGGTTTGTGACGTGTATCGAGGCGTGTGGGGAATTGCTGAAGGTGCATGTTCCGGTGACGCAGGTTCGGAATGAGTTGCCGAATCGTCTTGTGGTTTTGGGGTAGTTTGCAGACTTTTTCATTCGGCTTGAGGACCATACCCTCACCCCAGCCCTCTCCCAGAGGGAGAGGGGGCCGACCGAGATGTCTTGCGCTCGACATCGACCTGAAAGACCGAGTCGATTATGGATCAACAGATGATCGTTTGATTTGATGCTTTTAATACCCGAGTTCGACTCGGTATTTCAGGTCGGCGTAACTCGTGAAAACACCTCGGTCAGTCCCTTCTACCTCTGGGAGAGGGTTAGGGTGAGGGCCGCTTTAACCAACCGTTCGGTAAATAAGAGCGTGTCCCCAACCCCCATCCCCCCTAAAATACCCGCCATTCCCGATTTCGCCCGTCCGAGGCCGCTTTTTCATGTCCGTTACCGCCCCAGCCACCCAGCCTGCGCCCGATCACCACGTCCAGTTCATCGAGCTGCTGCAAACCAGCCTTGAACAGAACGGCTTCATCAAACTGGTGCTGGCCAAGTACGTCGGTGAAGAAGCGGATCTGCAGCGGGTCATCATCAAAGCGGTGACGGTCAAGGCGCAGCCGAATCTGTCCTTTGTCTATCGTTACAAGATTCGCGATATCACCAAGAATCTGCCGTTGAGCGAAGGCGTGGCGACGATTGCCGCGCTGCTGCCGACCTCGTTCAAAAATGCGCATTTACTTGCGGTCACTGACGAAGCTCAGCTGGAATACAGCAAAAAGGGCAAATCTTCGCTGTTCAAGAGCAAACCTCAGCAATTGCGCGAAGCACCGTCCGCCGAGCATAACCGTGAGAAAAACCGTTTTCTTGAACTGAGCCGACCGTTCCTCAGGGACCTGGGCGTGACCAACGCGCAGCACGAGCTGATCCCCGCGATGTCGCGCAAGTGGAAGCAGATCAACAAGTTCATCGAAGTGTTCAGCCATGCCCTGACCTCGTCGCCGCTGGCGCTGGACAAACCGGTGCGCGTGGCCGATTTCGGTTCGGGCAAGGGTTACCTGACGTTTGCGATTCACGATTACCTGCGCAATACCTTGCAGGCCGAAGGTGAAGTCACTGGCGTCGAGTTGCGTGAGGAAATGGTCAACCTGTGCAACGCAGCGGCAGCAAAGCTCGAGCATCCGGGGCTGGTGTTCAAGTGCGGTGACGTGCGCAGCGTGGCGCCGAGCGAACTGGACGTGATGATCGCTCTGCATGCCTGCGACATCGCCACCGACTACGCGATCCACACCGGTATTCGCTCGGGTGCGTCGATCATCATGTGCTCGCCGTGCTGCCACAAGCAGATCCGCCTGCAGATCCAGAGCCCGGCGCTGCTCAAACCGATGCTGCAATACGGTTTGCACTTGGGCCAGCAAGCGGAAATGGTCACCGACAGCTTGCGTGCGCTGTTTCTGGAAGCCTGCGGTTACGAAACCAAGGTTTTCGAGTTCATCTCGCTGGACCACACCAACAAGAACAAGATGATTCTGGCGGTGAAACGCGCCGAGCCGGTGGATCCGGCTCAGCTGTTGGTGAAGATTCAGGAGTTGAAAGACTTCTACAACATCAGCGAGCACTGCCTGGAAACGCTATTGCGCGCCGACGGCTTCCTGGCCTGATCCGATCCGTGTAGGAGCTGCGGCACGCTGCGATTTTTTGATCTTGTTTTTAAGGGCAAAATCAAAAGATCGCAGCGTGCCGCAGCTCCTACAGCTTATGTGGTGGCGATGCGGGCCGGTTGCACCGCGGTTTTGCGGCCGAGCATGACGGTCGCAATCACCCCGCAGGCAAACACCCAGGTAATCGGCTCGACATGCTCACCAAAGAACAACGCCGAAAACGCGATGGTGAAGAAGATCTGCAACAGCTGCACTTGACTGACCCGGGAAATCCCGCCCATGGCCAACCCGGCGTACCAGGCAAAGAAACCAAGAAACTGCGAGAACAGCGCCACATAACCAAACGCCCACCAAGTCTTGGCCGACACCGCGCCGTGATGCTGCAGCGCCAGATACAGCACCGGCCCGATCAACAGTGGTGTCGACAGCACCAGCGCCCAGCAGATCACTTGCCAGCCCCCCATTTCCTTGGCCAACCGGCCACCTTCGGCGTAACCCAGCCCGCCGACCGCAATCGCGCCAAGCATCAGCAGATCGCCCGCCTGAATACTGCCGGCCCCGGTGTACAGCGCATAACCGAGCACCAACGCACTGCCCAGCGCCGCGCAGGCCCAGAAGGCTTTCGACGGCCGCTCATGGGACAACCACGCGGCGTATAGCGCCACGCACAGCGGTTGCAAGCCGTTGACCAGCGCCCCGTGGGACGCCGGCAAGGTTTGCATGGCCCACGCCGACAACACCGGGAAACCGAGAATCACTCCGGCGATCACCAGGCTCAGGCCTTTGACCTGCCGCCACGTCGGCCATTTCTCGCGACGCCACAGCAACAGCAACGCCGCCGGGATCGCTGCAAACAATGCGCGACCCAAACCGTTGAGCAATGGATGCAGTTCCTGCACCACGATGCGGGTGAAGGGCAGGGTGAGGCTGAAAATCACCACGCCGAGCAGGCCGAGGGCCATGCCGGTGTTTTCGCGCGAGGACATGATGGTGGACCAGAATTGAAGGTGGCAGGGAATGACCTTTATAAAGCCATAAACCGGGTGGTTCGGGCTGTTACAGCTGGGCACAGACTTAGGCGTACAGTTTGCCGGCGTCATCGCGAGCAGGCTCACTCCTGCATTTGAAATGCGTTCCCCCTGTAGGAGTGAGCCTGCTCGCGATGGCGCCAACTCAGTAGTAGCCGGTTGTTACCCGAGCCGCTGGATAAGGTCTACCTTGAATACTCCCAAGCATTTCCCCAGAGGAGTCCTCCCCATGGCCGCGAAAAAGATCCTGATGCTGGTCGGCGATTACGTCGAAGATTACGAAGTGATGGTGCCGTTCCAGGCCCTGCAAATGGTTGGTCACACCGTCCATGCCGTGTGCCCGGACAAGGCCGCCGGCCAGACCGTGCGCACCGCCATCCATGATTTCGAAGGCGACCAGACCTACAGCGAGAAACCCGGTCACCTGTTCGCCCTCAATTTCGATTTCGCCAAGGTCGGCGAGGCCGATTACGACGCGCTGCTGATCCCCGGCGGCCGTGCCCCGGAGTACCTGCGCCTCAACGAAAAAGTCCTCGACCTGGTGCGCGCCTTCGACAAGGCCGGCAAACCGATTGCCGCGGTCTGCCACGGCGCGCAACTGTTGGCAGCCGCGGGCGTTCTGGAAGGTCGCGAATGCAGCGCCTATCCGGCCTGCGCCCCGGAAGTGCGACTGGCGGGCGGTACGTACATCGATATCCCGGTGACGGCAGGCCACGTTCAAGGCAATCTGGCCACTGCCCCGGCATGGCCGGCGCATCCGCACTGGCTGGCCGGGTTCCTCGGTTTGCTCGGCACCAAAATCACCCTGTAACGAGGAATCGCCGATGTGCGAGCTCTACGTCAAGGCTGACCCGATTCTCTACGAATCACGTTCGCGCTCGCTGCGCATCTGCGGCGTGGTGACGACGCTACGCCTGGAAAATCAGTTCTGGGACATCCTCAGCGAAATCGCCGAAGTCGACGGCATGACCACCAATCAATTGATCGCCAAGCTGTATGAAGAGGTGATGGATTATCGCGGCGAGGTGGTGAATTTTGCCTCGTTCTTGCGGGTGAGTTGTATGCGCTATCTGAGTCAGCGGCGGGTGAGTGCGCCGGAGTTGTCGGTGGTGCGGGCGGTGGTGAAATAGCCAGCACCGAGTTGCCTCATTCGCGAGCAGGCTCGCTCCCACTTTCGACCGCGTTCTCCAACTGGAATGCGCTCAAAGGTGGGAGCGAGCCTGCTCGCGAAGGGGCCGGTACAGGCGACAGGTAGTCAGGACTGGTCTTTACTCTGAAGCGCGAAATCTCTCAATTGCCAAGGAGAAACGAGCATGTCCGGATGGTACGAAATCAGTAAAAGCAGCAACGGCCAGTTCAGGTTCGTGTTGAAAGCAGCGAATGCCGAAACCATTTTGACCAGCGAGCTGTACACCACTCGCGCAGCGGCCGACGGCGGCATCGCTGCGGTGCAAACCAATAGCCCGCTGGATGAGCGCTACGAGAAGAAATCGACGAAGGACGGCCATCCGTACTTCAATCTGAAAGCGGCCAATCATCAGATCATCGGCAGCAGCGAGGCGTATTCCTCGGAGTCGGCGTGCGACAAGGGCATTGCCAGTGTGAAGACGAACGGTCCGAGCAAAGTGATCAAGGACAAGACCTTGCCTGTCCTCTGAACTCACCACATCCCCCTGTAGGAGTGAGCCTGCTCGCGATAGCGGTGGGCCAGTCGACACATGCTCAACTGACCCACCGCTATCGCGAGCAGGCTCACTCCTACAGTGGTTTTTGCGGTGCCAGTGAGATCAGCGCAGGGTCTTCAGGATCGTCTGCAATTGAGTCTGGCCTGCTTCACTCAGCGGGAATACCGGCAAGCGTGGATCGCCAACCTCCAGCCCGGTCTGCCGCAAGCCAGCCTTGATCGTCGCCGGCAAGCCACCCTTGAGAATGAAATCCAGCAGCGGCAACTGGCGATAGAACAGATCCCGCGCCCGATCCAGGTCGCCAGCCATGGCCGCGTCATAAAGATCCAGATTCAACTGCGGGATCAGGTTCGGCGCCGCCGTGCACCAGCCTTTCGCCCCGGCGGCAAACGCCTCCAGCGCCAGCGGATTGCAGCCGTTGTAGAACGGCACCTGACCTTCGCCGAGCAATTGCAGCTTGTGCATGCGTTGAATATCGCCAGTGCTCTCCTTGACCATGGTCACGTTTTCCACGGCGTTGACGATGCGCAGAATCAAATCCACCGACATGTCGGTGCCGCTGGTGGCCGGGTTGTTGTAGAGCATGATCGGCACGCCGATGCTCTCGCCGATGGCGCGGTAGTGGGCGAGGATTTCCGCCTCGGTGAGTTTCCAGTACGAAGCCGGCAGCACCATCACCACATCGGCGCCATGGGCTTCAGCGAAACGCGCGCGGCGTACGGCTTTGGCGGTGGTCAGGTCGGAAACGCTGACGATGGTCGGCACACGTTTGGCCACATGCTTGATACTGAATTCGGCGACCTGATCCCACTCCGCGTCGCTCAGGTAAGCGCCTTCGCCGGTGCTGCCCAATGGCGCGATGGCGTGGACGCCGCTGTCGATCAGGCGATCGATCGATTGACCCAAGGCGGGCAGATCCAGTCCTTCGCCGTTGGCGCCGAACGGGGTGATGGTGTAGCCGATGATGCCGTGAATATTGGACATGAGGTTGTCTCCGTAATGGGTGTTCAGTTCAGGCAATCGGCGTGTTGGCGCAGGTTCTGCCGGGCGTAGTAATTGAAGGCAGCGGCGTGGCGTTTCGGCTTGGCAATCCAGTCATGAGCCTCGCGGCCCAGCTCGGGGATGATCGGTTTGATCGTGCCCGCCGCCATCGCCAGCAGTTGCAGCTTGGCCGCGCGTTCGATCAGTTGGGCGATGACACACGCCTCTTCGATCGTCGTGCCGGTCGACAATTGACCGTGATGCGAAAGCACAATCGCGCGTTTGTCGCCCAACGCGCCGGCAATCAGTTCGCCTTCTTCGTTACCCACCGGCACCCCCGGCCAGCCTTCGAGAAACGCGCAGTCGTCGTACAGCGGGCACAAGTCCATGTGGGAAATCTGCAGTGGAACTTCGAGCATCGACAGCGCGGCAACGTGGGTCGGGTGCGTATGGATGATGCAGTTCACGTCTGGACGAGCGCGGTACACCCAGCTGTGGAAACGGTTGGCCGGGTTGGCCATGCCGTGACCTTCGAGCACTTCGAGATCCTCGTTGACCAGCAGCAGGTTGCTCGCAGTGATTTCGTCGAAACCCAGGCCCAATTGCTGAGTGTAATAGGTGCCGGGCTGCGGGCCGCGAGCGGTGATTTGTCCGGCCAGACCGGAGTCGTGACCGTTCTCGAACAGAATCCGGCAGGTCAGAGCCAGCTTTTGCCGGTCTGTCCACGTATTATCCGCCAGGCTTTTTTGCATCTGGATAAGCGCTTGCTTGACCAGTTGGTCTTTGGGTAGTGCTAATGTCTTGGCCATGTCTGTGTCCTTTGGGGGATTGCAAATGACACTAAAGAGGCTATATGACACAAAGTGTCATTGGCAAGCACGAATTGTCGCTTCCTTGCTGGAATAATCGCCGCGCATGTCTATCCGTTTGAAATTGTTGAGAAAAAAACTTGGTGTAACCCTTGAAGCATTGGCCGAAAAATCCGGCATGACCAAGAGTTATCTGTCGAAAGTCGAGCGCGGGCTGAATACCCCGTCGATTGCTGCTGCGTTGAAACTGGCGAAGGCGTTGAACGTGAAAGTCGAGGAATTGTTTTCCGAAGACAACGTCAGCCTCGACAGCTACAGCCTGGTGCGCAGCCATGAGCGCCAGTCACTGGCGGCGAATGATCAGAGCCCAGGTTATGCGGTGCTGGCCCATCAGGTCAGCGAGCGTAACTTGCTGCCGTTCATCATCTACCCGCCAAAAGAGTTCAGCGACAAGACCTTCAAGGAGCATCTGGGCGAGGAGTTTTTGTTCGTTCATGAAGGGCAAGTGGAAGTGGATTTCATGAACGAGAAGGTGCTGCTGCAGCGCGGCGATGCGCTGCACTTCAATGCGCAGAAACCGCACCGGATCAGGTCTGTGGGGGAGGTGCAAGCGCAGTTGCTGGTGGTGGTGCACAGCGCCGAAGAATGAGTTGATTGGGCTAAAGCTATCGCGAGCAGGCTCACTCCTACAGTTGAAATGCGATCCCCTGTAGGAGTGAGCCTGCTCGCGAAGGCGTCAGTCAGGCCTGCATCAAACCTCGACCGGCACCGATAACTTCGGACTGCCAAGCGCATGCGTCTTCGCATCAAAAAACCGCAACGCAACCCCCGTCCCCTCAAACACCTGCGCGTAATGCCGCTTCTGATGCTGAACAAACGCCGCACTGCGCGGGTAAATCGAGATCGCCACCGTCGCAGGTTTCGCCAATCGCAGCGCCCGCACGATGTGCGCATCCTGCTCGCCCAACGCATGGCCAAAGATGCACAGACTGCCGCCATGCTCGAGCAATTGCTCATAACAGAACGACAGATAATCCGAACTGCGAATGGTCTTGAGCTTGTCCGCACTCGGCCCTTCGGTGACGAACAGCGGCACGTCATCCAGCGTCTTGATCGTATTGTTGATCGCGAAGCTACCAAGCAACGTGCCTTCGGTTGAGGTCAGTTTGCGCGCGGTGCCGTCCTGATTGCGCACCAGATGCAGACCACCGTGCAGATACAGCAAACGCGGTTTGTCAGTGCTGCTTTCGCTCAGGTCGAAACTCGCATTGGGGGCGTTGAACAGGTCGTCGATGGCGTCTCTGTTGTGTTGCAGCGCCCAGTAGTTGAGCAAGTCGTAATTGGTGGTGAACACCGTGCGGTAGCGCGCCAGTTCTTCATTCAGTGTCGCCAGCGTCGAGGCTTTCACCAGCCGCCACGGAATGTGCACCGCGTGCACGGTGTTGATCAGCGCTTCCTTGATCGCGTAGTAGCGATTGCGCGGCGCCGCCGAACTGACGGCCAGGGCCTTGTTGACCCGACTGGTGGTTTTCAGAGCGCCGAGCACCTGCTCGAAGCTGCGCGTCTGCATGGCGTCGAACACCGCCAGTTCCGACGGGCTGAGCGGTTTTTCTTCCACGGTGCGGGCGTTTTCGAACAGCGAGTCGTAGCCGAAATCGTCCCACACCGCACGGCTGGCACCATTGCCCACCAACAAGCCGTTGAAGTCGGTCGCGGCGCGCAGGGTGTTCCAGTCTTCAAGGCTGGCGTCGACATCCAGAAAATCGGTCATTGCGTAGGCGGTCTCAAAACAAAGGGGCTGATGGGCGGCGACTTTATCACGAGCGGGCATTGAGCCAGATCAACATCGCTCGTGACCGATCGGTCGATGCTGTGTCTATCCGCCGAACCGGAGCAGTCGATTCGGCCCCAGTCAGGAGACGCGCGCATGACCAGTACCTTTTTCATTCCGGCGGTAAACATCATGGGCAATGGTTGCCTCGACGAAGCCATGGTTGCGATCCGCAACTATGGTTTTCGCAAGGCGCTGATCGTCACCGACACCGGGTTGGCCAAGGCCGGCGTGGCAACCATGGTCGCCGAGAAACTGGAGATGCAGGACATCGATTCGGTGATCTTCGACGGCGCCAAACCGAATCCAAGCATCGCCAACGTCGAGTCCGGCCTGGGTTTGCTCAAGGAAAGCCGCTGCGACTTCGTCGTGTCCCTTGGCGGCGGTTCACCCCACGACTGCGCCAAAGGCATTGCCCTGTGTGCGACCAATGGCGGACAGATTGGCGATTACGAAGGCGTTGATCAATCGAGCAAACCGCAACTGCCGCTGATCGCCATCAACACCACCGCCGGCACCGCCAGCGAGATGACCCGTTTCTGCATCATCACCGACGAATCGCGCCACGTGAAAATGGCCATCGTCGACCGCAACGTCACGCCACTGCTGTCGGTCAACGACCCGGAACTGATGGTCGCCATGCCTGAAGCCCTGACCGCCGCCACGGGCATGGATGCGCTGACTCACGCCATCGAAGCCTACGTCTCGACCGCCGCCAATCCGATCACCGACGCCTGCGCGCTCAAGGCCATGACCCTGATCAGCAACAACCTGCGTCTGGCCGTGCGCGACGGCAGCGACCGCGCCGCACGGGAGAACATGGCGTACGCGCAATTTCTCGCAGGCATGGCGTTCAACAATGCCTCCCTCGGTTATGTGCATGCGATGGCGCATCAGTTGGGCGGTTTCTATGACTTGCCCCATGGCGTCTGTAACGCCGTGCTGCTGCCCCATGTGCAGACGTTCAATGCGCTGGTCTGTGCCGAGCGGCTGAACGACGTTGCCCACGCGATGGGCGCCGACATTCGGGGTTTTAGCGCCGAAGAGGGCGCGCAAGCGGCCATCAGCGCGATCCGCTGTCTGGCCAAAGACGTTGAGATTCCCGGTGGCTTACGTGAACTCGGCGCCAAGCTCAGCGACATCCCGTTACTCGCCAGCAATGCCCTGAAGGACGCCTGCGGTCTGACCAATCCTCGGGCGGCGGATCAGCGCCAGATCGAGGAAATCTTCCGCAACGCCTTCTAACGCTTGGCGCCGATCGGCGCCATCCGTACACAGAACATCGCGCCGACGGCCAGCAACGTGCACAGCAGCGACAGGGGCCAAGCGTGTGGGCTGGCGATCAGACTGGCCAGCGCGCCGATGATCGCCGCCATCAATTGATGAATGAACCCGCTCAGCGCCATTGCATACGCCCCGGCAATCGGCGCGCCATCGTTGGCGCGCGACAGGCTGATCGGGTAGTTCAATGATTGGCCGAACACCGCCACGCAATACGGCAACCAAAACAGTAACGCGATGGAACTGGCCGCCAGACTGCCCAGCAACATCACGCTGCTACCCGCCAATACCAACCCTGCGCCGACGGTCATCAACCACGCTTGGCCGGTGCGCAGCACAAAGTGATTGACCGCCAGCGCCCCGAGAAAATAGGCCGCGCTGATTGGCCAGCCGAGCAGTCCGTAATCCACCGACGACCACGCGAACGGGCCCTGCAAGATCAGGGGCGCCGCCGTGTTGAAAGCGATGATCACACCGTAGCCCAAGCCACCGGCCAGCGCCGGCAGAAGAAACGCCCGGTGCAACAGAATCTGCCGATAAGCCGACCACGATGAGGCGCTGGCCGGTTCATCAGCCATCGGGGGGAAAGCGACTCGCGACACCATCAGCGCCATCAACAGGCTCGTTGCGCCGAGCCAGTAAAAAATCGCTTGCCAGCCCGCCGTCGCCTCGATCAGCGAGCCCGCGTATTGGCCGATGCCCAAGGCCACCACGAACGAAATCGAAACCCACGACAACGCCTTGGCCAGCAGATCGCCGCGAAAGCTGTCACGGATCAGCACCCGCGCCATCACCGAAATACCGCTGGCACCGACGCCTTGCATCAGACGCAGCAGCAAAAACGCTTCAAGCGTCGAACCTCGCGGCAACGCCAGATTGGCCAAGCCGTAAATGACCAACGCTGCCAACAACACCGGTTTGCGTCCGATGCGCTGGGCCAGACTGCCCCAGAGCAACATCGGCAGCGCCATGCCGATGAGGTACAGCGACAACCCCCACGACACCTGCGCAGGTTCTGCCCGCAGATAAAGGGCGATCTGCGGCAATGCCGGCAAATAGATACTCATGCCCAACTGAGCGAGAAAAACCGTGCTGCAGGTGATCAGGAGGGTGATGCTGGCGTTCATGACTCGTCCCTGTTTTCAGTCGTCGAGATCGCAACGGTGGGTACGCAACAGACCGGTGATCACTTCACAGAAGCGCCGTATTAGCGCCGGTTGCATGTCCGCGCGCAGCGTAATACGGATGGCTGCCTTGCCTTGTGCGACCACCGGGAAAAATACCGCGCTGGTGAAAAATCCCTGTTCGGCCAATTCACTGGCAATACGATTGGCCACGTTAGCCTGTGCGCATGTGATCAACCGAATGGCCATGTTGCTGTGGCATTGATCGGTGCAGATCAGGCTGTCAAAGAGGCGGATATTAGCCTGAAGATTGCTTTGCAGCGTGGCGAACTCGGCGCTGCGATGCAGGCGGATCGACGCTCTGCCGGCACCGATCGCCGCGCAGTTGAGACTTTGCGACCAATTGCTTGGCCCGCCGTAGCGCTGAATCAGCGTCTTCTGTCGCTCGTTGCCCAACATCACCAGCCCGCCGCTGGCGCCAAACGACTTGGCCAGTGACGCGACGATCACGCAGTCCTCCTCCAGCGCCGCTACCCTTGGTCGAACGAGGCCCGCGCCCTGCTGACCGACAGCGGACAACGCATGGGAGTCATCAAGATAAAGAAACAGCCCATAGCGATCCTTTAAATACAACAGGCCTTCCATGTTGGTGACGCCGCCCATGCTGTAGGCGCCATCGGCGATGTAAGCAACGCGGCCGTGTTGCTGGCAGGCGCTCTCGAGAAAATCCATGTCGTTGTGCGGCGCAGTCACCACGCGGGTTTCGTCGGCGCACGCGGCCTTCAGATGATTCATCGAATAATGCGCGTGACGGTCAAACACCATCACTGGCGGCTGGCCTTCAGTGAAGATGCCACTCGCCAGCAAGGGCAGGATCCCGGCGCTGGCCGCGCTGCAAGACAAGGTGCTCAGGCAGACCGCATCGAACAGTTGCGACAATTCGTTCTCGTATTGCTCGAGAATCGCCAGTTTGCAGCGGTTCTTCGAGTTGGCGACGCGCAGGCTGCCGGTTTCGCGCAGGGCGGTGATGGCGCCTTCGAGCAGGGCTGGGTGATGATCGAGCCCAAGGTATGAGGTCGTACAGAAGTGATGGAATTCACGTCCGTACTGATCAAGCAGGTGGTTGGGACTCTGCACTGCAACATTGAGACCGGCGACCTTGCTCTGTTCGGCGATCTCCCAATCGTAGTCGGCCAGGGCGATGATTTTGCGGAAATTTGAATACAGATTGGGCGTATGCAACGGAAGATTCACAGGCGACATTCCTTGAGCGTAGCGATCCATGGGGTGTTGCAATTTGTGTGTGTTGCCAGACTTTACAGAACGAAAAATCCGGCAAAAATCAGCTGTTTCTGCGAATCCTGAAAGGCGACAGAGTTTTGTTTGTAGGGCGAAACCACAAAATCTATCGAGCAATCACCTGTCTGACGTGGGCGAAAATCGGGCTATCCTGCCGATACTGACCAACCCCAGTCATTGAGCCTTCCATGTTGCAAAAAAGCCTGATCCGCCGCCTCGACCTGATCACCCTGCAACTGTTTGTCGCCGTGCACGAAGAGGGCACGCTGACCCGTGCCGCCTCGCGCGAAGCCATCGCCGTGTCGGCGGCGAGCAAACGGCTGATGGAGTTGGAAGAGGCGCTCGGGATCAGTTTGTTCGTGCGCCAGGCCAAGGGCATGACGCTGACCCCGGCCGGGGAAACACTGCTGCACCATGCGCGGCAAATGCTGTTCAACGTCGAGAAAATGGGCCTTGAGCTCGGCGAACACAGTCACGGTGTGCGCGGTTACGTGCGCATGCTGGCGAACCTCTCGGCGATCATTCAGTTTCTTCCCGAAGACCTGCGCGACTTCTCCGCGCAGCATCCGCAGGTCAAGACCGACCTTGAGGAACGGCCCAGCGCCGGGGTGATTCAGGGTGTACTCGATGGCGTGGCGGATCTCGGTATCTGTTCCAACGACAGCGACACCAAAGGTCTGCACAGCGTGTTGTACCGCCAGGACAAACTGGTGGTGGTGATGCTGCCGGAGCATCCGTTGGCCGCGCGTGAATTCGTTGCCTTCAGCGAAACTCTGGACAGCGATTACGTCGGTTTGCACGCGGCCAGTTCGATCAACATGCGCACCCACGCGGCCGCGCGCCAGGCCGGTAAAGTCCTGCGAATTCGTATTCATGTGCCGGGGTTCGATGCGGTGTGCCGGATGGTTCAGGCCAACATGGGCATTGGCATTTTGCCGCAGCGCGCCTATGAACTGTTTGGTCAGGCGCTGGGGTTGCACGCGGTGCCGTTGACGGATGAGTGGTCGGATCGCGCGTTAATTGTGGTGGTACGGGATGAGGCGCGGTTGTCGCCGGTGAGTCGGTTGTTGTTTGAGCATTTGCGCGGGCAGGGCTGATAAATTTCCGCTGAATGAGCTGGCCTCTTCGCGAGCAGGCTCGCTCCCACAGTGGATGGGGGCTGAACACAGAATCTGCAGCCGCCACCAATCCCTGTGGGAGCGAGCCTGCTCTGGAAGACTGATTGGAATTCACCCCTGAGCGTTCGCATTTCGCGAACGCCCTTTGCCGAGAGACGGCTGGATTGCCCAGTCATCGTTCCTCTAGCCTTGGCCGCATATTCCAAGAACAAGAGGTACCCCGCGATGACTGCCCCCTTGAGTGCGATCAAAGTGATCGAGATCGGCACCTTGATCGCCGCGCCGTTTGCCGCGCGCATGCTCGCCGAGTTCGGCGCCGAGGTGATCAAGATCGAAGCCATGGGTCAGGGCGACCCGCTGCGCAAATGGCGCAAGCTGCACGAAGGCACGTCGCTGTGGTGGTACCTGCAATCACGCAACAAGAAATCCCTGGCGCTCAACCTGAAATCCGCGGAAGGCATCGAGCTGGTCAAGCAACTGGCCAGCGATGCCGACGTCATCATCGAAAACCTGCGCCCCGGTGCGCTGGAGAAACTGGGCCTGGGCTGGGACGTGCTCCACGCGCTGAATCCCAATCTCACCCTCGTGCGCATTTCCGGTTATGGCCAGACCGGCCCGTACCGCGACCGCCCCGGCTTTGGCGCGATTGGCGAAGCGATGGGCGGCATTCGCTACACCACTGGCACCCCCGGTTCGCCCCCGGCGCGGGTCGGTGTCAGCCTCGGCGATTCGCTGGCCTCGCTGCACGCGGTGATCGGCGCGCTGATCTCGCTGCTACGGGTCAAGACCGGGCAGGGCGGCGGGCAGATCGTCGACGTGTCGCTGGCCGAAAGCGTGTTCAACGTCATGGAAAGCCTGGTGCCGGAATACGACATGCTCGGCCATGTCCGTGAGCGCAGCGGCGGCGCTTTGCCGGGCATCGCACCGTCCAATACTTACCTCACGGCTGATGGCGCTTACGTGGTGATCGCCGGCAACAGCGACCCGATCTACAAACGTCTGATGCACACCATTGGCCGTGATGACCTGGCTGATGCCGAAGAATTTGCCCATAACGATGGTCGCGCCGCCAAAAGCGGTGTGCTCGACGCCGCCATCACCCACTGGACCAGCAGCCTGCCGATCGACGCCGTCCTCGCGGCGCTCGAAGGCGCAGAAGTGCCCGCAGGCCGGATCTATTCGGTGGCCGACATCGTTGCCGATCCGCACTATCAGGCGCGGGACATGTTGCTCAACGCCCAACTGCCCGGCGGCGCAACCGTGAAGATGCCCGGCATCGTCCCGAAACTCTCGGAGACCCCCGGCGGCGTGAACTGGTCGGGGCCGACACTCGGCCAGCACACCGACGGCATTCTCACCGGCCTCGGCCTGACTGAACTCGACATCGAACGCCTGAAAAGCCAAGGGGTGGTGCAATGATCACGGACTATTCGCAAACCTTGATCGTCCAGGAAGTCTCGCCGCGCGACGGCTTGCAGATCGAACCGACGTGGGTGGAAACCGTCGACAAAATCGCGCTGATCGATCAACTGTCGCTGGCCGGTTTCAGCCGTATCGAGGCGGGTTCGTTTGTGTCGCCGAAAGCCATTCCGGCACTGCGTGATGGCGAACAGGTGTTCAAGGGGATTCAGCGTCAACCGCAGGTGATTTACGTCGCGCTGATCCCCAATCTCAAAGGCGCGCAGCGCGCACTGGAGGCCGGTGCCGATGAGCTGAATCTGGTGATGTCCGCCAGCCAGACGCACAACATGGCCAATATGCGCATGCGCTGTGAAGACTCGTTGGCGGCGTTTGCAGAGATTGTCGCGTTCGCCAGCGGCTCCGGCGTGCGCCTCAATGGCAGTATTGCGACGACGTTCGGTTGCCCGTTCGAAGGTCAGATTGACGAGGATCGCGTGCTGCAAATCCTCGACGCTTATCAGGAGCTCGGCATTCAGGGCATCACCCTCGCCGACACCACCGGCATGGCCAATCCGCGACAGGTCGATCGGTTGGTGCGGCGGGTGTTGCAGCGGGTTTCGCCGGCGGATCTGACCCTGCATTTTCACAACACCCGCGGTCTGGGCTTGTGCAATGTGCTGGCGGCTTATGAGGCGGGGGCGCGGCGTTTCGATGCGGCGCTTGGTGGCCTCGGTGGCTGCCCGTTTGCGCCGGGGGCGTCGGGCAATATCTGCACGGAAGACCTGGTGAATCTGTGCGATGAGATCGGCATCCACACCGGCATTGATTTGCCGCTGTTGTTGCAACTCTCGCGAGGTCTGCCGGCTTTGCTTGGCCACGAAGTCCCCGGCCAATTGGCCAAGGCCGGGCGCAACTGCGACCTGCACCCGATCCCCACCTGACAACACCAATCCCCCTGTAGGAGTGAGCCTGCTCGCGATAGCGGTGTGTCAGGCAACATTTGCGGTGATTGATACACCGCTATCGCGAGCAGGCTCACTCCTACAGTTAAAAACCGAACCAGACAACAACAACAATCGGACGCCCACCGGCAGTCCGCCTGGAGAAAAGCTATGAGCCTCAATGTAATGGAGGCGGGCGCAAGCTCGTCCGTCGATCACGATGCCGAAAAAGCCCTGGTCAGCAAAGTCGCCTGGCGCCTGATGCCGCTGATCATGGTCTGTTACCTGTTCGCCTTTTTCGATCGCATCAACATCAGCTTCGCCAAGTTCCAGCTGCAAGCCGACCTGAGCCTGAGCGATACCGCTTACGGTCTCGGCGCCGGGCTGTTCGTGGTCGGTTATGTGCTGTTCGAGGTGCCCAGCAACATGATGCTGTACAAGGTCGGCGCGCGCCGCTGGATCGCCCGAATCATGATGTCCTGGGGCGTGGCGACGGCACTGATGGTCTTCGTGACCAGTGAATGGCAGTTCTACGCGCTGCGCTTTGTGATCGGTGCGATGGAAGCCGGTTTTGCCCCGGGCGTGCTGTATTACCTGACGCTGTGGTTTCCGCAGCACTTCCGTGGCCGCATCACCTCGATGCTGTTTCTCGCCTCAGCGTTTGCCGGGCTGGTCGGCGCGCCGTTCTCCGGCCTGGTACTGGAACACCTCGACGGCGTGCTGCAAATGCGCGGCTGGCACTGGTTGTTTCTGCTCGGCGGCGTGCCGTGCATCGGTCTCGGTTTTCTGGTGCTGATGCTGCTTAAGGATCGCATCGAGGATGCGCACTGGCTGACGGCTGACGAGAAGAAACTGCTGTCCAGCCGCATCGCCCAGCATGAACCGCACAAGAGCGGCGGCTCGCTGCTCGCGGCGTTGAAGATTCCCGGTTTCCTGACCTTGGGCCTGATCTACTTCCTGATCCAGGTGGCGTCCTACGGTTTGAATTTCTGGGCGCCGCAATTGATCCGCAGCGCCGGCACCGAGAGCCCGGTGATGATCGGCCTGCTGACGGCCATTCCGTACATTTGCGGGGCGATCAGCATGGTGGTGATCGGGCGCTTGTCGGACGCGACCGGTGAACGGCGCAAGTTTGTCGCCGGGCTGGTCATTGTCGGGGCGATCGGTTTTTTCAGCGCCGGGATATTTGCCAGCCACACCACGTTTCTGATCGTCGCCCTCGGCTTGCTCGGCGCCGGGATCATTGCCTCGATTCCAAGCTTCTGGACCTTGCCACCGAAGTTGCTTGCCGGTGCTGGCGCTGGCGCGGCGGGCGGGATTGCGGTGATCAACACGCTGGGGCAATTCGGCGGGATCGTCAGCCCGGTGATGGTCGGGCGGATCAAGGACCTGACCGGCAGCACCACGCCGGCGCTTTACGTGATTGGCGTGGCGGCACTGATTGCGGCGGCGTTGCTGTTGTGGGGACTGCCGCAGAAACTGCGCACGCTCGACAGGTTCTGAGATCGGCGGCGCCTGCAATGACGCCTTCGCGAGCAAGCTCGCTCCCACAGTTGATCGCATTCCTCCAGTTGGAATTCGGCACCTGTGGGAGCGAGCCTGCTCGCGAAGACTGACTTCCAGACGCTGAAAATCATCGATTAAAACGATCATCCAGCAGCCATTGCATTCCTCTCAAACACCCCGCCAAACTGAATCAACACCACTCCCGCAATCAACAACACCGCACCCAACACCCGCGACACCGTCAGCTGTTTCTCCACCAGTCCAAACAAGCCCAAGTGATCCAGAGCCATCGAGGCAATCACCTGCCCGGCCAACGCCAGCGCAACAAACCCCGAAGCCCCAAGCTTTGGCAGCAGCACCACCGCCAACGCTACAAAACACACGCCAAATGCGCCACCCGCCCACATCCACAACGGCGCCTTGCTGATAAACGCCATAGACGGCAAGGGCAAACGCAACGCCAAAATCACGGGCAACAACACCAAAACACTCACCAGCAACGACGCCAGCGTTGCCCACAACGGATGCCCCAGCCCGCGCGCAAGATTGCTGTTGATCGCACTTTGAAACGGCACTACTGCCCCGGCAAACGCGGCCAGCGCCAACAATCCGGTCCACTGCAACGTACTCATGATCAAGCTCCACAAGGTTTTGCTGGACTCTAGAGTATTCGTCGCGCAGATTTAAATTCCGTTTCGTCATCCAGAACATGCACCAGATGAATGATCTGCGCCGTATCGACCTCAACCTGCTGGTGATCCTCGACGCCTTGCTCAGCGAGCAACACGTCACCCGCGCCGCCGAGCGTCTGCACCTCAGTCAACCGGCGGTCAGCCATGCGCTGGCGCGGTTGCGCGATCTGCTCGGCGATCCGTTGCTGGTGCGCGCAGGCGCGACGCTGGTGCCGACGGCGCGGGCGCTGGAATTGGTCGCGCCGTTGACCGAAGCGCTGGCTCAGGTGCAATCGCTGCTGGCGCCGAACACCTTCGATCCGGCCAGTGCGCGTCGGACCTTTCGTGTGGCCATGTCGGACTATGGCGCGGCGATCATTCTGCCTACGCTGATCCGCACTTTGCGCCGGGAGGCACCGGGGATCGACCTGCAAATCAGCCATGCCAGTCGTGAAGGCATGCTCGAAGGCGTGCTCAATGGTGATATCGACGTTGCCGCCGGCGTCTTCCCGGAAATGCCCAACGAACTGCGCAACTCGGTGCTGTTTGAAGAGCGCTACGTCTGCCTGCTGGATCGCCAGACGCTGCCGGCCAACGGTGTGCTGGATTTGCCGAGCTACCTGTCGCGGCCGCACGTATTGCTGGAAATGCGCGGCAGCGGCACGCCGGAAATCGAGCGTGCCTTGACGTCTCTGCGTGAGCGCCGCCGCGTCGCGATCAGCCTGCCGCACTGGAACGTCGCGCCGCAGTTCATCAGTGGCACGGATCTGATTCTGACGGTGTCCTCACGCAGCGTCCGCGAGATCGATCAGCGTGAACTGATCGTGGTGCCGCCACCGTTCGAGATTGCGCCGTTTACGTTTGTACTGGCGTGGCATAAGCGGCGGGGTGGGGATCAGGCGTTGAACTGGTTGAATCGGACGATTGAGGAGGGGATAGTGCGCGGCTGAAAAGTCATCAAGGAGCGGGAAGTGACAATGAAGTCTGGCTGGATCGGTTGTGCGGCATTGTGCGGTTGGTTGCTGGCAGGGCAGGCATTGGCCGATTGCACGTCGGCACCCACGGCGCATGAGATGGATTTTTCCCTCTGCAAGGACTGGCCGGCGTATCCCGGACTGACGCTCACCGCCGCCGCCAATTTCTCACCCGATCCGGTATATGGCGCGTCAGGGACGGTGGGGCTTTACGACCTGCATTTGTCCTTGGTGACGAGCGCAGACTCGCAGCCGTTAGCGAGCTTTTATCAGCCCTCCGCATTCTCTGTGGATGCCATCGCGCTTGATGAACTGAAATTTGATACCGCCCGCTATAAGCTCGCGCCGCAATTGCAGGCCTTTGGCGTTCGGGTTCGATTCAAAGGCTCTTCCCGTGTGAATCCTGTGGATGAAACCTGGTTGTCGCTCTATGTGAAAGACGGCAACGCATTGCGTCCGGTAATGGATCGACTGGTGGTTTATCAATACGGCGGGGAGTGGGATGGCGATTGTGCAGGGGAGCGCTACGAGACGACGCGAACCGTGGCGTTGGCCAAGACCAGCACCCATGGCTATGCCGACCTGATTATCAAAACGATCAGTAGCTCAACCACAGGCAAGGGAGAGGACGCGGCGTGTGTATCCAATACTGTCGCGCAGAAACCGGTCTTGACGACACTTCGTTATGACGGCAAAAACTACGTAGTGCCTGAAGATTTCAAAGGCCACTAAGACCGATGTCTTTTACTCAAGGAAGAACAATGATCTCGCGTATCACCTTGCTGGGCTCTTTTATCGCAATGGGTCTTTTGACTATGACCGCTCAAGCCCAGCCTGTTTGCGAAGTGAAGAAGTTCGACGGCCAGTCCCTTTCGCGCTGCAAAGCGTGGCCGGCGTTCAACGACCAGTCGATTGCGGCGAAATCTTCATTTCTCTCGGATTCGGGCGACGATGAGATGGGGACGTTCGATCTGGAACTGGCGCTCGTCAGTTCGACAAGCGGCAAGAGTCTCGCTACCTATGCCAAGCCGGGTGCCTACAATTCCGATGCCATCAGTTTCGACGATCTGACAATCGATACGGCCCGTTACCGATTGGCTGCAGATGTCCGTGCATTCGGTTTGCGTTCAAAATTCGCCAGTCATGGCTCCAGAGCCAATCCTTACGCAAAAACCGATTTGGCGTTGTATGTGCGGGAGGGCAACAAATTGCGCCCTGTGCTGGAAGGCTTGGTGATTCGCAAGGAGTTCGGCGAAGGGACGGATGAATGTGGAACCGAGGACACGCAAATCCGCAGAACTATCGATATCGGCCCGACGAGCCACCATGGATTCGCCGATCTGATCGTCAGCTCGAGTGGTTCAATTTACAAATCCTTCCTGTCGGACAAGAAGTGCATCTCGAAAACTATCGAGATGAAGAAAACTCGCGTCACCCTGACCTACGACGGCGAACAATACACTGTCCCCGAAGACCTCAGAGGTTACTGACCCGATGCTCACCGGCCTCAATCACTTGACCCTCGCGGTCAGCGACTTGGATCGCAGCCTCGCCTTCTACCGTGATGTGCTGCAGTTGCGTGTCGAAGCGACGTGGGACGCCGGTGCCTACTTGTCGCTGCCTGGGCTGTGGTTGTGTCTGTCGCAAGATCCGCTGCGCAAAGCCGAGGCGTGCGGTGATTACACCCATTACGCGTTCAGCCTTGATGCAGCGGATTTCTCAACGTTCGTAGCAAAGCTAAAAATGGCGAACGTGCAGGAATGGCGGGATAACCGCAGCGAAGGTGCGTCGTTCTATTTTCTTGATCCCGATGGACACAAACTCGAAGTGCATGTCGGCGATCTGGTTTCGCGACTGGCGGCGTGCCGGCAAAAACCGTACGCCGGCATGCGTTTTTACGACGAGTCATGATCAGACACATTTGTCTGTTATAGACTGGCGGCCACGTGATCGGGCGCTTGCAGGTTTTCCATGACTCCATCGTTGTTAATGGCCGTGCTGGCCTCGGGTTTCATTTACGGTATTACGCCCGGGCCGGGTGTGCTGGCGGTATTCGGCATCGGCGCAGCCCACGGGCGGCGGGCCGGGGCGGGGTTTCTTTGCGGGCATCTGCTCGGTGATGTGGTCTGGTGCAGCACGGCGCTGATTGCGATTGTCGGCGCCCGGGAAATCGGCAGCACCGCGTTTGATGTGCTCGGTGTGCTCAGCGGTTTGTACCTGTTCTGGCTCGGCTGGCGCGCGGTGCGGGCCCAGCGGCGCAACGGCGATGAACCACAGGGCGCGGCGCGCAAGCCGTTCTGGCACGGAATTCTGTTTGGTTTGACCAATCCCAAGGCCTATCCGGTGGCGGTCGCCACGTTCACCGCGCTGCTATCGAGCCGCGCCGAACTGCTCAACTGGTCGATGCTGCCGATGTTGATTGCCCTGAGTTTCCTCGGTGGCTTGCTGGCCTACGCTATCCTCATTGGTGTGGTCGGCGCGCAGCGGGTGCGCACGATGTATCAACGTCATGAGCTGCTGATCACCCGGCTGTGCGGGGTGATGTTCATCGGTTTCGCCATCAACGCACTAATGCATGCGCTGCCTGGGCTGATGCCGAACAAGGCTTGAAGGTGTGTGCAGGGATGCGCAATCAAGAGGTCAGGGATGGTTGATCAGTGCTGCATTGCCCGGACACCCACGCTGAACCATGGAAAGCCGAAATTCCGCGCCGTTGGCGAGTTTTATAGACCTCTTGCTGGACGCCGTTTGCGCGGTCGACAAGCAGGGGCGCTTCGTTTTTGTCAGCGCCGCTTGTGAGCGTGTTTTCGGCTATTCGCCTGAAGAGTTGATCGGCCGGCAAATGATCGAGCTGGTACACCCGGCGGATCGTCAGCGTACTCTGGCTGCCGCCAACGAAATCATGGGTGGCGAACCCAAACTCAACTTTGAAAACCGTTACCTGCGCAAGGACGGCAGCGTCGTGCACATCCTCTGGTCGGCGCGCTGGTCGGAAGTCGATCAACTGCGCATCGCCGTGGCGCGCGACATCACCGAGCGCAAGCAGGCCGAATCGCGCCAGGCAGCGTTATACGCGATTTCCGAAGCGGCCCATGCGGCGGAAGATCTGCTGGCGCTGTTCAAGCGTATTCATCTGATCATCGGCGAATGGCTGCCGGCGATGAATTTCTCCGTGGCGCTGTACGACGAGCATTGTGCACAACTGAATTTCCCTTATCACGTCGACGATCACGAATTGCAGCCCGAGCAACCGGGAACCGTCACTGGGCGCTTGTGCGCGGAAGTTATCCGAAGCGGTCAGCCGATTCTTCTTACGCCGGACAGTACAGATTCCCCAGCCGATTTCGCCGAGTTGGTGGCGGGGCAGAACGCGCCCTGCTGGCTCGGCGTGCCGTTGAATTCGAAAAACGGCACCATCGGCGCCTTGATCGTCAAAAGCCTGCCCGGCGGCGAGCGCTACACCGAGCAAGACAAGGAACTGCTGCAATACGTTTGCGCCCAGGTCGCCACGGCCATCGAGCGTCAGCAATTGCACGCCCGCCTGCGACGTATGGCGCAGTACGACCAGCTGACGCAGCTGCCCAATCGTGAATTGCTGCGCGATCGCTTGAAGGCTGCGTTGGCCGGCGCTCGCGAGCAATCAGGGCATATGGCCTTGTTGTATGTCGACCTGGATCGCTTCAAACAGGTCAACGACACCTTTGGTCACGCGGTCGGCGACATGCTCCTGCAAACCGTGGCCAATCGCCTCAAGGGCTGCGTGCGGGAAACTGACACGGTGGCCCGAATTGGCGGCGATGAATTTGTCGTGCTGCTGCACAGCGTGCAGGTTTCGCAAGATGCCGACAGCGTGGCGGAAAAAATCCGACAGGTGCTGGTACAACCGATGCGCCTCGATGGCCACAACCTGCATATCGAACCGAGCATCGGCGTTGCCCGCTATCCAGAGCACGGCAGGGAGGAGCAGCAACTGTTCCGCCATGCCGATCAGGCAATGTACGCCGCCAAACGCTTGAACCATCACGCGCTCAGTAGCTGATCCGGCGGCGCCGTTCGTCGCGGCGACTGCAACTTTTCTAAACCTTTGCGGCCCGGGAAATTCTCAATCTAGGCGGGCACCTGCTCGCCACGATCATTACCAAGAGGTAGAGAATCATGCCTAATTCAAGAAACTCGAACTCGGGAAACTTCGCCAACGATCGAACGAAGGCCTCTGAAGCAGGTCGCAAAGGTGGGAAAACCACCACAACGACCGTCGACAAAGAGCCAAAACCAGACATGGGCCGCAAGCCCGCTCAGAAGTCGAAGTAGTCGGTGAAGGTAGTTTTGATTGAGAGGCGGGGGCGTAAGCTCCCGCTTGAATTTCGCAAGTAAGGAGGGCGCGACCATGAGCCGGATGGCCACCCGTATACGCAACATCAGTTTTGCATCGCTGTTGGGCCTGTGTGCCAGCAGCGCTTTTGCCCAGTCGCCCGCCGATTTCATCAACGATGCCTCGGCCAAAGGCATGGCCGACATCGAGGCCAGTCGCCTGGCTCATGGCAAGGCCGAATCCAAAGAGGTCAAGGACTACACCATCGTCGTCATCAACGACCGCACGACGGCCAACCAGCATCTGGCGAAGATCGCCAAGAAGCTCGACCTGCCCGTCGCACCGCGTGAAGAACTGGCCGGCAAGGCAAAAGAATTGATGCCGCCAGTGACCGAGGGCGCATCCTTCGATCAGGCTTACGCCGCTAGTCAGGTCAAAGCCACTGAAGAGGCCATCGAGCAGATTCAGCAGCAAGCGCAGACCACCGACGTTCCGGAGATCAAGGCGTTTGCCGACGAGACCTTGCCGAAATTGCAAAGCCATCTGGAGAAGGCTCGCGCGCTGCAGGCTAGCCGCTAATCAATAGCAAAAGATCGCAGCCTTCGGCAGCTCCTACACCAAAATTTGTAGGAGCTGCCGAAGGCTGCGATCTTTTGCTTTTTTATCTAACCATCAGCACTCATTCAAATCCTGCTTGGACTTGCTCTTCTCACCCAACCCCTCAAGATTAAAAACCTCACCCTCGCCCAACGAGCGGTAGTGCCTGCGCAACGCCTCCAACTGCTTCAAATCCAGCGCCTCCAACCCAAGCATCGCGTTCTGCGCCTCTTTCGTCACCAGCAGTAACTCATCGATCTTCAAGTGGAGGATGTCGGTGTCGCGGTTCTGCGTGTTCTGAATCAGGAACACCATCAGGAACGTGATGATGGTGGTCGAAGTGTTGATGATCAGTTGCCAAGTGTCGTTGTAATCAAAGACCGGCCCGCTCAGTCCCCACAACCCGATCAGGATCAATGCGCCCATGAAGGTCTTGGGACTACCGGCCACCATCGCGAGCTTCTGGGAGATTTTTGCGAATTTCATAGCGGTGTTCCTTATTGGGGGGAGTGCTTGAAATTCAGACATTGGCGGGATTGGGAAAATTCTACTGATGTGTGAAATGTCTCTGAAAAACCGGCCTCCCGACCGGTTTCAGTATCAGTACTCTAAGCCTCGAGTTCGACGTCGACGTTCCAGTGGAAGTAACCCACCACCTCGCACTGCTGATTGACCAGCATGAAACTCAGTTCGCATTGCACATCGCCAGGTTTCTTCGGCGTGCAGGTCCAATAATGATCGTCAGCTTTTCGACTGCCCGGCGTTGTCGGGTCGTCCGGGTTGGGCGCGGGCACGGTCAGGTCGGTATGAATTTGCAAGTCAGGTTCGGAAAGCACGTCGCTGTCAGCCACTGTCATCCGGTACACAACCACACTGTGTTCGGCGATCAGGCTGACGGAGCGTCCGCGGAAGTGCAGGTCGCGGTCAATCTCAACGGGGATTGTTACTTTGCTGTCATTTATGACTATATCTTTCGAGTCATTACCTATGGCGAAAAAGATCAGCCCATCGGTAATGCTCGTCGGTGCGGCGGCGTCCAGGCTTGGGTTCGGATAACGCGCCAGTACTGATTCAGCGTCGACGATCAGCAGCACATTGTGTGCGCTGGTAACGCCGGATGATGGTGACGGAATCGGTTCGCTAGTCATCATGGCTTCCTTTCATGATGTTGGCAGGAAACGACAGCCGCTTCGGTCAAGGCAAGACATCCTGTTCCGGCCGGGGCGGCGACGGATCGGTCGGGCCCCCTGTCTCCAAGGGGCTCGGAGCGTCATCAGTTGTGAATGGAGATGAACGGATCCCACGAGCAGCAGCCGATGATCTGGCAGTTGCGATCGACGATCAGGAAGTGGAAGTGATACGTCACGCGACCACAGTCCAGGGTTTCGGATGACCAATAGTGGTTGTCGACTTTCTGGCAGCTTGGCACGGATGGATTGCTTGTATTGGGCACAGCTACGCACGCTGTGGCCTTGCGCGGGGAGGGGGGCGAGATCAGGTTCTCCCCGGCGTTGGGGATGAATTTGTAGAAAATCACCGCCTGTTCGAAGCTCTGCGACAGGCTGGTTTCGCGCCAGCGAATCAGATCGCCGACCTGAGCCTTGAGGTCCAGTTCGCCACCGGCCTGGCCACTGACGACGTTGTCCTGATTGGTGACCATGTACACATGTTTCCAATCGATCAGCGTGGGGTTCTTCGGATCCTTGCTGATGTTTGGATACTTTTTCAGAATGGTTTCGGTGTCGATGGAAACCAGAATATCCGTCACTCGAGACATGGTGATGCTCCTTTTTCATAGTGAACGTCGAACTGCAATCCAGTCACGACGATGCTTGCTTGCCGTATGGCTTTTGCCAGCACACTACTGGGGGAACCCACTGATCACGAGAAATGAACAGGCCGTGCTCCTTGCACGAAATCGACTGATTCGGGTTCCTTCCGATTGCCGCTCCTTGACTATAGGTACGATTTTTTAGCTGTCAAAATCGCTTTTGTCCGGCTCGACGGACGGTCGCCGAATCCAGAAGGTCCGACCTATTGGCTATAAGCAGGCAGGCCGGTCTGACACCGTTTGAAATCGAGCCGCTGTGGAACTGCTCGCTGCGCACCCTGTATCGTGACGAACCGCTGAAATGTCCCGACAGGAGAACGCAATGAGTTGGTCCGCCAAACAATACGTCGCTTTCGAAGATGAACGCACCCGCCCGGCCCGCGATCTGCTTGCGGCGATTCCCACGCCTGAAGCGCGAACAGTGGTCGATATCGGTTGTGGTCCCGGTAACTCGACGGAGTTACTGGTGCAGCGTTTTCCCAGGGCGAAAGTCAGCGGGCTGGACAGCTCGGCGGACATGATCGATGCCGCACGCAAGCGCTTGCCAGAGTTGCAATTCGAGGTGGCGGAGATTGATAAATGGGCCGATTCAGGCCCGTTCGATGTGATCTTCGCTAATGCCGTATTGCAGTGGGTGCCGGATCACGCGACGTTGTTGCCGGCGTTGGCCAGCAAGTTGTCGGCGGGTGGCAGTCTGGCGATCCAGATGCCGGATAACCTCAATGAATCCTCACACCGCTTGATGCGTGAAGTCGCCGCGAATGGTCCGTGGGCGAGCAAGCTTTCAGGCGCTGCGGGGCAACGTACCGACATGGCGAGTGCCAGTGATTATTTCTCGATGCTGCGGCCACACTGCGCTCGGGTCGATGTGTGGCGCACCACCTATCACCATCAGCTGTCTGGCGGGGCGGCGGGGGTGGTGGAGTGGTTCAAGGGGAGTGGGTTGATTCCGTTTTTGAATCCGCTGACCGAGGCGGAAAAGGCGCAGTACCTGGAGCAGTATCTGGCGGAGGTCGGGAAGGCTTATCCGGCGTTGGCGGATGGTTCGGTGCTGTTGCCATTTCCCAGGTTGTTTATCGTTGCGACACGTTGAAATGAGTCGGACGTGTTGTTCGGCTGGGAATTTCGGGTGCGCTTTCGGACGGCCCCCTCATCGGGACGCCGCCCGCCCAGCCCTCTCCCTAGGGAGAGGGAGAGGGAGCCGAGTTGTGTTGTTTCCAAACCTGAGTTCGCCTCGATTTTGCACGTCGGCGTAGCTCAGGAGGGCAACTCGGTCAGTCCCCTCTCCCTCTGGGAGAGGGCTAGGGTGAGGGGCTTTAAGCTCAGCGCTGCACCGCCACCAACATCATCATCGGCCGTTCCCGCTCTTCCGCCAGCGCCGGTTGCGCCGCGACTTCAGCATCGCTCGGCCCCCATTCATTGACATGTCGAATCGTGAACCCCGCATCGATCAGCGAATTGAGCAATGTCCCAACCGTACGATGCTGCTTGATCACGCCCTCAGCCAGCCAGTTCGTCACCCGCTCACCCTCCAACTGATAGCTGTCCAGCGGCCAACGCTTGTTACCTTCAGCGTCAATCAACCAACCCGGATTGCGCGGCGCCATGAAGATCGGATGCTCAATGGAAAACACAAAATGCGAACCCGGTTTCAGCGCCGCGTACAGGTGCGCAAACAGCCCCGGCAGATCCTTGATGTAGTGCAGCGCCAGTGAGCTGTAAGCCAGATCAAAACTGCAGACGGGTAGCTCGAGCTGTTCCAGATCGGCGCGCTCATAACTAATGTTCGTCGCCGTCGTGGTCTCCCGCGCCCGCTCCAGCATCTTCTCCGAGACATCCAGCCCCAAGACACTGGCCGCGCCATTCTCAATCGCCCAGCGACTGAACCAGCCATAACCGCAGCCCAGATCCACCACATTCAAACCGTGCATGGATGGCAACAGCGTCTTGAGCGCAGGCCACTCCGGCGCCGCGTCGAGGCCGCCGATGGAGCGGTTCATCTGGCTGTAGCCTTGAAAGAATTCGGGATCGTCGTAAATGTTTTGCGTCATGGTGAAGTGCTCTTTTGAGTTCGATCGTCAGCGGCAACGTGGCCGCGATTGGAATCCCTCGAAAGTGATGGCGCGTATTCGTCGATGGCCGCGCAGGGGGAGGGTGGTGGTCGATGGGGAAATGCTAGTCGGTTGGGCGAGAGGTGAAAACCGGCGGAGTGTTGTGGGTCTGTAATGTCGGGGAAAACGCTATGTTTTATCGCCGCGTAAACATCTTCCGGGCGAAGTGTTTAAAGGCGTGCAGTGTTACGTCCTGAAGCCTACAAATCCTTGCGCCGTTGCCTACCGCTAAGCCAGACTCCGCCGGCTTGTGCGCTTTAGGGGCGGTCGGTAACTTGGTTCGCGTCACTGATTTCCAGTGATCGGGTTTAGTAGCCCGGAATCCTCAATCTAAATAGCTGCATGAGTACCACTCAGTCAGGCGAATGCTTGCACCTGATGGTGGCTGTGCGCATGGCGCCCTCGGGTGCGCCGGATTTGGATTGGGGTCCGGTCTACTAACTTGCGCACAGCTGCCACCCATCCGTTTAGTAGCGAGATCGGTTGCGGCCTTACTAAAAGGTCTCAATCCAATGTTCAAAGTTACGCCCAATCCGCCGGAAACCGATCCGGCATCCCCCTACGAATCACCCAACTCAAAGAAATTCCACGAAGCCGCCGAACGCGCCCTCGACCACTATCTCAGCCCTACGGCCAGAATCATGGGTTCCACCCACGAACCCGAACCGATGTACCTCGCCAACCCTACCTACGACACCGAGTCTCTGCTGGCCAACGCCAGCGAAACCCTCGGCTCGGCCACCACCATGCTCAACAACTTCGCCGCGTTGCTCGACACCTCACACCGCAAGACTGCACTCGGCATCGCGCAGGTCGTCATGTTGGGAGAATTGGCGGTGAATCAGGCACTGGATAAGGTCGTGCCAGCGGGGTAATCACAAAATCGTCGAGGTGTAGCAGACACAAAAAAACCGGCTCTAAAGGCCGGTTTTTTGTAATTGCGGCTACAGACATTCACGATTCAAGGCGCCAACATCCGCAACGCCGCCGAAGTCAAAAACGCCGAACGATTCTTCTCCTCCGGATGATGGTGAACGTGAAGATCAATGCGCTCAAGCAGGTAGCCCGGCAGCGTAATACTCACTTCTTGCGGACTCCCGAGGCACCGACCGACATCCGCGTCCACCAACGCCCAAACGCAGCCTGCGTATTTCGGATTGGAGAAGTGAGTTCCAGGTTTCCCAGCGACCGGAATGGCTGCACCACTTTCCGCCAGAATTTCGATGTGGGCCTCTATGGCCGCTTTTGCCATCTCAATGGCATCCTCTTGATCATCTCCGGCAGAAAAACATCCTGGCAGATCCGGCACCTCAACACCCCAGGCACACTCACCGTCACTGGCAGAGATTGCGATTGGATAGAGCATCTGGATAATCCCCTTGAGCACGCAGCGCTTCTTATCGTTAGAGAGATCAAAGGGTAAGGGGAGATGGCGTATCTGCAATCAACGGTGTGTTTCTGAATGGTTCTGCACCCAATTGGCAAACCTCAAATCCCAGCCACAAAAAAACCGGCCCTATGGGCCGGTTTTTCTATCCTGCATCCCCCGTCAAAATCACAACGTGAGACCAATATTCGAGTGGAGCGGGTAGAGGGAATCGAACCCTCGTCGGAAGCTTGGGAAGCTACTGTTCTACCATTAAACTATACCCGCTCAGAGCGGCTGACTTTGTACCAGACTCGGCCACGGATTTGAAGTTTTTCTTTTACTCATGAACGCTTTGAATCACTGCAAACGGTCAATCGCGGGCGAGCACTGCGGTGAGAAAAGCAAAATCCCAACCCTGCAGTCTCGCGCGCGATGACACTTTTTCAAATGGCGAATGCATGTTGATCCTGAACAAACGAGTAACGCGTTCGGCTGGTCTGCTGCGCCGGTTTCAGAAAGCCGAGCAGGGCGTTCTGGCTATCGCGGCAAGCGGCCTTGTGCTCCATATCGAGAAAATGCCCGGTGGCTTGCAGCGTGGTGAACGTGCTCTGGGCTACGTGGTTGCCGAACAGGCGTGCGTCTTCGGCAGCGGTGTATTCGTCCCATTCGCCGTTTAGAAACAGCACCGGCACGTTGATCTTTTTCGCTGCGTTCAGATAGCACTGCCGATCGCTGTGCAGTACGTCGCTGATGTGGAAGTGCATCTGCCCGTATTCGTGCTCGGCGAGGCTGCTGACGTGGCGATAGTTGAAGCGTTTGAACAGTGATGGCAGGTGTTTGCCGATGGTGCTGTTGACCAGATGGCCGACGCGGTCGCCGTCGCGCTGGCCGAGGTAGTCGACACCGCGTTCGAGGTAGTCGAGCATGTGCGCGTTGATCACTGGCGAGAACGAGCTGATCACCGCCCGTTCGATGCGCCGTGGCTGGTGGGCGAGGGCGACCAGGGTCGCGGCGCCGCCCCAGGAGAACGACAGCACGTGTTCGGCGGCGAAGTGGTCGATCAACTCGAGCAGAATCTGCCCTTCGACGTCCTTGGTCAGATGTTTCTCGTGGCGGTTGTGGGCTTTTGACCGGCCCGCGTAGGGCTGGTCGTAGCAAACCACGTTGAATTGCGGGTGCAGGTTTTTCACAGTCTGTGCAAACGACGCAGTCGTGGCCATCGAGCCGTTGACCAGGATGATGGTCTTTTCTGCGGCGTCTGCGCGATAGAACTCCGTGTAAACCCGATACTGACCCTGTATATCCAGCACAGCGATTTCTGGCCTCATGTCATAAGACTCCTGGCAAGCAAGCGGGTATGCGCGCAAATAGACATTGCACGAGCTTTGTGACAGGTAGGCATACGCCTGGAATTTGCTTGGCCCATGTCGATCCGTTACGGCAGGTCGACGGGTATTGTTATTGGCGGGCAGTCTGCCGGCTGAGGCGAAGCCCTGAGGCTTACGACCGGCAAAAAGTTTCTTAGAAGTATGTTGTGACTCGTCGGTCACAATCTGGCCGACGTCCTGATTCAAGCAGGGGAGTAGGCATCGCGCAAGTGCCGTTGGTAAATTGTTCGACAACTTCTGCTGAGCGGTCGCCGGCTTAGAACAAATGGATCTCTTCGGTGCGCAAAGGGCGGTACTCGCCCGGTTTTAGCGCGTTATCGAGCAGCAGCGGACCCATGGATTCACGGTGCAGGCGCAGGACTTTGTTGTTGAAGAAACCAAACATGCGCTTCACCTGATGGTAGCGGCCTTCGACGATGCTAAGCCGCGCCGAGCGTGGGCCGAGCAGCTCCAGTTGCGCCGGCTGCGTGGTCAGGTCTTCGAAGGCGAAGTAAATCCCCTCGGCAAAGGTGCTCGCATATTGCGCGCCAATCTCCTGCTCGGTCTCGACGTAATAGACCTTCGGCAATTTGGTCTGCGGCTGGGTCAGGCGGCGCGACCACGCGCCGTCGTTGGTGATCAGCATCAGGCCGGTGGTGTTGAAGTCCAGGCGTCCGGCGATGTGCAGGTCGTCCTTGTCCGGTTCATCGATCAGGTCGAGCACAGTCGGATGCTGCGGATCACGGGTGGCGCTGACGCAACCCGGTGGTTTGTGCAGCATGAAGTAGCGTGCCGCTTTGCCGCTTTGCAGGACTTCGTCATCGACTTCGACGCGACTGAAATCCAGCACCTCGCTGTGCGGATCGCTGACGATTTTTCCGTCAATCCGCACGCGCTTTTCCACCAGCAACAGGCGAACCTGCTGACGGTTGTAGCGGGGCAGGTTGCTGAGAAAACGGTCGACGCGCATGTTCAGAGTTCGGTGAATGAAGGGCCGCGCATCTTACGGGATCGGCCGCTTGGCCGCTTGCAGTTGCGCCTCGACCTGCGCGCAACTCGGGCACAGGCAGGATTGGTTGCGCAGCGCTGGCGGCAGCGCTTCAAGCACGGCCGGATCGATGCTCACGCCATAGCACCAGCAGTCGCGGTCGGCGGTGCGCGGGTCGGCCAGGCTGCAGTCGTTACGGGCGCCGCAGGCCGGGCAAAGGTCGGGTTTAACGTCAGAATCAGGCATAAGTCGAGTGAGGCATTTCCACGCAGGTGCGATTGCGGCCGGTTTGTTTGGCTCGGTACATCGCATGATCGGCCCGCGACAGCAGGCTGTGCAAGGTGTCATCGCGTTGCAGGGCGGTGGCGCCGATGCTCACGGTCAGATGGAGTCGGTGGCCGTCGTAGGCATATTCGTGTTGTTCGACGTGTTGGCGGATCTTCTCGGCAATTTTCTGACCGGTGTTGCCGTCGGTGTCCTTCAGCAACACGATAAATTCCTCTCCGCCCCAGCGACAGACAATGTCGGCATGGCGCAGGCAGCTTTGCAGATCGCGAGCGAAACCGATCAACACCTGATCACCGGCCATGTGCCCGTAGGTGTCGTTCAACACTTTGAAGTGATCGAGGTCTAGCAGCAACGCCGTGAGCGGTTTGGTTTCGCGTTGCGCTTCGTGCAGAGCCTGTGCGGCGAGAATGTCGAAGCCGCGACGATTCGGCAGTTCGGTGAGGCTGTCGAGGGTGGCTTGAGCCTGAATTTTGCTTTGATAGCGCTTGATCACGCTGTTGAGCAGCGCCAACACGATCAATGTCACCAACAGGCAGATCAGCAGATTCAAATACAGCGAGTGTTTGATTTCACTCAGTGCGCCGTCTTCGCGTTTATCAACAAACAGGTACCAGTTCAGCTCCGGGATAAACCGCACGTTGAGAAAATGCCCTTGCCCGTGGGCGGAATACTCGTAGCTGCCGCTGTGAGGTTTGGGCAACTGGCTGACCAGGCTTTTCATGCTTTCAAGTTCGCCGAGGCTCTGGCCGATGCGCGCACCTTGCGGGCCGCCTTCGGCACCGGTCAGCACCAACCGGCCAAAGGTGTCGACGAAGTACACGCTGCGTTGATAGCGCTGTTGATACTTGTCGATCAGCTTGATCACCGCGTCCACGGTCAGACCGACCCCGGCCGCGCCGATGAAGCGGTTGTGGTAGTCGTAAACCTTGTAGTTGATGAAGAAGGTCAGGTTGTCCTTGTTGGCCAGATCCGGGTCGACGTTGATCTCGTACGGATCCTTCATGTCACGCACGCGGAAGTACCAGGCATCGCGCGGTTCATCGACCTTGACCTGCTTGAGCACGCCTTTGGCGTGGTAGTAAGTGAGGGTGCTGTTGGAGACGAAGAACGCGGTGTAGGCGCCGTAATGGGTCATGACCTCGTCGAGGTAGCGGGTCATTTGCTCGGGATTCTGCTCGCCGTTGACCACCCAGTCGCGCATGAAGGTATCGCGGGACATCATCGAGGAGATCAGGATTGGCCGGACGAGGTCTTTCTGGATTTCCGAGTAGACCGTATCGGACGTCAACGGCAGTTCGGTGTTGACGATGTTGTCGCGGATCGAGGCGCGGGAGGCGTAGTAGCTCAGCAAAGACGTGGCGAGAAACCCGACGCCGAGCAGGGCGATCAGTGTCAATACCAGCGAACGTTGGGAGTACAGCGCAGATCGATGCGGCATGGCAGTTCCGTTGGCAGTGGCCCGATGGCAAGCATTCTAATGGCACCACGGGGAAATAACTGCTCCATGTGCGGCGCGAATGGTCGTTCCTGGCGCAAAGCCAATCTTGTAGGAGTGAGCCTGCGCGCGATTGCAGTGTGACATTCAGTGAAGATGTGGCTGATACACCGTCATCGCGAGCAGGCTCACTCCTACAAGGTTTTGCGATGGCGCGGACACCGCTGATCTGAAGCCATCGCGGACTGGGCACTTGATTGATCCGCCCCAGTCAAACGTGTGTCGGCTGCTCTGTTCCGTTGCGGCCGTGGGTCTTTCAGGAGGCCGCCATGCGTGTTCAGAAGATGTTGCTCGGCGCGGTTCTGGTTTTCGGTTTGTCCGGTTGTTATTACTACGCCGGCCCTTACGATGCTTACCCCGCCACCTACTACTATCCCGGCTATTACTCGCCCAATTACTACGGTGGTTATTACGGCCCGCGTTACTACAGCGGCCCCCGCTATTACTACGGTGGCTACGGTTATCGCGGCGGTTACGGACGGGGTTATCACGGCGGCGGATATCACGGTGGGCACCATTAATCAGCGACTGAATGACGGCGTTTTGCGGATGAACAAGGTTTCATAGATCACTTGTTTCAACTTGTTGCAGGAACGCACCAGATGCCAAAAACGCTGTCTGATTTTTCGACAGTCACCGATTAATTGACTGTCGCCTGCCAGCGTCGCTGGTGTGGCCAACCCGCGGTCCAGGAGGCCGCCATGTATAGACGAATTCTTCTGCTTGCTGCGTTGATGTTTTCCGTTGCCGGTTGCGTCCCGTACTCCTACGCGGACTCGTATTACAGCTCAGAGGTCTACACATCACCTGCACCGGCCTACTACAACACGGGTGGCACGTATTACAACGGTGGCAGCAGGTATTACGCGCAGCCACGCTATTACCAACCAGCTCCGCGGTATTACCAGCAACCGCGCTATTACCAATCGGCGCCGCGTTACTATCAACCGGCCCCGCGTCACTACGAAAGCCGTCGCTGGCACGGCAATGATCGCGGCCGCTGGGATGGCCACCGTCGTGGCGGTTGGGATAACGATCACCGCGGTCGTGGCAACTATGACCGACACAGTGGACGCGGTGACCACAATGGACGTGGCAACCGCTGGTAATCACCTGCCAACAGAAAGCGGCGCATAAAGCGCCGCTTTTTTTGTGCCTGAATTTCGTCCGAGAAAGTCAGTACTGCGTCAAATCCGCCAACGGATGCCGCCCCTCCCAGACCTTGTGAAAGTGCGCCTCAACCACCGCTTCCGGCACATGGTTGATATCCGGCCAATGCCAGTGCGGCTTCTGATCCTTGTCGATCAATCGCGCGCGAACCCCTTCGCTGAACTCCGGGTGCCGGCAGCAATTGAGGCTCAGGGTGTATTCCATCTGAAAGACTTCGGCCAGCGACATGTGCCGGGCACGGATGATCTGTTCCCAGACCAGGTGCGCAGTCAGCGGCGAGCCTTCGCTCATGGTTTTCGCCGCGCGGGCGATCAGCGGGTCGCTGCTGTCGCGTTGCAGGCTGATGGCTTTCCACGCACAGGTGACGTCACTGACATCCAGCAACTCATCAATCTGCTGGCGACGCGGCAGCCACTGCGCTTCGGGCATTTGTGCCACGGCTTCCTGCTGCAAAGCCTTGAGCAGGCTGTTGAGCTGCATGTCCGTCTGTTCCTGCCAATTGAGCTGCAGCAGGCCTTCGATCAATTGCGGCTGTTGTTCGTCGAGCAGGAAGCGGTCGGCCAGATCCAGATCGATCGCATCCTGACCATTCATGTGCGCACCGGTGAGACCGAGGAATAATCCGAGCTTGCCCGGCAGCCGTGCGAGAAACCAACTGGCGCCGACGTCGGGATACAGACCAATGGTGATTTCCGGCATCGCCAAGCGGCTGCTTGGTGTGACAATCCGCGTACTGGCGCCTTGCAACAGGCCCATGCCGCCGCCGAGCACATAACCGTGACCCCAGCAGATCAGCGGTTTCGGATAGGTGTGCAGGCTGTAATCCAGACGATATTCCGCGCTGAAAAACTGCGCGGCCAGCGGTGGTACTTCGCCGGGGTGAGCGCGACAGGCTTCCACCAGGCTGCGCACCTCGCCGCCAGCGCAGAACGCTTTGGCGCCATTACCGCGCAGCAGCACGCAGACGATTTGCGGATCCTTGGCCCAGGCGTTCAACTTGTCGCTGAGGGCGTTGATCATTGGCAAAGACAACGCGTTCAGCGACTTTTCAGCATCCAGGCTGGCGATACCGATGCGGGCGCCGTCGGTGCCGGTGAGTTCTTCGAAGTGCAGATTCATCGTGACCTCGATTGGGAATTTGAACGATCAGTATGATCGCTGTGGGGGAAAGTGCCGGATCTGCGTCAGATCAATTGACAAGCGTGGCCGGCTTTCCTAGGGTTCGCCCCATTGTTTTTGCCGGGTATGACCATGACTGCTGACGACCGTATCAAACTCGAACCGAGCTGGAAGGAGGCACTGCGTGCTGAGTTCGACCAGCCTTACATGGCAGAGTTGCGCCAGTTTCTGCAGCAGGAGCGGGCGGCCGGCAAGGAAATCTATCCGCCGGGGCCGATGATTTTCAACGCACTGAATTCGACGCCGCTGGATAAGGTGAAAGTGGTGATCCTGGGCCAGGACCCGTATCACGGCCCGGGTCAGGCCCACGGTTTGTGCTTCTCGGTGCAGCCGGGTGTGCCGGCGCCGCCGTCGCTGGTCAACATCTATAAAGAGTTGAAGCGCGATCTGAACATCGACATTCCCAATCACGGCTACCTGCAGAGCTGGGCCGATCAGGGCGTGTTGATGATCAACACCACCATGACCGTCGAGCGCGCCAACGCCAATGCGCACAAGGACAAGGGCTGGCAGTTCTTTACTGACCGGATCATTGAACTAGTCAGCGAGCGCCAGCCGCATCTGGTGTTCATGCTCTGGGGCGCGCATGCGCAGAGCAAACAGAAGCTGATCGACGCGACCAAACATCTGGTGCTGACGTCGGTGCATCCGTCGCCGTTGTCGGCGTATCGCGGGTTTTTGGGTTGCGGACACTTTGGCCGCACTAACAAGTTTCTTGAGCAGAATGGCGAGACGCCGATCGAGTGGCGTTTGCCGCCGATTTGAAAAGCATCGCGAGCAGGCTCACTCCTACAGTTGGAATGCGTTCCCCTGTAGGAGTGAGCCTGCTCGCGATGGGGGCAACTCGGTTTTATTCGGGATTACGATTCCAGTACTTGAACAACGGCTCCGCCAGAAACAGCACAAACAACAACCGCATCACCTGCATCGCCGTCACCAACGGCACCGACAGTTGCAGGGTCTCCGCCGTCAGACTCATCTCGGCAATTCCGCCGGGCATCATGCCCAGCGTCAGCGAGCGCAGATCCAGATGGGTCAGCGCACTCAACCCCAACGCCGCCAGCGTGGCGATCAACATGGTCAACGCCGTGCCAATCAACGTCCGCCCCATGAAGGAAGGCGCGCGGCGGAAGAACTGCCGGTTGAAGTGACAGCCCAAGCCGCTGCCAATCAGCCACTGGCCAATCTGACTGCCACCATTGGGTAAACCGATGTGCAAATCCCAGCCAATGCTCACCGCCGCGCTCACCAGCAACGGCCCGAACAGCCACGGATTGGGTTGGCGCAAACGCTGCCAGAGCCACGCGAGCAAACCACCCGCCGGAAACAGAATCGCCAGCCAGCGCCAATCGACGCTGCCTGCGTGAGAAATCGGTGTGGCGTCGCCGAGCAAATACTTGAACGCGGCTGGCACACACAAGACCACCACCAACACCCGTAAACTCTGCCCCGCCGCAACATGACTGAGCATCGCGCCATTGCGCGCGCCGAGGTTGACCATCTCCCCGGAACCGCCCGGCATGCTCGAGAAAAACGCTGTGGCGCGATCTTCACCGGTACGGCGCATCAACCACACGCCCACCACCGCCGAGACACTGGTGACCAGCGCGCCAAAGAAGATCAAACCGAAATGACTGAGCACCTGCTCCATCACCAGCGGGGTGAAGTGCAGGCCAATGCCGATGCCGACAATCCACTGGCCGCACTTGCGGCCGCCAGGGATTTCGGTGAGTTGCCATGGGGTCAGGCAGCGCACGAGGATGATCGCCAGCAACGAGCCGACCATCCACGGCAGTGGCCAGCCGATCTGGCTGGCGAGGTAACCGCCGAGCAGACCGACCAGCGGGGTTCCCCACCAGGATTTCAGTGAGGCGCGATCAAACATCGGCAATGGCGCGACGCGCGACCGAACGTTTGCGCCAGATGCGGATCAGCGGGAAGGCCAGCATCAACGCGGTCAGCATCCAGACACCGAAGGTGATCGGGCTCGACCAGAGGATTTCCAGCGCACCGTTGGAAATCGACAGCGCACGACGCAGGTTCTGCTCCATCAGACCACCGAGGATGAAGCCCAGCAGTACCGGCGACAACGGGAAGTCGAGCTTGCGCAGGATGTAACCGAAGATGCCGATACCGACCATCAGGAACAGGTCGAACGTGGTCGCGTGTACCGCGTAAACGCCGATCCCGGTGATGATCGCGATCACTGGCACCAGCGCCCAGTTCGGCACGGCGAGGATGCGGGTGAAGATGCGGATCATCGGAATGTTGAGGATCACCAGCATGATGTTGGCGATGAACAACGACGCGATCAGGCCCCAGACGATGTCCGGTTGTTGCTGGAACAGCAGCGGGCCCGGGGTGATGTTGTACAGCGACAGCGCGCCGATCATCACCGCCGTGGTGCCCGAACCTGGCACGCCCAGCGTCAGCATCGGTACCAGTGCGCCACAGGCCGAAGCGCCAATGGCGGTTTCCGGAGCGGCGAGGCCACGGGCATCACCCTGACCGAATTTGCCGCTGGCACCGGCAATGCGTTTTTCGGTCATGTAAGCCACGGCGCTGGCCAGCGTCGCGCCGGCACCCGGTAGCACGCCCATGATGAACCCGAGCAAGCCGCAACGAATGTTCACCACGAACACCGACGAGGCTTCCTTGAAATTGAACATCATCCGCCCGGTGGCTTTCACCGCTTCCTGGCCGCGATGGGTTTTCTCCAGCAGCAGCAGGATCTCGCTGATCGAGAACAGGCCCAGCACCAGCACGACGAATTGGATGCCGTCGGTGAGGTGGATGTTGTCGCCGGTGAAGCGGTACACACCGCTGTTGGCATCGATGCCGACGCTCGACAGGAACAGACCGATCAACGCAGCGATGAAGGTTTTCAACGGTCGATCCCCGGCCATGCCGCCGAGGCAGACAATCGCAAACACCATCAGCACGAAGTATTCCGCCGGCCCGAAAGCAATCGCCCATTTCGCCAGCAGCGGGGCGAACAGCACCATGCCGCAGGTGGCGATAAACGCGCCGATGAAAGAACTCCACGCCGACAGCGACAGTGCCACACCGGCCAAGCCTTTACGGGCCATTGGGTAACCGTCGAGGGTGGTCATCACGGTCGATGCTTCGCCCGGAATGTTTAGCAGGATCGAGCTGATCCGACCGCCGTATTCGCAGCCCAGATACACCGCCGCGAGCAGAATCAACGCCGATTCCGGCGGCAGGCCGAGAGCGAATGCGATCGGGATCAACAACGCCACGCCATTGATCGGGCCGAGGCCCGGGAGCAGGCCGACGACGGTGCCGATCAGCGTGCCGGTCAGAGCCGTGACCAGGTTGTACGGGCTCAGCGCGACGCCGAAGCCTTGACCCAAATAACCGAGGGTATCCATATCAGTTCTCCAGCACGTCGAGCAGGCCAAGGGGCAGCGGGACTTCCATCACGCGGTCGAACAGCAGGTACAGACCGATGGCCATCAGCGTGGTCACCACGATGCTCGGCATCCAGCGACCGCCGTACAGGCGCGCCATCGGAATGCCGATGAGGATGCTGCTGAGGATGAAACCCAGCGGTTCGAAGAGGCCGGCGAACACCAGCAGCAGTGCGACGCAAATGGCGATCTTGGTCAGGGTTTCGCGATCCAGTGGCGGCTCGTCTTCACTGTGTTTGATCGGCGCCGGGCGGAACACCATGTACAGCAGCGCCGCGCCCATCAGGCCGAGCATCAGCAGAGGGAAGGCGCGCGGGCCCACCGGTTCGTAGGAAAAAGCCGCTTGGTACGGCCACGCCATCAGTGCCAGACCGGCGCAAACCAGCAACAGCACGGAGGCGAAAATGCGTTGAATAAGCATGGGAGCTCCTGTGCCGCGTCCCCGCAACCGGGAACGCAGCCGCTAGACAGAGACGATCACTGGATCAGGCCGAACTCTTTGGCCAGCACTTTGTAGTCCGCGACCTGCTTCTTCACGTAGGTGTCCAGTTCCGGGCCGGTCATGGCGAACGGGAACAGTTCACGCTGATCGCGCAGCTTGGCGAACTCATCGGAGGCCAGCAGTTTGTCGAACGAGTCTTTCCACCAGGCGTAGTCTTCATCGCTGACTTTTGGCCCGAGGTAGAAACCGCGAACCACCGGCCAGACGATGTCGTAGCCTTGCTCGCGAGCGGTCGGAATGTCTTTCATTTCCGGCTCGTCGAGACGCTTGTCGGCGAACACCGCGAGCAGACGCATGTCACCGCTCTGGATGTGCGGCATGGAGTCGGAGATGTCGGTACTGCCGACCTGGATGTGGCCACCGAGCAGGGCGGTGGCGATTTCGCCGCCGCCTTCGAGGGCGACGTAACGCAGGTCACGCGGGTTGATCCCGGCAGCCTTGGCGATCAGTGCGGTTTGCATCCAGTCCTGGCTGCCGACGGTGCCGCCGGAACCGATCACCACCGAGCTTGGATCTTTCTTCAGCGCTTGAACGAGATCGTCGAGGGTCTTGTAGGGCGAATCGCTTTTCACCGCGATGGCGCCGTAGCTGGTGCCGACCGCCGCCAGCCAGCGCACGTTGGTTTCATCGAAGCGACCGAACTTGCCTTGGGCCAGGTTCAGCAACGAACCGCTCGACCATGCGACCAGCGTGCCGGCATCGGCAGGGCGCTGCGCGACCACGGCGTTGTAGGCTACCGCGCCGACACCGCCGGGCATGTAGGTGACGCGCATCGGTTTGCTCAGCAGCTTCTGGTTGACCAGTGCGCTCTGCACCAGTTTGCAGGTCAGGTCGAAACCACCGCCGGGGGACGCCGGGGCGATACATTCCGGACGTTTCGGTTCAGCCATCAGTTGGCCGGCAAACAGGATGCAACTGGCGGCCAGTGCAACTTTACGCAGTGACAGGTTCATTCGATTCTCCACGGGCATTGTTGTTATTCGACGTGTTTTTCACTTACGGGCATTTACCAAAGGGCAACGCTGTAGCTCACCAGCAAACGCACTTCGTCTGCATCGCGAGCCGAGTAATTGGAGCGGTAAGTGGCATTACGCAAACGCACGGCGACATCCTTCAAGGCGCCGCTTTGTACTACATATTTGATCTCGGTGTTGCGTTCCCACTCTTTGCCTTCTTCACCGTTCTTGAGCTTGATGTTGTCACCGCTCAGGTAACGACTCATGAAGCTCAGGCCTGGAATGCCGAGTTTGGCGAAGTCGAAGTCGTAGCGCGCCTGCCAGGAGCGTTCTTCGGCGCCGGCGAAGTCGTTGATCTGCACGAAGTTGACCAGATACGGGTCGCTGCCATCGACGTAAGGGAAAGCGCTGTCGCCAGACATGTGCTGATAACCGGCGCTGAACTTGTGCCCGCTCAGCGCGTAGCTGACCAGACCGTTGAGCGAGCGGTTGTCGATCTCGCCGCCACGGGCTGCGCCTTGGTCATCGCTGACGGCAAAACGCAGATCGGTGGCAAACGTGCCCGGGCCCATCGGCCGCGAGGCGACCAGGCCGAAGAAGTGCTGGTTGTAGACTTCGTCGAGTTGGGCGAAGTGGTAACTGCCGGTGATCTTGTCGGTGAACTTGTAGTCCACTCCGCCAAAATCAAAGTGCTTGCCGGCAGCAGTGCCGGCAAAACGGCTGTTCTTGTTGTTGAGGGCGATGTCCTCGAAATCGGTGCTGTCGCGATCCTTGGCTTTTTCCAGACGGCCGCCGGTGAAGGTCAGGTTCCTGATCTCTTTGGAGGTCAGCAAACCGCCTTCAAAGGTCTGCGGCAGGATGCGCCCGTCATTGGGTTTGAGGATCGGCAGTTCGGGAATCAGGCTGCCGATTTTAAGTTCGGTGGCAGATATTTTCACTTTGCCGGTCAGGCCGACTTTGGAGTACTCATCCGCCGCGCGCCCGTCGTCGTGGGTTGGCAGCAGGCCGGTGCCGGTGCGGTCCGGACTCGAATCAAGCTTGACGCCGAGCATGCCCAACGCATCGACACCGAACCCCACGGTGCCGTCGGTGTAACCCGATTGCAGATTGAGCATGAAACCCTGGGCCCATTCGTCACGCTTGGATTGCTGCGCGCTGGTGCCATCGCGAAAGTCGCGGTTGAAATACATGTTGCGGGTTTCGAAGGTGGCGCTGCTGTCTTCAATGAAGTCGGCAAAACTCAGCGGTGAAAAACCGGCAAGGACGGCGGCACTGGCGAGGGCGGTGTGGCTGAAACGGGAAGGGCGGACAGGCGTGGAAGCCTGAGGCTGCATGGACAGCATGCGGGTGTACTCCGTTTATTGTTCTTATTGGTCGAAAACGCTTCGTGGCGTTTTTCGTAGCGCTGTGTGGCAGCAGCGACGGCAGTCGGGACTGTCCGTGGGCCGACTCTAACCGGCTAACCTTTCACTAACCTTTCAGCTGACTTTCACGGTTTTCGGGCTTCACAGCGGCGGTTGCGGCTGTAAACTCCGCGGCAAAGCGTGGCGTCGGCCATCCCTGAACGAGGTAAAAATCCATGCGTGTTCTGCTCGTCGAAGACCATCTGCAACTGGCCGAAAGCGTCGCCCAGGCGCTCAAGAGCACCGGTCTGACCGTGGATGTGTTGCACGATGGCGTAGCCGCCGACCTGGCCTTGAGCAGCGAGGAATACGCCGTGGCGATTCTCGATGTCGGCCTGCCGCGCATGGACGGTTTTGAAGTGCTGGCGCGGTTGCGCGCTCGTGGAAAAAATCTGCCGGTGCTGATGCTCACCGCGCGCAGTGATGTGAAGGATCGCGTCCATGGTCTCAATCTCGGTGCCGATGATTATCTCGCCAAACCATTCGAACTGACGGAACTGGAAGCGCGGGTCAAAGCCCTGTTGCGTCGCAGCGTGCTCGGCGGCGAGCGTCAGCAGCGCTGCGGCGTACTCGCCTATGACCTCGATACCCGACGCTTCACCCTCGGCGAAGAACTACTGACGTTGACCTCACGCGAGCAAGCGGTGCTGGAAGCGCTGATCGCCCGGCCAGGACGGGTGATGAGCAAGGAACAATTGGCCGCGCAGGTGTTTGGCCTCGACGAAGAGGCCAGTCCCGACGCCATCGAGATCTACGTGCATCGCTTGCGCAAGAAACTCGACGGTCAACCAGTGGCGATCGTGACCTTCCGCGGCCTCGGTTACCTGCTGGAAAGCCGCGATGCATAAGCCCAGCAGCCTGCGCTGGCGCTTGCTGTGGAACCTCGCGTTATTGCTGGTGGTGTTGATGCTCGCCAGTGGTTTGAGTGCTTACTGGAATGGTCGCGAAGCCGCCGACACGGCATACGACCGCACTTTGCTGGCCTCGGCGCGGACCATCGCTGCGGGTCTGTCGCAACGTGACGGCACATTGAGTGCCGATGTGCCTTACGTCGCACTCGACACCTTCGCTTACGACAGCGCCGGGCGGATTTACTATCAGGTCAATGACATCCATCAGAAGCTGATTTCCGGCTACGAAAACCTGCCCGGCCCGCCGCCGGGGACGCCGCGCACGGACAGTTATCCCGCGTTGGCGCGCTTCTACAACGCCACCTACAAAGGGCAAAACGTGCGTGTGGTCAGCCTGCTCAAGGCGGTGACCGAACCGAACATGAACGGCATGGCGGAAATCCGCGTCGCCGAAACCGATGAGGCTCGGGTAAGCATGGCGCGCAGTCTGGCGGCCGATACCTTGCTGCGATTGGGTATGTTGGCGATCGGTGCGTTGCTGTTGGTGTGGTTCGCGGTCAGTGCGGCTTTGCGCCCGTTGGAGCGCTTGCGTACAGCGGTGGAAGAGCGTCAGCCCGACGACTTGCGGCCGCTGCCATTGGTTGAAGTGCAGCATGAGCTGTGGCCGTTGGTCCGTGGACTCAATCATTTCACCGAGCGCTTGCGCGGGCAGTTCGAACGGCAGGCGCAGTTCATTGCCGATGCGGCCCATGAGTTGCGTACGCCTTTGGCAGCGCTGAAGGCGCGGCTTGAGTTGGGCCTGCGCTCCAACGATGCCGAAGTCTGGCGCTCGACGCTGGAGTCTTCGGCACAAAGCACTGATCGCCTGACCCATCTGGCCAATCAGTTGCTGTCGCTGGCGCGAGTCGAAAACGGCGCCCGGGCGATCGCCGAGGGTGGCGCGCAGTTGCTCGATCTGAGTCAGTTGGCCCGAGAATTGGGCATGGCCATGGCGCCGTTGGCGCACAAGCGCGGGGTGGCGCTGGCGCTGGAGGCGGACGAACCCGTCTGGCTGCGCGGTGAGCCGACGTTGCTGAACGAGTTGCTGAGCAATCTGGTGGACAACGCGCTGGCGCACACGCCACCGGGCGGCAATGTGATTTTACGCGTGACGGCGCCGGCGGTGCTTGAGGTCGAAGATGACGGGCCGGGGATTCCGCTGGAAGAGCGCGATCGGGTGTTCGAACGGTTCTACCGGCGTAATCAGCAGGTCGCGGGTTCGGGGCTGGGATTGGCGATTGTCGGTGAGATTTGCCGGGCGCATCTGGCGCAGATCAGTCTGCATGATGGCGAGCAGGCGGGGTTGAAGGTGCGGGTCAGTTTTATTGCCGGGTGACTTGCAGTGTTTTTGTTGGCCTCATCGCGAGCAGGCTCACTCCTACACTGGAACACGTTCTCCTGTAGGAGTGAGCCTGCTCGCGATGGCCACAATAAGGTCTCGAATCAGTAAAACATCGTCCGCGACTCTTCCAGATCTTCACACAGCGCTTTGTTCTCCTGATCGATCCCAAGCTTGCGGAACGCCGGAACTGTCATTGGATCGATCCGCGCAAACGGATGATCAGTGTCCTTGTGGCAATACAGGCTCGCCACCTGCACCAGATCGACGTAATCAATGGCCGTCGAGTCGCGCTTGAAGTCCTGATAGCGCCCCGGCAATTCCACCAGACGTTCCGGAAACTCCCAGACGCGCAGGAGCTTGTCGCCCAGCAACGGATGAATGTGATCGATCACATGGTTGAGGCTGACCGGGTCTGACAGCAGCTCATAGTGATCTTCGGCGTAGGTCAGAATCGGCAACACGCCGATCTGGTGCACCAGCCCGCCGAGTGCTGCCTGATCGGGTTTGAGCTGCGTGTAGCGGCGGCACAGCGCATAACTGACCCCGGCAATTTCCAGGCTCTTGCGCCAGACTTCGCGCATCTTCTGTTCGACCACTTCGGAGCGGGCGTGGAAAATCTGCTCCATCACCAGACCGATCGCCAGGTTGCTGCTGTAGTTGATGCCCAGCCGGGTGATGGCCGTGTGCAGGTCGGTAACTTCCTGGGCGGCGCGCAGCAGCGGGCTGTTGACCACTTTGATCAGGCGCGCCGATAACGCCGTGTCCCGGCCGATCACTTTGCTCAGGTCGCTGACGCTGATTTCCGGGTCTTCAGCGGCCTTGCGAATCTGCAGGGCCACTTCCGGCAACGTGGGCAGAACCAGGTCATCGTTATCGATGGCCTCAACCAAATCCTGTTGGACTTTTTCCGCCAGTTCGCTCATTTGGACTCTCTAGGGTGTTGCAACAAATGCTGCGATCAGCGCTGGATTTCGCGGTCGCGATCCAGTGCGTAAGGCAGGTCGAGCAAGTGCAGCGCCGGGCCTTCGAGGGAACCCACGTGCAGATCGCCCGATTCGGCAGCTTCGGCCTGCAGCACCGCCAGGAGTTCAATGTTTTGACCGGCGTTGGCGGCCAGGACCACTTCGCCGATCGAGCTGTTGTGGCTCGGCGCGAACAATGGTGTGCCGGGCTGCGGCAAATCAGCCGTGTCGAGGCTCAAGCGATACAGACGACGCTTGAGTTTGCCCAGGTACTGCATGCGCGCGACGATTTCCTGGCCGGTGTAGCAGCCTTTCTTGAAGCTCACGCCGCCAACGGCTTGCAGGTTGAGCATCTGAGGGATGAACAGTTCGCGGGTGCTCGGCATGACCTGACCGATACCGGCGCGGATCTGGCCCAGCAGCCATTGGTTCAGTTCGCCTTCCGGCAGCGTTACGGCGAGTCTGGATTTGATGGCGTCTGCCTGATCGGCAGGCACCCAGAGTTCGGCGCGATCTGGCGAGACACGAATGGCGATCAGACCTTCATGGCGCACGACGCTGTCGGTATCGACCGGCAAATCCAGGCCGAGGCAGCTCAGGGCGGCATCGCCTTGCACCAGACCAAAGCGCATCCAGGCAGCACTTTCGTCGGTCAGTTTCGATTTGGAGAAGACTGCGTATTTTTTCAGGTCCGCCAATTGTGGTTCCAGCAACTCGCTGGCCATCGCCAGCACCACGCCGTCACCTTCGAGCAGAATGCGGAAACTCGACTGCATCCGGCCTTTCTGCGTGCAGCGCGCGCCAAGGCTGGCCTTTGTGTCACTCAGATAATTGAGGTTGCAGGTCAACTGGCCTTGCAGGAATTTCCCGGCATCCGCGCCGCGAACCGCAAGAACGCCTTCATGAGACAGGGTGCAGAAAAAAGCAGAATCGGCCATGGGTCATCGCAGGGTAAATAGACTGGGGCACATCATAAGGGTGCATGGTTGAAATGGGTAGTTGATAAAGGATCGGTGGTGCCCGACCAAAGCCGACTGTGCGACCTGCGCCGGGGCTGTATACTTGCCGGCAAATTTGAGGAGGGCTCCATGGTCGAACAAGTTGAACTGAATCGCCTGTTTTGGCACAGCCGTCGCGGCATGCTTGAACTTGACGTGTTGCTGGTGCCGTTCGTGCAGGAGGTTTACGCGACGTTGAACCAGGTGGATCGCGATCTGTATGTCCGTCTGCTGACGTGCGAGGATCAGGACATGTTCGGCTGGTTCATGGAGCGCAGCGAGTCTGAAGACCCGGAGTTGCAGCGCATGGTTCGCATGATTCTGGACCGTGTCCAGCCCAAGTAATACGTTCGAATGCCGCTGGCATGCCTCTGGGCAGTTGCTGGCGGCGTATCTGCTGGCCCAGGCGTTCGCACTGGGTGCTTTGTTTCTGCTTTCAATTCCACTCTGGGCCAGCCTGCTCGGGGCTTTTGCCTGTCTGCTTCATGGGTTTTGGACGTTGCCACGGCAGATTTTGCTGACTCACCGAATGGCTTTTTGCGGATTGCGCCGCGATGCCGATGGCTGGCAACTGTGGAATCAAGCCAATGGCTGGCAAACCGTGCAATTGAGGCCGGACAGCCTGGCGCTGCCGTTGATTGTGGTGTTGCGCTTTCGTTTGCGCGGGGAATGGCGGGTCAGGTCGATCTGCGTACCGCGAGATTCGCAGGTCGCCGATGTGCATCGACGCCTGCGCGTGCGGCTCAAGTTCAGCCGACGTAGGTGGGCGGCACCAGAATAGTGTCGAGCGCCTCGGGCAACATGTCCGGGTAGTCGAGGGTGTAATGCAGGCCGCGACTTTCCTTGCGTTCCATGGCTGAGCAGATCATCAGTTCGGCGACCTGAGCGAGGTTGCGCAACTCGATCAGGTCGCGGCTGACTTTATAGTTGCTGTAGAACTCGTCGATCTCGTCCAACAGCAAACGTACGCGGTGTTGAGCCCGCTGCAAGCGCTTGTTGGTGCGCACGATGCCAACGTAGTCCCACATGAATCGGCGCAGCTCATCCCAGTTGTGCGCAATGATCACGTCTTCGTCCGAGTCGGTCACCTGGCTGGCGTCCCACGCGGGCAGGGCGCTTGGCGCGGCGACATCGTCGAGTTGCGCGAGGATGTCCGCCGCGGCCGAACGCGCATAGACGAAACATTCCAGCAGCGAGTTGCTGGCCATGCGGTTGGCGCCGTGCAGGCCGGTGAAGCTGGTTTCGCCGATGGCATACAAGCCCGGCACATCCGTGCGACCTTGTTGATCGACCATCACGCCACCGCAGGTGTAGTGCGCGGCGGGTACGACCGGGATCGGCTGCTTGGTGATGTCGATACCGAAACCGAGGCAGCGCTCATATACGGTAGGAAAGTGCGTCTTGATGAAGTCTTCGGGCTTGTGGCTGATGTCGAGATAGACGCAGTCGACACCCAGACGCTTCATTTCATGGTCGATGGCCCGAGCGACGATGTCGCGCGGTGCCAGTTCGGCGCGTTTGTCGAAGCGATACATGAAGCGCTCGCCGTTCGGCAGCTTCAAATGTGCGCCTTCGCCGCGCAGGGCTTCGGTAATAAGGAAGCTTTTCGCTTGTGGGTGGTACAGGCAGGTCGGGTGGAACTGGTTGAATTCCAGGTTCGCCACCCGGCAGCCGGAGCGCCAGGCCATGGCGATGCCATCACCACAGGCGCCGTCGGGGTTGCTGGTATAGAGGTAAACCTTGGCCGCGCCGCCCGAGGCCAGAATCACAAAGCGTGCGCCGTAGGTATCGACTTCGCCGGTTTTGCGATTGAGTACGTAGGCGCCGAGGCAGCGCTCGCCTTCCATGCCCAAACGGCGTTCGGTAATCAGATCAACGGCAACCCGCTGCTCCAGCAACTCGATGTTCGAACGCTCTTTGGCCTGAGCCAGCAAAGTTTTGAAGATTGCCGCGCCGGTAGCATCGGCCGCATGGATGATGCGACGGTGGCTGTGACCGCCTTCGCGGGTCAGATGAAATTCGAATCCGCCATCTTCAGTGCCGGATTGATCGTCGCGGGTGAACGGTACGCCCTGGTCGATCAGCCACTGGATGGCTTCACGACTGTGCTCGACGGTAAAGCGCACGGCGTCTTCATGGCACAGACCGCCACCGGCGTTCAGGGTGTCATCAACATGGGATTCGACAGTATCAGTGTCATCAAGCACGGCGGCGACGCCACCCTGGGCCCAGAAGGTCGAACCGTTGGCGAGATCGCCTTTGCTCAATACGGCAATGCGCAAATGACCCGGCAAGGTCAGCGCGAGACTCAAACCGGCAGCACCGCTGCCTATGACCAGAACATCATGTTGGAATTGTTGGCTCATTACAGGATTCCGCTCAAAGCGACCCGGGTCGGGGGTGGCGCAAGACCGCTGGATCGGCGAGTCAAGACAGCCACACAGCCCACTAGTATATAGAGGGGTGGGACGGCACAATAGCCGCGCCGATATGGCATTGTGAAACTACTGTGAAGGAAAAAACCGCGTGCTTCGTCGGAAGTTTTTTTCACCCTTTTGGGGAGAACACGACTGTATCGGCGCTGAAACAGGATTTTTCTGCCCAGGGTTGCCCAATGTCTGGGCGGTGCGACTATAAATAATTGGAACTTTTGCCAAAGGCCCAAGATCAATAGTCGGTGCCAGAAACAAGGGACGTGTCGGCTTCAGTGCGGAATCTGCGGTTGGATTCCAGCCCGGCGAAACCGATAACAAGATTATTCGCGCAGCCGGTTTATCCCGCGCTGCGTTTTTCGTGCGTGCCAAATCAGAGCCCGCAGGAAACTTGCCTGGAGGGGGAGAACTTTTGCGAAAAGCCCGAGTCTATGTTTGCAAGTCTGGTCGTTTAGTTATGCAAGTCTCCTTCGGGCTTATCGAGGAGTGTTCATGCTAACCCAGGAAGAGGATCAGCAGCTGGTCGAGCGCGTTCAACGCGGCGACAAGCGAGCTTTCGATCTGTTGGTGCTGAAGTATCAGCACAAGATTCTCGGGTTGATCGTGCGTTTTGTGCACGACACCCATGAAGCCCAGGACGTGGCTCAGGAAGCCTTTATCAAGGCGTATCGAGCACTTGGAAACTTTCGCGGCGACAGTGCGTTTTATACGTGGCTGTACCGTATTGCCATTAACACGGCGAAGAATTACCTGGTTTCACGCGGCCGTCGGCCGCCGGATAGCGATGTAAGTTCCGAAGATGCAGAGTTCTACGATGGCGATCATGGCCTCAAGGATCTCGAGTCACCAGAACGTGCACTGCTGCGGGATGAGATCGAAGGCACCGTCCATCGAACCATCCAGCAACTGCCAGAGGATTTGCGTACGGCGTTAACTTTACGTGAATTCGATGGTCTGAGTTACGAGGACATTGCGAGCGTCATGCAATGTCCGGTGGGTACCGTGCGCTCCCGGATTTTCCGCGCTCGGGAGGCCATCGATAAAGCCCTGCAGCCGTTGTTGCAGGAAAACTGAGACAGCGGCGATAGCCAAGAGAGGAACGCCATGAGTCGTGAAGCCCTGCAGGAATCGCTGTCCGCAGTGATGGATAACGAAGCGGACGAACTGGAATTGCGTCGAGTGATTAATGCACTTGATGACGTCGAAACCCGTGAGACCTGGGCTCGTTACCAGATCGCTCGGGCAGCCATGCACAAGGATCTGCTGCTGCCACGTCTGGACATCGCTGCGGCAGTATCTGCTGCACTGGAAGACGAAACGGCTCCGGCCAAAGTATCTCGCAGCCCATGGCGCAACCTCGGCCGCCTGGCTGTTGCTGCCTCGGTGACTGTTGCCGTTCTGGCCGGTGTGCGCCTGTACAACCAGGACGAAATCGCTGGTGTTGAACTGGCACAGCAATCCAATCAGCCTACCCTGGCCACTCCACAGGTCAAAGGCCCGGCTGTTCTGGCAGGCTATAGTGAGAGTTCTGAAGCTACCGGCCCTATGGCCAACGGCGTACTGCAAGGTCAACCAGGCTGGCACGATCAGCGTCTGCCAGGTTACCTGCGCCAACATGCTCAACAGGCTGCACTGAAAGGCACTGAAAGCGCGCTGCCATACGCACGTGCTGCAAGCCTGGAAAACCGCTAAGGAGGATCATGCGCGCCATACCTCTACTTTCGCTTCTGCTAAGCGGCTGGTTCATTGTTCCAGCCCACGCTGATGAGGCCCAGGACTGGTTGACCCGTCTGGGCCAGGCTGAGCAGCAGCAAAGCTTTCACGGCACATTCGTTTACGAGCGTAACGGTAGTTTTTCTACCCATAACATTTGGCATCGCGTCCAGAATGGCCAAGTCCGCGAGCGTTTACTCCAGCTCGACGGCTCGGCGCAGGAAGTCGTGCGCGTTGATGGACATACTCAATGCGTCAGCGGCACTCTGATTGCCGGGCTGGGGGATTCTCCGAACTCAGCCGCTCGTCCTCTCGATCCGCAAAAGCTGAAAAACTGGTATGAACTTGCCGTCATCGGCAAGTCGCGCGTGGCTGGGCGAGACGCAGTGATCGTATCGCTGACGCCTCGCGATCAGCATCGTTACGGGTTTGAGCTGCATTTGGACAAGAAAACGGGCTTGCCGCTGAAGTCGTTGCTACTGAATGACAAAGGGCAGTTGCTCGAACGCTTCCAGTTCACCAGCCTCGATACTGACGAAGTCCCTTCGGACAAAGATTTACAGGCCGATGCCGACTGTAAAGCGATTACGCTCGACAGCGACAAGGCTTCGGCCGTCAAGACCGCGCAGGTCTGGCACTCTGAATGGCTGCCGCCGGGTTTTGAATTGACCAGCAGCACCTCGCACAAAGATCCGGAAACCAAGACACAGGTCAACAGCTTGCTGTATGACGATGGTCTGGCGCGGTTCTCGGTGTTCCTTGAGCCTTTGAACGGTGCAACAGTGACCGATACGCGGACTCAACTGGGCCCGACCGTTGCCGTTTCTCGTCGCCTGACTACCCCCGACGGCGAAATGATGGTCACGGTGGTCGGCGAAATCCCGATTGGCACCGCCGAACGAATTGCTCTGTCGATGCGTAACACTGATGGCACTGCCACCAGCAAGCAGTGAGCTGATTCAGTCATTACCACTTCTTCGTCGAGACGTAGATGAAATGTTTGCTGAGCATTTTCATTTGCAAATACCCCGAAAATTTTTTATAGGTCAGAGCCTCACGGCTCTGGCCTTGTTTGTTGTTGCCGGAACAAAAATGCCGGTCGGTGGTTTACGGTGTTCCTTGCTCCATATCGCTTAACCCTGCTCGTCGTAACGGGAGCTGTATGTCGATACCAAGTTTGAAATCTTATCTCTCCATTTTCGCCACTGTGCTGTTGCTCGGTCAGGTGGTCCCTGCTGCGCAAGCGGCCGATCTGCCTGACTTCACCCAATTGGTCGAACAAGCTTCGCCAGCCGTGGTGAACATCAGTACCACGCAGAAACTGCCGGATCGCAAAGTGAACCAGCAGATGCCTGACCTGGAAGGTCTGCCGCCGATGCTGCGCGAGTTCTTCGAACGTGGCATGCCGCCTCAGCAGCGTTCGCCGGGCGGTGGTGGTCGTCAGCGCGAAGCGCAATCACTGGGTTCGGGCTTCATCATTTCCCCAGACGGTTACATCCTCACCAACAACCATGTGATTGCTGATGCTGACGAAATCCTCGTTCGCTTGGCTGATCGCAGCGAGATGAAAGCCAAGCTGATCGGCACCGACCCGCGCTCTGACGTGGCCTTGCTGAAAATCGAAGGCAAAGACCTGCCAGTGCTCAAGCTGGGCAAATCCCAAGATCTGAAAGCCGGCCAGTGGGTCGTCGCGATCGGTTCGCCATTCGGCTTTGACCATACTGTGACCCAAGGCATCGTCAGCGCTGTTGGCCGCAGCCTGCCGAACGAAAACTATGTACCATTCATCCAGACTGACGTGCCGATCAACCCGGGTAACTCCGGTGGCCCGCTGTTCAACCTGAACGGTGAAGTGGTCGGGATCAACTCGCAGATCTACACCCGTTCCGGCGGCTTCATGGGCGTGTCGTTCGCGATTCCGATCGACGTGGCGATGGATGTTTCCAATCAGCTGAAAAGCGGCGGCAAAGTCAGCCGTGGCTGGCTGGGTGTGGTCATCCAGGAAGTGAACAAGGATCTGGCCGAGTCGTTCGGTCTGGATAAGCCGGCCGGTGCGCTGGTTGCGCAGATTCAGGATGACGGCCCGGCAGCCAAGGGCGGCCTGCAAGTCGGCGACGTGATCCTGAGCATGAACGGTCAGCCGATCGTCATGTCTGCTGACCTGCCGCATCTGGTCGGCGCACTCAAGGCTGGCGCCAAAGCCAGCCTGGAAGTGATTCGTGAGGGCAAGCGCAAGAACGTCGATCTGACCGTTGGCGCGATCCCGGACGAAGACAAAGAGCTGGATGCACTGCCGAAGTCCGGCGCTGAAAGTACCAGCAACCGCCTCGGTGTTTCGGTGGGCGAGCTGACCGCCGAGCAGAAGAAAACCTACGACCTCAAAGGTGGTGTGGTGATCAAGGAGGTACAGGACGGCCCTGCTGCCCTGATCGGTCTGCAACCGGGTGACGTCATCACGCACCTGAACAACCAGGCCATCGGCTCCAGCAAAGAGTTCGGTGAAATTGCCAAGGCGCTGCCGAAGAACCGTTCGGTATCGATGCGTGTCTTGCGTCAAGGTCGTGCCAGCTTCATCACCTTCAAACTGGCTGAATAATCCAGCGGTAGGGTAAAAAGAAACCGCCTCGAAAGAGGCGGTTTTTTTATGCCTGAAGCTTTTATGTCACAGCGATAAAGTTAGCCCATCATGTCCTTGATCATGCGTTCCTGCTCCATCAGCTCACGCTGACGGGCATCGATCCGCGAGGACAGCGGGAAGTTGTTGCCGGCCTTGCGCTTGGCGAAGTCCAGTTGCTGGATCGCCTGGCGGTAATCGCCAACCAGCGCGAAGTATTCGGCGCGCGCCTGATGCAGGCCGATGATATTACCCGACAGACCCCGCGTCTCGGCGACCTGATACCAGACGTCCGGATCATCCGGGCGTGATTTGAGCAAACCTTCCAGCGCTTTCTCGGCATCGGGAGCGCGATTCTGTTTGAGCAACAGATCGACGCGCACCTGATTCAGTGGATAGTTGCCGGGGTACTGCGCGAGCATCCGGTCCACCCGCGATTGCGCATCCGGCAGGCGATTGTTGGTGATGTCGAGATCGACCTGCGCCAGGTTGTAGATGATTTCGTTCGGTGAGGTCGCCAGCAATTGCTTGAGGTTCTCGCGAGCTTCATTCAACTGTCCGCCCTTGATCTGCGCGATCGCGAGTCCGTAGCGCGCCACGTCATTTTTCGGGTTTTCATCCAGTTGTGCACGGAAGCGCTTGGCGCCCAGGCCCGGGGTTTCTTCATAAATCAGCTGCACGCGTGCGCGAATCAGTTGATAGCGCTTGGAGTCTTCGATGCCGCCCGGTTTGGCCTGTTCGGCGCGGTTGCGGGTGTCAGCAATACGCGATTCGGTGACCGGGTGAGTCAGGAGGAATTCCGGGGGCTTGGCGTCGAAACGATATTGACGCATCAAGCGTTCGAACATGGTCGGCATCGAGCGCGGGTCATACCCGGCCTTTTCCAGATTGAGGATACCGATGCGGTCGGCTTCCTGTTCGTTCTGTCGGGAAAAGGTGCGTTGTGACTGAATCGCCGCTGCTTGCGTACCGGCAATGGTCGCGATCCCTGCATCACCGCCACCGGCTGCTGCAATGACGATGCCGGCGAGCAGAGCGGCCATCATCGGCACCTGCATGCGCTGCGAAGCTTCGACGCCGCGAGCGAAGTGGCGTTGCGACAAGTGAGCCAATTCGTGCGCCAGTACCGAAGCGTATTCGCCCTCGGTCTGCGCATTGAGGAACAGGCCGCCGTTAACGCCGACCACACCGCCCGGCGCAGCGAAAGCGTTGAGCTGCGGGCTGTTGATCAGGATGAATTCGAGGCGTCGGTCAGTGACCTGACTGGTTTCCACCAGCTTGTAAACGCTGGATTCGACGTAGTCCTTGAGCTGTGGGTCGTTGAGCTGTGAAACCTGGCTGCGCAGCATGGCCAGCCAGGCGCGACCGAGCTGGTATTCCTGTTGCGGCGAGACAATGGCAGAACTGGCGTCGCCGAGTGACGGCAGATCGTCGGCAAAGCCTGGTGAGGCGAGCAGGCAAGCGAGCGTCAGCAGGGTAGGGCGCAGAAAAGTCATGCACAAAGCCTTAGAAGACAAAGACCTTACTGTAGCCGGACACCGGAGCTGCGACCAGATATTCTAGGCAGCCCGACGACCCGAACCGGAGTGACGCAATGACCGACGCTGTAGCCCATGACGTGGAACTGGACGCCAGTGGCCTCAATTGCCCGTTGCCGTTGCTCAAGGCAAAAATGGAACTCAACAAGCTCGAGAGTGGCGCCGTCCTCAAGGTGATCGCTACCGACGCAGGCTCGCAGCGCGACTTTCGCACCTTTGCCAAGTTGGCCGGTCATACGCTGCTGCGCGAAGAAGACGAAGCAGGCGTTTACCGTTACTGGTTGAAAAAGGCCTGAACCCACAGCGTAAAAGACCTAAGGATTATTGATGTTCAAAGTGTTACGCGACTGGATTCAGCGCTACTTCTCCGATGAAGAAGCCGTGGTGCTGGCGGTGCTGCTGTTCCTCGCCTTCACGGCGGTGCTCACCCTCGGCGGCATGCTCGCGCCGGTGCTGGCTGGGATGGTGCTGGCGTACCTGATGCAAGGGCTGGTGGTCACGCTGGAGCGCTTGCGTGTGCCGGGTGGCGCGGCGGTGGGGCTGGTGTTTGCGCTGTTCATGGGCGTGCTGATGGTGTTCATCGTCGTGGTCGTGCCGTTGCTTTGGCATCAATTGATCACGCTGTTCAATGAGCTGCCGGGCATGCTCGCCAAGTGGCAATCGTTGCTGTTGCTGTTGCCGGAGCGCTACCCGCACCTGGTCTCTGACGAGCAAGTGCTGCAAGCCATCGAGGCGGCGCGCGGCGAGATTGGCAAATTCGGCCAATGGGCGCTGACGTTCTCGTTGTCGAGTCTGCCGTTGCTGGTCAACATCATGATCTATCTGGTACTGGTGCCGATTCTGGTGTTCTTCTTCCTCAAGGATCGGCTGATGATTGGCGAATGGGTGCGCGGTTATCTGCCGCGTGAACGCGCTCTGATTACGCGGGTCGCGCAGGAAATGAACCGGCAGATTGCCAACTACATTCGCGGCAAGGTCATTGAAATCGTTATTTGTGGTGGCGTGACCTACATCGCTTTTGTGGCGCTTGGATTGAACTATGCGGCGCTGCTGGCGTTGTTGGTGGGCGTGTCGGTGGTGGTGCCGTATGTCGGTGCTGTGGTGGTGACCGTGCCGGTGCTGTTGATCGCATTGTTCCAGTGGGGCTGGAGTGATCAGTTCATCTATCTGATGGCGGTCTACGGGATCATCCAGACACTGGATGGCAACGTGTTGGTGCCGTTGCTGTTCTCGGAGGCGGTCAACCTGCACCCGGTCGCCATTATCTGCGCGGTGCTGTTGTTTGGCGGGTTGTGGGGGTTCTGGGGGGTGTTCTTCGCGATTCCGCTGGCGACGCTGTTCAAGGCGGTGCTGGATGCGTGGCCGCGCAAGGAGCCGGCGGTGGCGCCGCTGCTGTAGCGGTTGATCCGAATAATGTAGAGAGGCTATTCGCGAGCAGGCTCGCTCCCACATTTGGCCAAGTTGCCAATATGAACACGGTTTAGTGTGGGAGCGAGCCTGCTCGCGAAGACGTCAGTGAAATAGACGCAAAAACATCAGGCTTTATTCAGATCCTGAGCCGCAGCCAACACCGCATCAACATGCCCCGGCACTTTCACGCCACGCCACTCCTGACGCAGCACACCATTCTTGTCGATCAGAAAGGTGCTGCGATCAACGCCCAGGTATTCCTTGCCATACAGCTTCTTCAATTTGATCACGTCGAACAACTGACAAACAGCTTCGTCCTTGTCACTGATCAGCTCGAACGGAAACTCTTGCTTGCACTTGAAGTTCTCGTGGGACTTCAGGCTGTCCCGCGAAATACCGAAGATTTCCGTGTTGGCAGCCTGGAACGCCGCGTACTGATCACGAAAGCCCTGGCCTTCGGTGGTGCAGCCCGGCGTGCTGTCCTTCGGATAGAAGTAGATCACCACTTGCTTGCCCTTCAGGGCAGACAGACTGACGGTCTGCCCGCTGGTGGCAGGCGCTTCGAAATCGGCAACCGGTTGGTCGATGACAACGGCCATGAAAGCTTCCTTACATTGGGTTCTGTGGGCGCCAAGGCTCGATCAGTGCGTCCAGGTTCATCGCGTCGGAGAAGTCGAGGAACTGATCGCGCAGCCAGCTGATCTGGGTACCGGCCGGCAGGGTCACGGTGAACGTGGCGTTGAGCATGGTGCCGCCGGTCTGTGGTGCCTGATACGTGTCGCAGGTCAGGTTTTCCAGTTCGACGTTGTGGTCCATGAAAAACTGGCACAGCTCATTGATGATGTCCGGGCGATACGCCGAGCTGACGTAAGCCACATATGGCAACGCTTGTGGACGATTCTCCAGCGGCGCGCTGCGCACTACGTTGACAGTGAACGCGTGCTTCTTGGAGAGGCTTGGCAGACTGCCTTCCAGGCGGGCGAGGGCGTCCCAGCTGCCGGAAACCTCAAGAATCAGCGCGCTGCACTCGCCGTGGCGGGTCAGGCGTGAAGTGACTACGGCGCAGCGATTTTCATGGCTGGCGCGGCACAGGACGTTAGTCAGCTCCATGGGGTTGGCGCCGAGGGCACTGATGACAAGGAATTGTTCGCGAACTGTGGGGGTGGACATGCAGCATTCCTAAAGCGATGAGCGGTCGGTAGGTTACGGACGCTGGCGGCCGGGGCCTGCCTGTTCTGGCTGTCCATTGCGATAGACCCGGCAAGCGCTCGCGGCTCGCTCCACTATAGCGGGAGCGCGTCGATGCGACGCAGGAACGGGGTCTGGGAGGCCGAAAAGGGAGGCTGGAACCCGACGTACAAGCTGATCGGTACCGATCAAAGTCTGAAGGGTAGCGAAAAGCGGCGCCAAGGGGAATGGCAGCAGCGCAGTACTTCGCTTGTGCAAGCATCTTGGCGCCAGTACCATTACCGCTCTCTTTTTCCGGCAGGAGCGGTTTCATGATTGCGGGCAGTATGGTGGCACTGGTCACTCCCATGGATGCACAAGGGCGTCTTGACTGGGACAGCCTCAGCAAACTCGTGGACTTCCATCTCAAGAACGGCACCCATGCCATTGTCGCGGTCGGTACTACCGGCGAGTCGGCAACCCTTGATGTAGAAGAACACATCGCCGTCATCAAAGCCGTGGTCAAACAGGTTGCCGGGCGCATCCCGGTCATCGCCGGCACCGGCGCCAACTCGACCCGCGAAGCCGTCGAGTTGACCCGCAACGCCAAAGAAGCCGGCGCCGACGCCTGCCTGCTGGTGGTTCCGTACTACAACAAGCCGACTCAGGAAGGCTTGTACCAGCACTTCAAGCACATCGCTGAAGCGGTCGACATTCCACAGATTCTCTACAACGTTCCTGGCCGCACGTCGTGCGACATGCAGGCCGAGACCGTGATTCGCCTGTCCACGGTGCCGAACATCATCGGCATCAAGGAAGCCACTGGCGACCTGAAGCGCGCCAAAGCGATCATCGATGGTGTGAGCAAGGATTTCATCGTGTTGTCCGGCGATGATCCGACCGCCGTTGAACTGATCCTGCTGGGCGGCAAAGGCAACATTTCCGTGACTGCCAACGTCGCCCCGCGCGAAATGGCCGACCTGTGCGAGGCCGCTCTCAAGGGCGACGCCGACACCGCACGGGCAATCAACGAAAAACTGATGCCACTGCATAAAGACCTGTTCATCGAAGCCAACCCGATTCCGGTGAAGTGGGCTTTGGTTGAAATGGGCCTGATGCACGAAGGCATCCGCCTGCCGCTGACCTGGCTGAGCACACCTTGTCATGAAACGCTGCGCTCGGCCCTGCGCCAGTGCAGCGTCCTGGTTTAATTGAGGAAGTACAACGCATGAAGCGAATGGCCGGACTTTCCGCACTTGCCTTGATTATCTCCAGCACCAGTGGCTGCGGATGGGTCTGGGGCCCGGAAGGTTATTTCCGTGACCGCGGTAGCGATTACCTGGAAGCGCAACAGACTGCACCGATGCAACTGCCACCGGATGTCAGCACGTCCAAACGTCTGGATCCGCTGCTGCCGATCCCGCGTAACGTCGCTGATGACACCGCCAAGGGCGAATACATTGTTCCGCGTCCTCAGCCGCTGTCGGCGGTTGCCGATGCCAGCGATTACTCGCTGCAGAAGAGCGGTGATTCGCGTTGGGTCGTGGCCCAGCATCCACCGGCCGAAGTCTGGCCAGTGGCCGTGCAGTTCTTCCAGGACAACGGTTTCCGCCTGGACGAACAGCGCCCGCAGACCGGCGAATTCACCACCACCTGGCAGCATTCCGACGAACTGTCCGCGTCCATGGCCAAGCGCCTGAGCGCAGCCGGTATCGCCAGCGACAGCGAAACCCGCGTGCGTGTGCGGATCGAACCGGGCGTGCAGCGCAACACCAGTGAAATCTACGTGGTCAGCGCCGAGCGTCCTGCCGGCAGCACCGCCGATGTCGATTTCACCAACCGTTCGGTCAACACTGGCCTGGACGCAGCCCTGGTCGACGACATGCTCGCAAGCATGAGCCGGATCTCCGAGAAGGGCGGTTCGGTGTCGATGCTGGCCTCGCGTGATTTCGATACCCCGAGCCGTGTCAGCCTCAGCGAAGACGGCAGCGGCAACCCGGTGTTGAACGTCGGTACCGATCTGGACCGTGCCTGGTCGAGCGTTGGCCGTGCACTGGAACAAGGCGAATGGCGCGTTGAAGACATCAACCGCAGCCTGGGCCTGTACTACATCAACCTGGCCGAAAAAGCCGAGAAGAAAGACGACAAGCCTGGTTTCTTCAGCAGCCTGTTCGGCAGTGCGCCGACCAAGGAAGAAGTTGAATCCCGTGCCGAGCGTTATCAGGTTCGCCTGAGCAAGGTTGGCGAGAACATTCAGGTCACCGTCGAGAAAAACATCAACACCGTTGCGCCGGCTGAAGTGGCGCGCAAAGTGCTGAGCGTGATTCAGGACAACCTGGGCTGATCAACCATGCGTTTTGCCGTTCTCGGCAGCGGTAGCCAAGGGAACGGCACGCTGATCGCCAGTGCTGATACGTATGTGCTGGTGGATTGTGGTTTTTCCCTGCGGGAAACCGAAAAACGCCTGTTGCGCCTGGGTGTGAACCCGGCGCAATTGAGCGCGATACTCGTAACCCACGAACATGCCGACCACGTGCATGGCGTGGGTTTGCTGTCTCGGCGCTACAATCTACCGGTCTACCTCAGTCGCGGCACTCTGCGCGGGATGCGCAAACCGATTGAACCCGCAGGCTTTCTGGCCGGCGGCGAGCAACTGCAGATCGGTGCTCTGAGCGTCGGGGTCATTGCCGTGGCCCATGATGCGCAGGAACCGACTCAGTATGTCTTCAGTGATCAAGAGCAGCGGCGCTTCGGCCTGCTGACCGACCTGGGTTCTTACTGCGAGCGGGTGCTGGACGGTTATCGGGACCTCGATGCGTTGATGATCGAGTCCAACCATTGTCGCGACATGCTGGCCCGTGGGCACTACCCGTACTTTCTCAAGCAGCGGGTGGGCGGCGAGCTGGGACATTTGAACAACCATCAGGCGGCATTCCTGGTGTCCGAGTTGGGCTGGCAGGGCTTGCAACACCTTGTCCTGGCTCATCTGAGCAGCAAGAACAACATGCCGCAGCTGGCCCGGCAATGTTTTGTCGACACCCTCGGGTGCGACCCGGACTGGCTGCAACTGGCCGATCAAGATTCAGGGCTTGACTGGCGCCACATCGCCTAGCCCACCTACTTAGCAAGCGGAGCCCATCATGGAAAAACGTGAAGAACTCTACCGCGGCAAAGCCAAATCGGTTTACAAGACCGACGACGCTGACCGCTTGATCCTGCTGTTTCGCAACGACACCTCGGCGTTCGACGGCAAGCGCATCGAGCAGCTCGACCGCAAAGGCATGGTCAACAACAAGTTCAACGCCTTCATCATGCAGAAACTCGAAGCGGCCGGCGTACCGACCCAATTCGACAAACTGCTGGCCGACAACGAAGTCCTGGTCAAGAAGCTCGACATGATCCCGGTCGAGTGCGTCGTGCGTAACTACGCCGCCGGTAGCCTGGTCAAGCGTCTGGGCGTCGAAGAAGGCCTGAAGCTCAACCCCTACACCTTCGAGCTGTTCCTGAAAGACGACGCCAAGGGCGACCCGTTCATCAACGAATCCCACGTCGTGGCATTCGGTTGGGGCACCGCCGAGCAACTGGTTCGCATGAAAGAACTGTCGCTCAAGGTCAACGAAGTCCTGACCAAGCTGTTCGACGACGCTGGCTTGCTGCTGGTCGACTTCAAGCTTGAATTCGGCGTGTTCAGCGACGGTTCCATCGTCCTCGGCGACGAGTTCAGCCCGGACGGCTGCCGTCTGTGGGACAAGGACACCAAGAAGAAGATGGACAAAGACCGCTTCCGCCAGGGCCTCGGTGACGTTATCGAAGCCTACGAAGAAGTCGCCAATCGTCTGGGCGTACCGCTTTAATCGACGCAAGCATCTGATAGCACGGAGAAATTTTCGAAAGAGGGTTTGCTTTCGGTAAAAGTGTTGTTATGATGCGCGCCGTTGGAGAGATGCCAGAGTGGCCGAATGGGACGGATTCGAAATCCGTTGTACCTTCACCGGTACCTAGGGTTCGAATCCCTATCTCTCCGCCATTACATAGAAAAAGCCCCGTAGATGAAAATCTACGGGGCTTTTTCGTTTCTGGGATTCCATGAGTTTTTAGAGCTCGAAAGGCATGTGCCAGCCAGCCATCTCGATCCTGACCTGACACAAGCAAAAGCCCCACGGGCCTTTAGCCGTGGGGCCTCTTCATTTGCGCAAGGCTACATCACCCCGCGCCCTAGCCATTCACGGCTGCGAGTGCCCCAACTTCAGTTTGATCAATTCATACACATCCTTATGTGTCGAGTCATGCAGCGACTTGTCCATGCAAGCGGTAGCCAGGAAGTTTTTCACTTCGTCCTTGGCGTGCGGGTAGAGGCTGGCGACATAATCAGCTTCGTGTTCTTGCGTGCAGTTGAAGTGCTTGTCGTCTTTCGCTTTGTCTCTCGCCATTTCTGTGGCTCCTTTTTAGTTCAATTGATGCGGCGAAACAGGGCTGAATCACCCCATACGTCGATGAGCGTAGGCGCGCAGAAATGGCTCGTCAGTCGTTCGCTGAAAAAAAGGACGCGGCTGTAGGACGCAGCTCCGCATCGGCTCACGCGATTAAATTTCCTTCACCGGGGTATCGCCGTGCACGGCTCTGATCAACTCGATCACATGCATGCAATCCGCCTTGTTCACATATGACTCGCCACTGGCGATGGTCTCGTGATTGCCCGCGCGCAGCCTCCAGCGCCATTGCCCCTTGCCAGTGCTGGGGGTGCCTCTGGATTGCCTGTAAATCTCGAAATACATTCAGTTCGCTCCATGCGATTTATTAGTGCGACCGCCTGTTTGGCGCATCGACGCAAGCCTAGCGCAGGCGGTTTTTTTGGCTATCGGACATTTGTATCCAATCGTTGGCAATTGTTTCCAAGAGCCGCGAGCTAGAGCGCAGCAATAGGCCTCTGGATTGGCCAATATGACGCCGCCTGACGCTTGCAACACCGGCGACGCTACTGCTTAATACGGGACGGCTCATGGCATCGGAAATAGTTCGATGACCGAACAAACACTATAAAAAGAGCACTCCTTTGACTGAGCACGGAACGCAACAGGCCGGGCAGGTGACGTTATCGCTGGTGGTCCCCGTTTTTAACGAAGAAGACAGCCTGAAAACGTTTCTGCTGCGCATCGATGAAGTCTTTCGAAAGCAGACGCTGATCGATCTTGAGCTGGTATTCGTCAACGACGGCAGCACCGATGCCACGCTTGAGCTTTTGCTTGAGCATCAGCAGCAGGATGCGCGCCTGCGTATCGTCGATCTGAGCCGCAATTTCGGTAAAGAGGCGGCACTCTCCGCCGGTTTGCAGATGGCGACCGGGCAGATCGTCGTGCCGATCGATGCGGATCTGCAGGATCCGCCGGAAGTCATCCTGCAGATGATCGAACGCTGGCGCGAAGGCTATGAAGTCGTACTCGGCCACCGCGTCAGCCGCCGCAGCGACACCTGGGCGAAACAGAAGTCCGCCCATTGGTTCTATCGCCTGCACAACAGAATTGCCGAACAGCCTCTGCCGGAAAATGTCGGCGACTTCCGCCTGATGGATCGCTGCGTGGTCGATGCGTTGCTGACCTTGCCCGAATCCCGGCGCTTCATGAAAGGTCTGTTTGCCTGGGTCGGCTTCCGCACCACTCACGTCGATTACGAGCGCCCCGAGCGCGTGGCCGGGCAGAGCAAATTCAACGGCTGGCGGCTGTGGAACTTCGCTTTGGAAGGCATCACCAGTTTCAGTACTGAACCGCTGCGAGTCTGGACGTACGTCGGGGCGCTGGTATCGCTGGTGTCCTTTGCCTTTGCGATGTTCATCGTCGTGCGCACCGTGATCCATGGCGTCGACATGCCCGGTTACGCCTCATTGATGGTCGCCGTGACGTTTCTCGGAGGTTTGCAATTGATCGGCATCGGAGTGCTCGGCGAATACCTGGGCCGTACCTATATTGAAGCGAAACGCCGACCGGTTTTTCTGGTGCGTCGCGTCTACGACCCGAAGGACTGAACATGGATCTCAAGGAAACCGACATCCTCGGCGAAAGTATCAACGAGCATTGGTATTACTGCTCCAAAGCGGCGGCCACCACGCGTCTGCTGGGTAGTGTGCCGATCAGGCGAATTCTCGACGTGGGTGCCGGCTCCGGGTTTTTCTCCCACCATCTGCTGACTCATACCGACGCGCAGGAGGCATGGTGCGTCGATATCAGCTATCCGGCCGATTCAAGCGCGACAACCGCTGGCAAACCGGTGCACTACCGCCGCGGGATAGAAACAATAGATGCCGATCTGGTGCTGCTGATGGATGTGCTGGAGCATGTTGACGATGACCTCGGCCTACTCAAGATGTACGTCGATAAAGTGCCTTCCGGCAGCCGTTTTCTGATGACGGTGCCGGCGTTCCAGTTCCTCTGGAGCGGGCATGACGACTTCCTTGAACACAAGCGCCGCTACACCTTGGCGCAATTCGAAACACTGGCCCGCGCTGCCGGTCTGACGGTGCAACGCGGCGCTTATTATTTTGGTGCGGTGTTCCCGATCGCAGCGGCGTTACGGTTGTTGCCACAGGGCTCGCAAACGCAAGCGCCGCGCTCGCAACTCAAGCGTCATCACCCGCTGGTGAACCGCACACTGAAAACCTTGTGCCGCCTTGAACTGCCGTTGATGGGCAGGAACCGTCTGGCCGGTTTGAGTGTGTTCGTGCTGGCGCAAAAACCGTGACCTCAACCGAAAAATCAGTGCTGATCCAGCGCGGTTTGCGCTTTGCCGTGACCGGTTTGTTCGTCACGGCTTTGCACGCGCTGGTCGCGGTGCTGTTCATCAACTTCATCAGCCCGCAGCCACCGATTGCCAACGGCGTGGCGTTCGCCGTGGCGACCGTCGTGTCCTATCTGATCAATACCACCTGGAGTTTCTCGGCTCGGTTGCATGGCAAAACCTTGCTGCGTTTTCTGCTGGTGTCGACGTGCGGCTTTCTATTGGCGATGTTTGTTGCCTGGGCGGCGCAGATGGCCGGATTGAATTACCTGTTGGGGATTGTCGCGGTGGCACTGACTATCCCGGCCTTCACCTTTGTCTTGCATAATTTCTGGACGTATCGATGAAGGATTTCACAAGGCGCCTGGCTGTCACTCTTTTGCCGTTGATGATCGGCGTATTGGCTTTCTTTATCGTCGTTGGCCCTAGAGCGCTCGACCCGCAGAACATTGCCTGGCTGGGGCAGGGCGATCCGGCGACGCACTATCTGGGATGGGCTTTTTTCCGTCAGGCGCCGTGGACGTTTCCGGTCGGCCTGAACCCGACATACGGACTTGAACTGAGCAACGGCCTGATCTTTTCCGACTCCAATCCGCTGCTGGCATTGTTGTTCAAGCCACTTGCTGGGTTACTTCCGCAGACATTTCAGTATTTCGGAATCTGGTTCCTCGCCTGTTTTGTCCTGCAAGCGTGGTTTGGCTGGAAATTATTGGGGCTTATCACCTCCAACGTCGCTTTGCGGGCATTGGGTTGTGCACTTTTCCTGTTTGCTCCGCCGATGATCATCCGCATGCCGACACATTTGTCGCTGGCCGGACACTTCCTGATTCTGGCCGCCTTATACCTGGCCTTGCGCCCTGAGGACCAGCGGCGACGGTTGGCCTGGGGGGCTTTGCTGGCGTGCACCGCGTTGATTCATGCGTATTTCCTCGCCATGGTCGCGCTGCTTTGGCTGGCCGATCTGATCACCCGTCATTTCAAAGCCAGAATCAGCTTGCGCGAAGCAGGCGTTGAACTGGTTTTGTTGTTTGCTCTGGTGAGTTTTTGCTGCTGGCAAGCGGGGTATTTTTCCGTCAATGGCTCCGATGCGATCTCCGACGGATTCGGCTTGTACCGAGCCAATGTGTTGACACTGTTCAGCCCCAATCATTGGTCATACATCCTCAAGGATCTACCCGGCGGTCTGGGGGATACGGAAGGGTTCAGTTATCTCGGACTGGGGCTGTTATTGCTGGCCGTCTGTGGGTGGGTCGGGTGGCTGCAGGGGCAAACCGGGTTGGAGCGGTCATTGCGTCGACACTGGCTACTGCTGATCGCGCTTGCCGGGCTGACGGTATTTGCGGTTTCCAACAACATTGCCTTTGCTGGCGCGAATTTCAGCTATCCCTTACCGGAAAAGATAATAGCCATCGCCAATATCTTTCGAGCCTCGGGACGAATGTTCTGGCCGGTTTATTATGCGTTCATTCTGTTGATCATTTTTCTGGTGGTACGCGCCAATAAACCGCGTGTGGCAACCTTGCTGATGGCTGTGGCGCTGACGGTTCAAGTCGCGGATACGCACAGCGGCTGGTCTTTGGTGCGCAAGCAGTTGATGGTCGAGTCAAGCACCCAATGGAAGACACCTTTTGTCGACCCGTTCTGGAAAAATGCTGCGGCGCATTATCAGAAGATCCGTTGGATCCTTCCTCAGAACCTGTCGCCGGAGTGGATGAATGTCGCCGCATTCGCTGCAACACATGGGCTGGCGACCGATGCTGTCTATCTGGGACGGATGGGCAAGGATCAGTGGGAGGTTGCTGATGAGCACAGCCGCACGATGCTGGCTTCGGGTCAATATGATGCGGATTCGTTGTACCTGCTCGGTGATCGGGCGTTGCTGCAGGCGGTTTCGACCGTCAATACCGAAGCGGATCTGTTCACCCGTATCGACGGATTCACAGTGCTGGCGCCGGGCTGGAAAAATTGCCGTGAATGCGTGCAGGTGCCCGTCGACCAGACGCCACAACAGCTGGTGCCTGAGTTCGTCTCTGGAGAAACAGCGCAGTTCAGCTATGGCGCTGTGGGCAAGGACTATCTCGCGCGAGGCTGGTCGGATGCTGAAACCTGGGGCGTCTGGTCCAGCGGTGCCGAAGCGGAAATGGCCATGCGAGTGAACGATTCGGCCCGCACCCTGCATCTTGAGACCACGGCGTTCCTGGCGCCGGGGCATTTGCGTCAGCGCGTGGTGATCAAGCTCAACGGCATCGAAGCGCTGGCGACCACTCTGGACAAGCCGGAAGGTAACAGTCTTGAATTGCAGCTCACTCCGGCTGTCCGCCAACGCATCACACAAGAGGGTTTGCTGCGTGTGCAACTGCAGTTCGCCGATGCGATCAGCCCTGAGCAGTTGGGCGTCGGCCAGGATCGCCGGCAACTCGCGATCGGCCTGAAGGCAATGTCGATCAACTGAGCCGTGTCCGCATAGACGTTGTCGGCGGACCTTTCTACACTGCCCTTCAGTCAGGGGATCGGGGGGCAATGGATGAACCGCAATGAACTACGCAAGGCCGACATCAACCTGATGGTGGTGTTCGAGACCTTGATGCTAGAGCGCAACGTGACCCGGGCGGCGGAGAAGTTGTTTCTCGGCCAGCCGACCATCAGTTCGGCGCTCAACCGCTTGCGCACCATGCTCAACGATCCGCTGTTCATCCGCGTCGGCCATCGCATGGAGCCGACCGCCCGGGCCGAAGATATCTTCCGCCACCTCAAGCCCGCGCTGGACTCCCTGTCAGTGGCGCTGAGCCTGACCCGCGATTTCGATCCAGCCGTCAGCACCATGACTTTTCGCATCGGTCTGTCCGATGACGTCGAATTCGGCTTGCTGCCGCCGCTGTTGCGCGCGTTGCGCCAGGAAGCGCCAAACGTGGTGTTTGTGGTGCAGCATGTCGATTACTGGCGGATTCCCGATTTGCTCGCCGCTGGTGACATTACTGTCGGCATCAGCCAGACCCGTGGCCTGCCGGCCAATGCCAAACGCAAACTGCTGCGGCACATTCAGCCGAGCATCCTGCGCGCGGATGCGTCCGATACACCGTTGACCCTTGATGAATATTGCGCACGGCCACACGTGCTGGTTTCGCACACGGCGAATGTCAGCGGTTTCGCTGACGAGTGGCTGGCGGAGTTGGGGCGCACGCGCCAGGTGGTGCTGTCGGTGCCGCAGTACAGTGCGTTGCCGGCGTTGCTGGCCGGCACCGACCTGATCGCCAGCCTGCCGGATTACACCGCAGCGGCCATGGCGACTTCCGGGTTGCTGTTCAAGGAACCGTTTCCGTTCAAGACGCCGACGCTGGACTTGTCGATGGTCTGGCTCAGTCATGTCGATAGCGATCCGGCCGAGCGTTGGTTGCGCTCAAGGCTGGAGCAGTTCATGAGCGAACGACCGGTGACCCCGTCCTGATCAACACCCCCTGTAGGAGCTGCGGCACGCTGCGATCTTTTGATCTTTGAATCTCAAGATCAAAAGATCGCAGCCTCGTTTCACTCGACAGCTTCTACGGGGATATGCGCTGAGCCGCTTGTGGTATATGTACGAACTTTCCGCTGACTGACTGGAGCCTCCCGATGCCACACCTGCACATGGAATACACCGCCAACCTGCCGCAGTTGAACGCCGATGTTGCGTTGATCCGGCTCAACAATACATTGGTGGGATCCGGTCAGTTTGCAGCGGAGTTCGATATCAAAAGCCGCGCAGTCAAGGTCGAGACCTTCAAGGTTGGCACCGCCATGAGCGAACGCGCCTTCATTTACGTGAAGCTGGCACTGCTCAGCGGGCGTTCGCCGGAGATCAAGAAGCAGCTGTCGCAAAGCTTGCTGGCGGTGTTGCAGGATCTGTGCGAGTGGCCGGCCGGGGTGGAAGTGCAGTTGTGTGTCGAATTGGTCGACATTGATCGCGAGTCCTACAGCAAAGCCGCGATCAGCGTGTAGGACTCAGGCGTCTTGCAGTTCGCTGCACACCTTGATCACTTGCTCGCGCAGCCAGACGTTGGCGCTGTCCTGATCGGCGTTCTGGCTCCATTGCATGTCGAGGGTGAACCCCGGCAAGCCGTTCGGCGCCTCACAATGGTTAAACACCGCTTCGTTGGTCAGTAGACGCTGGATGCGCCGGGGGAGGGTGAGGATGAAGTCGGTGCCGGTGATCATTTTCAACGCCGCGCTGTAGCTGTTCGAACGCGCGACGATCTGGCGCTTCTGCGCCTGTCGCGCCAACCAGCCATCGACCATGTTGGTGGTCGATGTCCACGGCGTCGGGAACACATGTCGGCGTTCGGTGAACGCCTGCAGGCTCAGGCGCGGCTCCAGTGGGGTGGCGCGCTTGTCGAACACACAGACCAGATCGTCCTCAAGCAGCATGCGTGACTTGAGATCGGAGTGATTGCGATGGAAGTTCGGCCCGAAGCTGATCACCAGATCAAGGCTGCCATCGCGCAACTCGTCGGCCGGCACGTCGGTTTCAAACTTGTGCATGTTGACCATCACCGGCAAATCGTCGAAGTCGAAACGTTTCAACAGACGCGGCAAGATCAATTGCTCGAAGTATTCCGGAGCACAGATATTGAACGTGACAGCTTGTAGCGTCGGATCGAAGGCCGGCGCGCCGGCATGGCACAGGTTGATGCTCTCGAGGATCTTCTGAACATGGCCATACATGCTGCTGGCCTTGTAGGTGGGGCGCATGCCTGTACGCGTATTGATGAACAACTCGTCTTCAAAACTGGTGCGCAGTTTCTTCAGGCAGTAACTGACGGTCGACTGGCTGACAAATAGCGTTTCCGACACATCGGTGACGCTGCTTTGTTCATACACGGCGATAAACACCATGAGATCCTGCATGTCGAGCTTTCGTAGCAAGTTACTGTTCAGCATCCGTTCTGTCTCGCTGTGCTCCTTGCGCCGAATCCGCGCAAACGTGTGCGAATGATCCTAACGGAACGATGGTGCCAGGACAAAGCCCTGTAGGACATTTCACGGACAGTTGTGGGACAGAAAGTTTTAGCAACACGACGTCTGCCTTCAAAGCGCTAAAACATGGCCAGAAGCCTCCAGTCAGATCAGCCAAAGTGTCGCGCGTAATGTCGGGGATCGAAGCGCCTCACCATCAGTAGCATGATCACCATCACCGCCGTCAGCGACCACCACGCCCATTCGAAACTGCCCAGTTGGTCGCGAACAATCCCGGCCATCAACGGCGAGAGGCCGGCAATCATATAGCCGATGCCTTGCACGAAAGCCGTCAGGCCCCCGGCACGCTGCGGGTTATCGAGATGATCGAGCGAGACGATCAGGCTCATTGGAAACAGCCCGCCAATGCCTAGACCCAACAAGCATGGCCAGAAGAGGCTGAGGTGTTGCGGGCTCAGAATCAGCCCACAGAAACCGGCGATGATCAGGCCGAGTAGCACCGTCAGTACGGAGCGCCGGTCGCGGCTGCGATTGGCGATGGCGGGCACCACCAGACCGGAAATCACCTCCATGGCAGTCAGAAATCCTAACAACAGCCCGGCGCTTTGTTCGCTCCAGCCTTTTTCCACGTAGTACGGCGCGAGCCAGGCGAGCACACAGGTGTAGGACGCCGTGCCCAATCCGAAGAAGATCGCGAGTAACCAGGCGCGGGAATTGTTGTAGAAGGAATCTTTTCTTGTCGTTGTTGCAGCAGTTGCTGACAGACTGCGGCGTTGCGACCACCAGAACACCAGCGCAAGCGACGCGAGCACCGCCCAGATGGCCAGACCGCTGCGCCAATTTCCGGTTACCCCCATCACCATCGGAGCGAACGACGCGGCAAGCGCTGCGCCGCCCATGATCGACGTGACATACAGCCCCATGCACACCGCCATGTGATTCGGGAAACGCGATTTGATCAGCGCCGGCATCAACGCCTGAATCAGCGCGATGCCTATTCCGGCCAGCACCGCGCTGACAATCAGCTCGGCAGCAGAGTCGATGAACAGCCGCGATAACGTCGCCAATCCGATGACCAGCAGCGACAGCAGGACCGTGCGCTGTTCGCCCAGTCGCCGACTGATGCCAATGCCAAAAAACATCGCCAGTCCCATGGTCATCACCGGCAGCATCGTCAGCAGTGAAGCGAGGCTGAAACTCAAGGGGATATCGTCGCGAATCGCCGACAGCAGCGGCCCGACTGCCGCCATCGAAGGGCGCAGGTTGAGTGCGACTAGAACGATGACAAGCATCAGCCAGACGGCAGGGCGGGCGGTGGCGCGGGAGTTTTCCATCTTCAGACCTTTGAGCGAGGGGCTGGAGATTAGGCGCGGATCTACTTGTGGCGGGCAAACCGGAAAATCCAGAGCAGTATTTAAAAACTCGATAACCCAACAAGACACCTGTGGGAGCGAGCCTGCTCGCGAAAGCGGCGTATCAGCCACCGCAAATATCGACTGACCTGACGCTTTCGCGAGCAGGCTCGCTCCCACAGAGGAAATTTTCTGAATAAAAGCTGAACCATTCTCAAATACTTCCAAAGTTTCACGGAGTTCCCGCAAGCCAACTAATCGTTGGCGTCTTTTTCACAAAAAATTGATGATTGCCTGCCTAAAGTTTGTCATGCCTTAGTTAATGATTTTTTCACAAACGAAATTTTCATAATTACCCAAGGTTGTTCTCTTCAGGAATTGCCCTTCTCTATGTTGAAGTTAAAAGCCGTGCGCCCGGAATGGGTGACGTTGATTGCCAGTGCCTTTCTTTTGACCGGCTTCAATGCCGTGCTCTGGCAGCACCTGCTTGACATCACCGCAGCCGATGGCAACGGCGTCGCCATGCGCGTGGCTTTTGGGGTGATGATCTTCGCGGCTTTTAACATTGTGCTGACGTTTCTAGCGTTCCGTCCGCTGCTTAAACCGGTCTTGATGCTGATATTCATGATCAGCGCCGGCGTGGCTTATTTCATGAGCCAATATGGCGTGATGATTGATGCGGGCATGTTTCGTAACTTTGCCGAAACCAATGCGACGGAAGTCCGCGATCTGCTGTCGTTAAAGTTGTTTGCTTATATTTTATTGTTAGGTGTTTTGCCGTCGTTGTTGCTTTGGAAGATGCCGGTCAACTACCGTCGCTGGCACCGCGAGTTGTTCAGTAAAGTTATCGTGAGTGTGGCGTCGGCAGCGGTGATGGGTGGCGTGGCATTGGCTAACTATCAGGGCCTGTCTTCATTGTTTCGCAATCACCACGAAATTCGTTTGATGTTGGTGCCGAGCAATTACATCGGCGCCTCGGTCGGTTATCTGCGTGAGCAGGTGGTCTCGGCGCAGCAACCCTTCGTCAAGATCGGTGAAGACGCACAGCGCAATGCCGCTGTGAAACTTCAGCCGCGCAAATCCCTGACTGTATTGGTGGTGGGCGAAAGTGCCCGTGCCGAGAACTTCGGCATCCTCGGTTACGACCGCGATACCACGCCCAAACTCGACAAGGAAGCGGGGCTGATTGCCTTTACCGATGTGCACTCCTGCGGCACTGAAACGGCCGTATCGGTGCCGTGCATGTTCTCCAACATGGGCCGCAAGGATTACGACGCCAGCAAGGCGAAGAACGAAGAAGGCCTGCTGGATGTGCTCAAACGTGCGGGTATTGACGTGATCTGGCGTGACAACCAGTCCGGCTGTAAAGGCACCTGTGATCGTGTGACGGTTCAGGATGTCAGCAACTTGAAGGATCCGACACTGTGCGCCAACAGCGAATGCCGCGACGAGATCCTCTTGCAGGGCCTGCAAAGCTTTATCGATCACCTGGACAAGGACACCGTTCTGGTTCTGCACCAGATGGGCAGTCACGGCCCGGAATACTTCAAGCGCTATCCCAAGGAGTACGAGCACTTCACGCCGGTTTGTGAAAGTAATGCACTGAATAATTGCAGCCGCGAAAGTATCGTCAACGGTTACGACAACACGCTGGTCTATACCGACCAAGTGCTGTCGAGCCTGATCGATGTCTTGCGCAGCAATCAGGACAAAGTCGATACCGCCATGCTGTACCTGTCGGATCACGGCGAATCGCTGGGTGAGTACAACCTGTTCCTGCATGGCACGCCTTATATGCTGGCGCCGGAGCAACAGAAACACGTAGCGATGCTGGCATGGTTCTCTGACAACTATCAAAAGGCTTACTCAGTCGATACCCATTGCCTGCAAATGAGTCGCGACAAGCCGCTGAGTCAGGACAACCTGTTCCACTCGATGCTCGGTCTGCTGGAAGTGAAGAGCTCGGTGTATCAGCCGGGTCTGGACATGTTCGCCGGCTGCCGTGGCGCCGTGATCGACGGCGTCCTGGCCAAAGACTGACCGTCACCCTCCCACAGATGACGGGCACATCTGTTTGCTTTGTCAGACTATTCTTGCCAATTGGCAGGACATTTCGTTACAGCTCTTGCCCTTCGCAGGCGCGTAAATCGCCAACGGCGATATATACTGCGCGCCATTCTTCAAGGGAGAGCCGTGTGGCCATCGATATTCACTGGATTCGCGACAACGATAGCCTCGCGCAGTTTTGCGCCGAGTGGCAGCAGTTGCCTTTCGTTGCCCTCGACACCGAATTCATGCGGGTCGACACCTTCTACCCGATTGCCGGCCTGCTGCAGGTCGGCGACGGCAAACGCGCTTACCTGATCGATCCGCTGACCATCAACGCCTGGCAGCCATTGGCCGCGTTGCTGGAAAACCCGGCGGTGCTCAAAGTCCTGCATGCCTGCAGCGAAGACCTCGAAGTGCTGTTGCGCCTGACCGGCAGCTTGCCGGCGCCGCTGTTTGATACGCAACTGGCCGCCGCCTATCTCAACCTCGGTTTTTCGATGGGTTATTCGCGGCTGGTACAAAATGTACTCGGCATCGAACTGCCGAAAGGCGAAACCCGTTCCGACTGGTTGCAGCGGCCGTTGTCCGAGACGCAAATCAGCTACGCCGCTGAAGATGCCGTGCATCTGGCGGAAGTTTTCGTACAACTGCGTCCGAAACTGTCCGACGACAAATTTGCCTGGGTGCTGGAGGACGGCGCCGAACTGGTCGCCAACCTGCGCCGCGAAACCGATCCGTACGAGGTTTACCGCGAGGCCAAACTGGCGTGGAAACTCTCTCGTGCGCAACTCGCCGTCCTGCGTGAACTGTGCGCCTGGCGTGAAACCGAAGCACGCGCCCGTGATCTGCCGCGCAACCGTATCGTCCGCGAACATTCGCTGTGGCCGTTGGCGCGCACGCAACCGGACAACATTGCTGCACTGGGCAAAATCGAAGACATGCACCCGCGTACCGTGCGTCAGGACGGCCAGTTTCTGCTTGATCTGATCAAGCGCTCTGGCAGTGTGGGGCCTGATCAATGGCCGCCTGCCGTGCCGGAGCCATTGCCGATCGAAGCCGCTGCGTTGATCAAACAACTGCGCGCCCTCGGTCAGGCCGAAGCTGAGCGACTCGACATCGCGCCGGAGCTGATGCTGCGCAAGAAAACCCTCGAAGCCCTGGTCAAAAGCGGCTACCCCGAGGGTCCTTACCAATTGCCTGAGTCGTTGCGTGGCTGGCGCCGCGAACTCATGGGTCAGAAGCTGCTCGACAGCCTGGCCACCGCCGGAGAACAGCCTTGAAACGTATTTGCTCCATCTACCAAAGCTCCAAGCGCAGCGGCATGTACCTTTACGTGCTCAAAAGTGACGCGCTGGAACGTGTGCCGGAAGCGCTGATGCTGGCCTTCGGCAAACCGAAACATTCGTTCGATCTGGTGCTTTCGCCCGAGCGCAAACTGGCCAGCGAAGACATCGTCGTGGTCCTCGAAAACCTCGACAAGCAGGGTTATCACCTGCAAATGCCGCCCGCCGAGGACGAGTACATCGAACACTTGCCCGAAGAGTTGCTGCGACGCAACGATCCGGTCTGATCTGCAAGGCCCTGTTCTGGGCCTTGGTTAACCCTGGAACTGTTTTTACCGCGATGGCCGCCCTGAATCCGGTGGCCGTCTGCACGGTTTGCGAAAGGTTTGAAGATGCGCGTTCTGATTGCTGAACACGACCACGCGATATACGCCCGACTGCTGCGTCAGGCAGTGCCGGAACTCGAAGTGCTGACCAGTGGCGACTCTGCCGAACTGGCCCGTCAGGCGGCCGACTGCCCAGTGTGGCTGGGGCAGCCGGATCTGCTGGCGACCCTGCTGCGTCAGGGCCATCAACCGCAATGGCTGCAGTCGACCTGGGCCGGCATCACGCCGCTGCTCGCCGATGGCTTGCGCCGTGATTATCGCTTGACCCGGGCGGTGGGGATTTTTGGTCAGGTCATGGCTGAATACGTCCTCACTTACATCCTTGGCCATGAGCGCGAAGTACTGGCGCGGCTGGTCAGTCAGGTCGAGCGTAAATGGGACAACCGCAGCGGCCAGAGTCTGGTCGGGCGCAAAGTGCTGATCGTCGGTACGGGCGACATCGGCCAGAGCGTGGCGCAATTCCTGCGACCGTTCGGCGTTGAGCTGTACGGCATCGCCAGCAGTGCCCGCGAGCAAGCGCCGTTTGTCGAGGTCGGTTCGATGGCGGATCTGCCACGACTGGTCGGCGAGGTGGATTACGTGGTCAATCTGCTGCCGAACACCGAGCACACCCACGATATCTACGACGCAGCGCTGTTCAAGCAATTCAAACCGACCGGGTTGTTCATCAATGCCGGGCGCGGTGTCGCGGTGGTCGATGCGGATCTGGTAGACGCGCTGAAAGAAGGGCATCTGGCCGGCGCGGTGATCGATGTCTGCCGTCAGGAACCACTGCCGCAACGGCATCCGTTCTGGACGGCGTGGGGCTTGCTGCTGACCGGGCACAGCTCGGCGCCGACGTCACCGGCGTTGATGGTGCAGCTGTTTGTCGAGAACCTGAAGGCGTATCAGGCGGGTGAAGCGTTGCGCGGGGAAGTGGATTTCAACCGCGGATATTGATTCCTACGCAGATCGTTCCCACGCTCCGCGTGGGAGTGCAGCCGGGGACGCTCTGCGTCCCATTGGAACGCGGAGCGTCCCTTGAGTCATTCCCACGCGGAGCGTGGGAACGATCATTTGCGCTGTGGCTCAGAGGGTGAAGTCGCCTTCGGCCGCCAGCTCGTTCAGCGGACGGCGCGGGCTCGGCTCTTCACGGGCTTGCAGGTATTCAGCCAGCGTTGCCTTGTCGCCCAGTTTGCCAACGGCCACGGCAGCATGCAGCGCATAACCTTCTGGAATGTTCAGCTCCTTGCGGGTCAGTTCCTGATCGAAACCAGCCATACCGTGAGTGTGCCAGCCGCTGATGCTCGCCTGCAGCGCCAGATGGCCCCATGCCGAACCGGTATCAAACGTGTGCCACAGCGCTGGAGTTTCTTCGCTGGCACCCGGTGCGGTGAAGGTGGTTTTCGAAATCACGATCACCAGCGCCGACGCATGCTGCGCCCAGCTGCGGTTGAATTCATTGAGCAGACCCAGGTAACGCTGCCAGTTCGGCGTATCGCGACGCGCATAAAGGAATCGCCATGGCTGCGAGTTGTACGCCGACGGTGCCCAGCGTGCGGCTTCGAAGAAACTCAGCAAGGTTTCTTCGGCGATCGCTTCACCGGTGAAGGCGCGTGGTGACCAGCGGTCGGTGAATTGCGGGTGAATGGCGTAATCGGCAACGCGAGGGTTGGCACTCATCGAGAGATTCCTTGCTAAGTTTGAGTCATGAATTCGAGGCAAAACCCTACTTGGCGGCGATTGGGCTGACAAGTGCGATTTACCGGCAGTCGCCAACGCTTGGCCCACAAGGCCTTGGGCACTAGACTGGCGGCCTTTTCACTACCTGATGTTGATGCTTGAGCCATGGTCGCCAAAGTCGAACCGTTCTGGAAACGCAAAACCCTCGATCAACTCGATCTGGAGGAGTGGGAATCGCTGTGCGACGGTTGTGGTCTGTGCTGCCTGCAAAAACTTGAGGATGAAGAAGACAATAGCGTCTATTACACGCGCATCGCCTGCAAACTGCTTGATCTGAAAACCTGTCAGTGCAGCGATTACCCGAACCGCATCAAGTTTGTCCCGGACTGCATCCAGCTCACCCCGGGCCAGGCCGAAGAATTCAAGTGGCTGCCGCCGACCTGCGGTTATCGCCTGGTCAGCGAAGGCAAAGACCTGCCACCGTGGCACCACCTGGTGAGCGGTGACCGCGATGCAGTGCATCACGAGCGGATCTCCCAATCCGGGCGCATGCTCGCCGAGGGCAGCGTGCCGGAAGATGACTGGGAAGATCACCTGATTTTCCGCGCGGGCTGAATCAACCGCAGAGTTCAAGTTTCACAAAGGAGTGTGTATGGCTGTGGGATTGCAGCGATCGCTGCTGGTTGCACTGCTGGCGCTGAGCGCACCGGTGTGGGCAGCGAAGAAAGTGGACCTGGATTACCACGTGCGCCTGTTGCCGCAGAGCGATCAGGCTGAAGTGCGCCTGACCCTCGCCAAGGGCGAAGCGGTGCGCAGTCTCGACTTCGACCTTGGCGACGGCAGCCATTACAGCGACTTCAAGGCTGACGGCCAGTGGCTGCTGAGCCCGGGCAAACAGGCGCGCGGGGTCTGGCGCCCCGCCAGCGAAAAGTCCAGCCTGACATACCGTGTACGCATCAGCCACGGCCGCAAGAACGGCAGCTTCGACACGCGCATGACCCCGACCTGGGCGTTGATGCGTGGCGACGAACTGGTGCCGCCGGCCAAACTCGATCAGCAGGACGGCATCGAACTGGTCGCGCGTCTGCAATTCGAATTGCCCGAGGGCTGGAAGAGTATCGAGACCGCTTGGCCACGCATCGGCAAGAACAAATTCCGCATCGATAATCCATCACGCCTGTTCGACCGCCCGACCGGCTGGATGCTTGCCGGCCATCTCGGCAGCCGCCGCACACGGCTGGGCGAAACCGAAGTCACAGTGGCTTCGCCACAAGGGCAGGGCATGCGCCGCATGGATGTGCTGACCTTGCTGACGTTCGTCTGGCCGCAGGTGCAGGCCGTTTATCCACGCCATCCGGCCAAGCTATTGATCGTGGGGGCCAACGATCCGATGTGGCGCGGCAGTCTCGGCGCGCATGAATCGATTTATCTGAACACACGATTGCCGCTGGTCAGCGAGAGCGGCAGCAGTGCGTTGGTGCGCGAGTTGGCGCAGGTGTTTGGGCGGATCAACGATGAGCAGCGCAGCGCCTGGATCAGCGAGGGGTTTGCCGAGTATTACGCCATTGAATTGGTACGCCGTGCCGGTGGCATGAGCGATGAGCGTTATCAGGCGTTGCAGGCGAAACTGGCCAAGGACAGCCAGAAGGTCACGACCCTGCGCGGCGCACAGATCAGCCCGGCGCAGGTCGCAAAAGCAGTAATTTTGTTGCAGGAGCTGGATCGCGAGATTCGCTTGCAGACGCGCAACAAGCGTTCGCTGGATGATGTGTTGCGTGGGGCGATGCATCTGGGCACGGTGAGTACCAAGGCGTTTGTGCAACTGGCCGAGAGTGTTCTGGGCGAGTCGTCCAAAGTCCTTGATACCGCGTTGCTTCAGTGACACCGCTATCGCGAGCAGGCTCACTCCTACAAGGGAACGCATTACAAATGTAGGAGTGAGCCTGCTCGCGATGGGGCCTTTAGCTCCACCGCAACTCTTGGATCAAACCCCGGCTTTCGGCGACTTCACCGAATCATTGCCGGTCACCGTGGCGGTGCTGGTCGCCGCCTCGGCATTCGCCTTCAGCTTGCTCAACTCTTCCCCGGCCCGCTCGATCTTCGCGCGCACGTTGTTCATGTCCTGACGACTCTTCTCGATCAGGCTTTTCATCGAGCTGTGCCCGGTAATCCCGCGCGCCATGGCCACGCCGCCAATCGCCACCTGAATCAAACCAAACACACCGCCACGGCGCAGGCCTTTGCCGACCATGATCACGCCGCCCGCGAGTGAGCCGATGCGCTCCCAGCCTTCGACGTTCTGCTCGGAATGGCTCTGGAACGGGGTGGATTCGATGCGTTCGACACGTTTGAGCTCGGTCATGATCTTTCTCCAGGCAATGAGTAATCGATAAACAAGCTGACTGCCGGAGCGGTCAGCTCGTTCCATCGAATATGCGCTGTTTCAGCGGAATTTCGGCCCGGAGCGGGTGTTCAGGCCCTTGGCCATGCGGTCGTAGAGCACGACGTTGACCGTGGCGGCGAGGTTCATGCAGCCGGTGGTCGGGATGTACACGACGTCTTCGCACCAGTCGCGGATCTCTTTATCCAGCGAACCGTCTTCGGGACCGAAGATGTACAGGGCGCGATCCGGGTGGGTGTATTCCGGCAACGGGCGGGCGCCTTCGACCAGTTCCACGGCGACGGGTACGCAGTTGAGCGGGAGAATCTTTTTCAGATCGTCGATGCCGATCAGCGGGATGTCATAGTGCACGCGTTTGGTGTCGGTGACGAAGTCGGCGGCGCGTTCATAGCGCTTGCCGGTGTAGAACACTGACGCCACGCCATAGCAGCCTGCGGCGCGCATCACCGAACCGACGTTCTCCGGTGATTTGGGGTTATACAAACCAATGCAGCTGTACCGTTTGTCTGCCACGAGCGGGGTGCCTTCGGGAAAAAGAGCGCGATTATACGGGGATTGGGGGAGGGCGGGCAGATTCAAGATTTGCGGTGTTCGGGAGATCGCTATCGCGAGCAGGCTCACTCCTACAGGGGAACGCATTCCAAAATGTAGGAGTGAGCCTGCTCGCGATGGGGCCTTAACGGCCAATAAAGATCTTTAATCTTCTTTTTTCATCAACCCGGCCAACGCGGCAAACGGGTTATGCGTCGCCTTGGCAATCTTCGGCGTGCTCAGCGAGCCTTCGCTGAAATACTGCTGATCGGTATAACGCGAATGTTCGTTATCGTGGCAATACAGGCACAACAATTCCCAGTTCGAGCCGTCCTGCGGGTTGTTGTCGTGGTTGTGATCGCGGTGATGCACGGTCAGTTCGCTCAGGCGCTTGCCGGAAAACTCACGGGTGCAGCGGCCACAGACGTGCGGGTACATCTTCAGGGCCTTGTCGCGGTAGCCCATTTCCTTGTCGCGCTGGTTGTCGGCGAGGATGCGATCCAGCTTCGACGTGTTGGTGGGGGTGGACGAACTCATGGGTTCACCTTTGTAAAAGACTAATGACGGTTATGTGCAGAGTTTAGCTCAGCCCTTGAGCTTCTCGGCAATCCAGATCGTGTGGCGCGTGCCCTTGTTGCCATGGGCAAAGACCTGGATTTCTTCGGCCTTGAAACCGGCCTTCTTCAATTTGTCGGAAAACAGCCGATCAGCACTGGCCGACCACACGGCGAGCACACCTTTGGGCCGCAGGGCCTTGGCGCACGCGTTCAGACCGGCGGCCGAGTACAACCAGCTATTGGCCTTCTGGGTCAGGCCTTCAGGGCCGTTGTCGACGTCGAGCATGATCGCGTCGAAGCCGTTCGGCTCGCTTTGCAGCACCTTGGCCACGTCTTCCTGACGGATCACCGTGCGTGGATCAAGCAACGGGCGACCGGATTTTTCCCCGAGCGGGCCACGGTTCCACTCGACCACGCCGGGCACCAGCTCAGCGACCACAACTTCAGCGCTCTTGCCCAGGTGCTTGAGCGCCGAGGCGAGGGTGAAGCCCATGCCCAAACCGCCGATCAGCACCCGCGAGTCCGGCCGGCCAGCGACCTTGCGGCACGGAATTTCCGCCAATGCGTCTTCGGAACCGTGCATGCGCGTGTTCATCAATTGTCCGCCGTCACCGCCCTGGATCTTGATGACAAAATCCTCGCCATACTCGAACAGGCACAGGGCACCGCCGCTTTCAGGGATCGGGGTAGTGTCGAGCAGAACGAAACGTTTCATGGAAATCTCTACAAGGGGGAAGGCAAGCAGGCCCGTTGGGAGTAGCCTGAGCGCAGACTAGAGGCCAAACGGAGCCCTTGATGAAGCGCACCATTCTAACGGTCATTGCCCTGGCCGTGCTCTCGATTACTGCAGTGCAGGCGCAGCAGACGATTCCGCTCAGCCCCGCGCCGCAACCCGGCTCGCCCGGCACCGCGACACCGACGCCGTATCCGCAGATCACGCCGATCAACATTCCCAAGTCCGGCGCCGGCAGTGGCAGCCCACCGCTGGTGCCGATCGAGATGCCCAGCCCGCCGAGCAAGGATCAACCGCTGCCCGGTATCGAACCGAGCGGCACCAAGGCGAAATCCCCCGGCGGTTAAACCTGTTGCGCCGCCAGTTGACCGTCGGCCATGCGCAGGCGTTTCGACAGCGAAACGGCGAGGGCGCGGATGATCTTCGCGGCGATCTTCGGCGCGTCGTTGAGCATTTTTTCCAGCGAGTCCTTGCCCAGGTTCAATAGCTGACAGTTCGTCGCCGCCACGCACGTTGCCGAGCGTCGCTCACCGTCGAGCACGGCCATTTCGCCAAAGGCACGCCCGCTGCGCAGGGTGGCCATGGTGATGACCTGGCCATCGGGCCCGGTTTTCTGCACGGCGACCTGGCCGGTGTGGAGGATGCACATGAAACTGCCGGCATCGCCCTCGCGGAAAATCGCTTCGCCTTCGGCCACGGTGCTGATGCTGAAATAGCCGGAAGCGGCCGCAAAGTCGGCCAGTTGCAATTGATCGAACAGGCCACAGTCCATCAGCCAGTCGCGGATTTCGTTGTTCAGGAAGGTCGGTTCTGACATGTCGTCACGGTCTTTTTGTTTTCACTGTTTCAGGCTTCACACGATCCCTTGTAGGAGTGAGCCTGCTCGCGATAGCGGTCGGTCATTCAAATCATCTTTAACTGACATACCGCTATCGCGAGCAGGCTCACTCCTACAGGAGATCTGTGGGTATCGGCCTCTTGGGTCTGCAATTAAGACCCAAGTGACCGACGGAGTTCCTCAGACCAGGCCCAAAACCTTGAAAACAAATGCGTATTCGAGCGCTACGTCACGTAATCCCTGATAACGCCCGCTCATCCCGCCATGCCCGGCGCCCAGTTCAGTCTTGAGCAGCAGCACATTGTTGTCGGTCTTGGTCGCGCGCAGTTTCGCCACCCACTTGGCCGCTTCCCAGTACTGCACGCGGCTGTCGTTGTAGCCGGCGATTACCAGCGTCGCCGGATAATCCTGCGCGGTGACGTTTTCGTACGGTGCATACGCCTTGATCCGCTCGTAAACCTCCGGCTCTTCAGGGTTGCCCCATTCGTCATATTCGGTGACGGTCAGCGGCAGGTCGGGGTCGAGCATGGTGTTGAGCACGTCGACGAACGGCACTTCAGCAATCGCCACGCCGAACAGATCCGGACGCTGGTTGAGCACGGCACCGATCAGCAAACCACCAGCGCTGCCGCCACTGATCGCCAGTTTTTCGGCCGTGGTGATGCCGTTGAGGATCAAGAACTCGGCGCAGGCAATGAAGTCGCTGAAGGTGTTGTGTTTGTGTTCCTGCTTGCCGGCGCGATACCAGGCTTCGCCCAGTTCACCGCCGCCGCGCACATGGGCGATGGCGAAGGCCATGCCGCGATCCAGAAGGCTCAGACGGGCGTGGGAGAACCACGGATCAAGGCTCGAGCCGTAAGCGCCGTAACCATAAAGATACAGCGGCACCGCTTGGCCGACCATTTCGCGTTTCATCACCAGGCTGATCGGCACTTGCGTGCCGTCTGGCGCAGTGGCCCACAGACGCTGGCTGACGTAAGCGTCGGCGTCGAACGAACCGAGCACCGGGGTTTCTTTGAGTACCGTCTGCTCGCCGCTGGCAAGGATCAATTGGCGAACTTGTGCCGGGCGGTTCAACGCTTCATAGCGCAGACGAATGCGATCGCTCTCGAACTCCAGGCTGTTTTGCACATAGAGGCTGTAGGCAGCATCCGGCAGTTGCACGCGATAGGGGGCCAGGCCGTGTGGGTGAACCTCGATGATCGGCAGGCCACCTTCGCGCAGGCTCAGGGTCATGGCCTCGGTGTTGAGGCTGACACCGTCGAGCATCACCGTGTCGCTGTGCGGGATCAGGTTCTGCCATTCGGCTTCGGTCGGTGCGGTGCCGGTATCCGGGGCCTGATACAGGGCGTAGTTGATGCCGTCGCGATTGGTACGGATAAACCACGTCCACACGCCATCGAGCAGGCCGTGATCGACGTCGTATTCATGATCTTCGACCCGTGGCGCCAGGCAGGTGAAGGGCTGGTGCGGTTGATTGGCGTCGAGCGCCCAGACTTCGCTGGTGGTCTTGCTGCCCAGCGACAGCAGCAGTTGCTGTTCGGAACTTGAACGGTAGCAATGCAGGAAGAAGCGCCCGTCCGGCTCATGGAAAACTTCTTCGGCAGCGGTGCCGTCGAGGCGATAGCGCAACAGCTTGTGTGGGCGGTGCGTGTCGTCGAGTACGCCGAAAAACAGGGTCAGGCTGTCGTTGGCCCAGGTCATGCTGCCGTCGCAGTCTTCGAATTCCAGTTCGCTGACTTTGTTGTTGGACAGCTCTTTGACGAACAGCGTGTAAATCTCATCCCCCGAGGCGTCGACGCTGTAGGCCAGACGCTGGTGGTCCGGGCTGATGCTGAAGGCGCCCAGCGAGAAGAACCCGCCGTTGGCCAGCACGTTCGGGTCGAGCAGCAGTTGTTCGCGGCTTTCGTCGAGGGTCAGGCTGTCATCGGCCGGACGCGGGCAGCGGTAATGCCGGGCGTATTCGTCACCGGCGGTAGTGCGCGTGTAATACAGGAACGGGCCCCAAGGCGAGGGCAGGGACAGGTCGGTTTCAAGAATCCGGCCCTTGATCTCTTCGAACAGCGTTTCGCGCAACTCGGCCTGATCGGCGGTTTGCGCCTCTTGGTATGAGTTTTCGGCCTTGAGGTAATCGAGCACCGCGTCGGTGTCGCGCTCCTGCAGCCAGGCATACGGGTCGGCACCGGCGGCCTTGCGGGCAATCGGGGCACTGATGACGTTGGCGGATTCGGGCATGAAAGGCTCTCGGACAATGTTCGGAATAGGGTTTTTCGCAGCGCTTGAAACCGCCGCAGCCCCTGTAGGAGTGAGCCTGCTCGCGATAAGGCCGGCACATTCAACATCAATGTTGTCAGGCTGTCCGTCATCGCGAGCAAGCTCACTCCCACAGGTCGCATGTCTATTGGGACAAGCCTGGCGGGCGAAAAGTCGTTACTATAAGCGCCTCTTTGCCTGCCTTGCCATGGACACCATGACCGAGAACGACTATCTGATCGCCTGGGGCCTCTACGCCTTTGCCGCTGTGGGCTGCCTGTTGGTATGGATGCGCCTGACTACCTGGATGTGGCGCTGGTTGCGCGAGCCGTTGCGCGTACTGATGGCCGTGTTGCTGTTCAGCCCGACCATCATTGATCCGGTGAAGGCCAAGGTTGCGCCGTCCATTGCCATCACTGCACTGGATCTGGCCTTCAAGGTCGGCAACAACGCCTGGCGCGCGGTCTCCGACCTGTTCATGTACGGCATGATCGCTTTTGGCCTCTATCTGATCTTCGTGCTGATCCGCTTCCCGATTGAACGTGCATCGCGTGCGCGCCGAGAGCAGGCCGAGGCTGCCAAAGCCGCAGCCCGTGCCGATGACCGCAACGACGATCAACCGTTCGGCGCTGCTGGTGATGACCGCTACGGGCGCCCACCGGTTCCGAACAATCCGCAGCGCATGCGGGTCGAGCCGCGTCTGTAATCCCGAGAGTCCGCACATGTGTGAATTACTGGGCATGAGTGCCAACGTGCCGACCGATATCGTCTTCAGCTTCACCGGTCTGATGCAGCGCGGCGGCCGCACCGGCCCGCACCGCGACGGTTGGGGCATCGCCTTCTATGAAGGCCGTGGTTTGCGTCTGTTTCAGGACCCGGCAGCGAGCAGTGAGTCGGAAGTCGCCAACCTGGTGCAGCGTTATCCGATCAAGAGCGAAGTGGTCATCGGCCACATCCGTCAGGCCAACGTCGGCAAGGTCTGCCTGTCCAACACCCACCCGTTCGTGCGCGAACTGTGGGGGCGCAACTGGTGCTTTGCGCACAACGGCCAGCTCGCCGATTTCAGCCCGATCAAAAGCTTCTACCGCCCGGTCGGCGATACCGACAGCGAGGCGGCGTTCTGCGATTTGCTCAACCGCGTGCGTGCAGCATTCCCGGAGCCGGTCGAAATAGAGGAACTGCTGCCGGATCTGGTCGCCGCGTGCGCCGAATACCGCAGCAAAGGCGTGTTCAACTGCCTGCTCAGCGATGGCGACTGGCTGTTCTGCTATTGCTCGACCAAACTCGCACAGATCACCCGGCGTGCACCGTTCGGCCCGGCGCGGCTGAAGGATGTCGATGTGATTGTCGATTTCCAGGCCGAAACCACCCCCAACGACGTGGTGACGGTGATCGCTACCGAACCGTTGACCGAAAATGAAACCTGGACCCGCTACGAACCGGGCCAATGGAGCCTGTGGCGACGCGGCGAATGCGTAAGTCAAGGCAAGACCGAATAAGGATTTGCACCCCATGTTGCTCAGTTATCTACGGCTGGTGTTGTTTGCGGCGGGCCTGTTGATCGGTGTCCAGGTACCGGGTTTCATCAACGATTACGCGAAACGGGTCGAGGCGCACCTGATCGAAGCGCAAACCGGTTTGCGCGGGTTTCAGGGCACCGCCGAGCAGTTCTTCAAAGGCGACATCCAGGCACTGGTGGCGCATTACCGCGCCAGCGAAGACCCGGTTTTTCGCAGTGATGCCGATAGCCTGAGCACTTTGCTCGATCGGCAGATCGCGTTGGACAAGCAGTTCCAGGCGATGCAGGGCCCGTGGTACATCCGCTTCCTGCAAGTGGTGCTGGCGGCTGATCCGGATATCCGCAAGGAAACCTGGAACGGATACAGCTATCAGATTCTGCTGACCCCGGAAGCGATGATCTGGGGCATGAGCGGCGCTTTGTTGCTGTCGTTCGGCATTGAATGCCTGTTCCGCCTGATCGACTGGGTGGTGCTCGGTGGCAAGCGGTTGCGTCAGAGCCGGCCGATCGAAGACCGCGACGTGCGCGGCCTCTAAGATCAGCGCAGTAAGGATCGTTCCCACGCTCTGCGTGGGAATGCCTCATCGGACGCTCCGCGTTCGGCTTTCGAGGGACGCGGAGCGTCCCGGGCTGCATTCCCACGCGGAGCGTAGGAACGATCAACTTAACGCGATGTAGTCCTTGCCCACCTTGTGCGCATACCCTTCCAGCACCTGCTGACACAACGTCACAATCTCCTCGACCCACTCAACGCCCACCCGCCACGACACCACCACCTGCAAGTTCGGTGGCCGTTGATCAATCGCCAGCAAGGTCAATTCCCCCCGCGCCAATTCCTCAGCCACCAGCACCGGTGGCAGCACACCAATGCCAAATCCATCGCGTAACAACCGCGTGATCGCCGACACCGAATTCACGCAATTCAAGCGCGGCGCCAACACGCCATTCGCCTGCATCAACGCCAGCAGATCCTGATGCGGTCGGGAGTTTTTCGAGTAGGTGATGATGCGTTCCTGCGCCAGTTCGGTGAGGTCGGCGTAGTCGCGGTTGTAGATCGAATTACTGGCGACAATCCAGCCCAGCGGATGGCTGGCCAGCTCCAGACTGCGTACGCTTTCATGGCGCACCAGATCGGTTTGCAGAATCAGATCAAGAAAGCCTTTTTGCAGCTGATCGCAGAGGTTCAGCGAGGTATCCGCCACCAATTCGATTTCGACCCGTGGATACAGATCGGTCATCTGCGCCACCAGCGGGCTTAGCCAGGTGTGGATCACCGTGTCCATCACGCCAATGCGCACCCTACCGACCTTGCTCGAACGGGTCTCGATCGACTGCCTGAGCGCCGACATGGTGTCGAGCATCTGCTCGGCATACTCCAGTACTTTCAACCCTTCGGGCGTCAGGCTGACACCGCGCGAATCGCGCAAAAACAGCTTCACCCCCAGCTCACCTTCCAGCACCGCAATGCGGCTGGAAATCGATGCCTGAGTGGTGAACAGCTTGTCAGCGGTCAGGCGAAAACTCTTCAGGCGGGCGACCCAGACAAAGGTCTCGAGAAACTTCAGGTTCATGGGCAAGGCTCGGGTGACAAATTTTTCTTATGCCTAAGGCGGGTTTTTATTCGTTGGACGCAGCACGCCCGGGCGACGAAAAATCGACGCATCCGGTCCCCACGATAGGCGTCGTCGGGGCTACGAACAAGACCAATAAGAACCTGCGGAGATAAGCCATGAGTGCTCCCGAAACCCTAGAAGCATCCACGGCAACGGCGCGTCCGGGGCCGTTCGACTGGTATCGCAACATCAACCAGCAGGAGCGTCGCACGTTCTGGAGCTGCAAGATCGGCTACGGTCTGGACGGCATGGACACGCAGATGCTCAGCTTCGTCGTGCCGACACTGATCGCGATGTGGGGCATCACCACCGGCGAAGCGGGGCTGATTCACACCAGCACGTTGATCGCTTCAGCGATTGGCGGTTGGGTCGCCGGGATTCTCTCTGACCGTATCGGTCGCGTGCGCACCCTGCAACTCACGGTGTTGTGGTTTGCCTTCTTCACCTTCCTCTGCGGCTTCGCGCAAAACTACGAACAACTGCTGATCGCCCGCACCTTGATGGGCTTCGGTTTCGGCGGTGAATGGACGGCTGGCGCGGTGCTGATCGGCGAGGTGATTCGTGCCAAGGACCGTGGCAAAGCGGTGGGCATGGTGCAATCCGGTTGGGCGCTGGGCTGGGGACTGACGGCGATTCTGTATGCGCTGCTGTTCTCGGTGTTGCCGCCGGAAGATGCCTGGCGCGCGCTGTTCATCCTCGGCATTGTGCCGGCGATTTTCGTGATTTTCGTGCGTCGACTGGTGAAGGATCCAGAGATTTATCGCGAGGCCAAGGCTCAGCAAACGCCAGAGAACCAATCAAAGTTCTACGAAATCTTCGCGCCCGGCATGCTCTTCACTACGTTCCGCGCTTCGCTGCTGACCACCGGTGCTTTGGGCGGCTATTACGCGATCACTTCGTGGCTGCCGACCTTTCTCAAGAATGAGCGCGGCTTGAGCGTACTCGGCACTGGCGGTTATCTGGCGATGGTGATTGTCGGCTCTTACGTCGGCTATGTGATCAGCGCCTACCTGACCGATCTGCTCGGCCGCAAAAAGAACTTCATTCTCTTCGCGGTCGGCTCCTTCACCATCGTTCTGCTCTATACGCAACTGCCGGTGAGCAACGGCGTGATGTTGTGGCTGGGCTTCCCGCTGGGCTTCTTCGCCTCAGGGATTTTCAGCGGCATGGGCGCGTTTCTGACTGAGCTGTTCCCCACGCGGATTCGCGGTTCCGGGCAGGGCTTTTGCTACAACATCGGTCGGGCGCTGGCGGCATTGTTTCCACTGCTGATCGGTCTGCTTAGCCAGAAAGTACCATTGAGCGTCGGCATTGGCGCATTTGCGGCGGTGTCTTACGGCGTGGTGATCATCGCGGCGTTGAGCCTGCCGGAAACCCGTGGCAAGCAACTCGATGCGCAGTAACTGATAATCTGCGTCGTAAAGTCCTACAGATAAAAAGACAAGCCCTACAGGAGTGTTCACCGTGAGCCGCCTGCTATTGAATTGCGACATCGGCGAGAGCTTCGGCAGCTGGACCATGGGTCTGGATGCCGAGGTCATGCCCTTCATCGATTGCGCCAACGTCGCCTGCGGCTTCCATGCCGGTGACCCGAGCATCATGCGCAAGACCGTCAGCCTGGCCTTGAGCCACGGCGTAAAAATTGGTGCGCATCCGGCCTATCAGGATCTGGTCGGTTTCGGTCGCCGCTCCATGGCGTATTCCGCGCAAGAGCTGCAAGACATCCTGCATTACCAGATCGGCGCCCTCGTCGGTATTTGCAAGGCGCAGGGCGGACGGGTCAGTTATGTCAAACCCCACGGCGCGATGTACAACGACATGATGGCCAACCCGGCGCAATTGCGTGCGGTGATCCAGGCTGTGGCCGCTTACGACCGCAGCTTGCCGCTGATGCTGATGGCCACTCGCGACAATTCTGCCGCGCAGCAAATCGGCGATGAGTACGGCGTGACCCTGTGGTTCGAAGCGTTCGCCGACCGCGCCTACGACAGCGCCGGCAAACTGGTCTCGCGACAATTGCCGGGCGCGGTGCATCACGATCCCGAGATCATCATCGAGCAAGCATTGACCATCGCCCGTGGCGACAACCTGACCGCCAACGATGGTAGCGCCTTGCACCTGCAAGCCAATACGCTCTGTGTGCACGGCGACAACACCAGTTCGGTGGCCGCCGTGCAACGCATTCGCCACGCCTTGAATCAGCAGAGCGCGTCATGAACCCAAGGATTGAAGTGGTGGCACTGGATTGCCTGATGTTGCGTTTGTTCGATGAAATCGCCGAAACCAACATGCCGTGGATGCTCGCCGCCAGTGAGCGCTTGCGTGTGGTATTTGGCGGGCAACTGATCGATCTGGTGCCGTCGTATACGACGTTGATGGTGCATTACGATTTGACGGTGTTGAACCCGAATCAGGCGCGGGCATTGATCGCTGAAGCGTTGATCGACCTGTCGCCGAATGCGCGAACCGCTGGCCAATGTCATGTGCTGCCGGTCTGGTATGACCTCAGCGTCGGGCCTGAATTGAGCTTGCTGGCCGAGCGCAGCGGGCTGGCGATCGAGGAGGTGATTCGTCGCCACAGTGGTCGCGAATATCAGGTGTTCGCCCTGGGTTTCGCGCCTGGTTTTGCCTTTATGGGTTTGGTCGAAGAGATGCTGGCGGCGCCTCGTTTGAACACGCCGCGCAAGAAAGTCGCGGCCGGCAGCGTCGGCATTGCTGAACGCCAGACTGCTGCCTATCCCGTCGTGTCCCCCGGTGGCTGGAACCTGATCGGTCGCACGCCGGCGAAACTGTTTGATCGTCATCGCGATGGCTACAGCCTGATGCAACCCGGCGACACCGTGCGTTTTGAAGCAGTCAGCCACGCCGAATTCATCCGACTGGGCGGCGACGACACGCCACTGGAGGCGCAGGCATGAGCCGACTGACGATTGAGGCGAGTACGCCGCTGTGCCTGTTACAGGACGCCGGGCGATTTGGCGTGCGGCATCTGGGCGTGACCCAGGGCGGCGCGGCGGATTGGAACGCGATGAGTTGGGCCAACTGGCTGTTGGGCAATGGTCTGGATGTGCCGGTCGTCGAAATCACCCTGGGTGGGTTTGCTGTGGTGGCTGACGAGGATTGTTTGCTGGCACTGGCCGGGGCGGATCTCGGTGCGCAGGTCGACGGTCAGCCGTTGGCGCCGTGGCGCAGTTTCAAGTTGGGCAAAGGGCAGACATTGCAGTTCAAGCAGCCGTTGCTTGGGGCTCGGGCCTACCTGGCGGCGCCCGGTGGCTTTGTGGCGCCGAAGGTGCTGGGCAGTAGCGCCACTGTGGTGCGTGAAGAGCTCGGCGGGCTTGATGGCATGGGTTTGCCGTTGGCCAAGGGTTCGGCGCTGAGTTATCACGGGGGATCGCAGTGGGTGCGGGAACTGCCCTTGGCGCTGCGGCCGGATTTGAAATCGACAGCACCTCTGGATCTGGTGCTTGGCGCACAGATCGGCCAGTTCAGCGGGCAGAGCGTGTTCGATGTGTTCAACAGTGCCTGGACACTGGACAGTCGCGCGGATCGCATGGGCATTCGTTTGCTGGGTAAGGCGTTGGAATATCAGGGCCAGCCGATGATTTCCGAGGGCATTCCGTTGGGCGCGGTGCAAGTGCCGCCGGACGGCCAGCCGATTGTATTGCTCAATGATCGGCAGACGATTGGCGGGTATCCGCGATTGGGCGCGTTGACGCCGTTGGCGTTGTCGCGGCTGGCACAGTGTCTGCCGGGGGCTCAGGTGCGGTTGCGGCCTGTAGTGCAGGACGTCGCGCACCGTGAGCACATCAAATATCTGCAGAGATTTGGCTGAAGATCAAAAGATCGCAGCCTTCGGCAGCTCCTACAGGGGAATGCGAATTTCACTGTAGGAGCTGCCGCAGGCTGCGATCTTTTACTTTTATTTGGACAAAAACCGCATTCCTTCCTCAAGCCCGCGCAACGTCAACGGATACATCTGATCCTCGATCAAATCCCTGACGATGTTCGTGGAAGAGGTATACCCCCAAGTATCTTTCGGATACGGATTGATCCAGATGAGCTTCTTGTATTTCTCCATGAAACGCTGCATCCACACATAACCCGGCTCTTCATTCCAATGCTCGACACTGCCGCCGGCCTGGGTGATTTCATACGGCGCCATGGCGGCGTCACCGATGAAAATCACCTTATAGTCAGCGCCGTACTTGTGCAGCAGATCCTGGGTCGAAGTGCGCTCCGAAGTGCGGCGCATGTTGTTCTTCCACACCGATTCGTAAACGAAGTTGTGGAAGTAGAAGTACTCCAGATGCTTGAACTCAGTCTTGCAGGCCGAGAACAGCTCCTCGCAGATCTTCACGTGCGCGTCCATCGAACCGCCGATGTCGAACAGCAACAACAGCTTCACCGTATTGCGCCGCTCCGGGCGCATCTGGATGTTGAGTAGCCCGGCGTCCTTGGCGGTGTGGTCGATGGTGCCGTCGATGTCGAGTTCTTCCGCCGCGCCCTGGCGAGCGAATTTACGCAGACGACGCAGGGCAACCTTGATGTTGCGCGTGCCCAGTTCCACCGAATCATCGAGGTTTTTGTACTCGCGCTGATCCCAGACTTTCACCGCTTTGCCCTGGCGCTTGCCGGCATCACCAACCCGAATGCCTTCCGGGTTGAAGCCGCCGGAGCCGAACGGGCTGGTGCCGCCGGTGCCAATCCATTTGTTGCCGCCGGCGTGACGTTCCTTCTGTTCTTCCAGACGCTTTTTGAATTCTTCGATCAGCTTGTCCAGACCGCCAAGGGACTGGATCTGTGCGCGTTCTTCGTCAGTCAGCGAGCGCTCGAATTCCTTGCGCAGCCAGTCTTCGGGAATCAGCGCCTGCAAGTGATCGTCGAGCTTTTCGAGGCCATTGAAGTAGGCGCCGAACGCACGGTCGAACTTGTCGAAATGGCGTTCGTCCTTCACCAGAATCGCCCGCGACAAGTAATAGAACTCGTCCATGTCGGCGAAGGTCACGCGCTGTTTCAGCGCGTTGATCAGGTCGAGCAGCTCGCGCACCGACACCGGCACCTTGGCGGCACGCATTTCATTGAACAGGTTGAGCAACATGGCATCAGCCTCTTAGCGAGAACCGCGACGGCTCATGAACGCCAGACGCTCAAGCAGTTGCACGTCCTGTTCGTTCTTCACCAAGGCACCGGCCAGCGGCGGGATGGCTTTGGTCGGATCACGTTCGCGCAGCACCGCTTCGCCGATGTTGTCGGCCATCAGCAGCTTCAGCCAGTCGACCAGCTCGGAAGTCGACGGCTTCTTCTTCAGGCCCGGCACTTTGCGCACGTCGAAGAACACGTCCAGCGCTTCGCTGACCAGATCCTTCTTGATGTCCGGGTAATGCACGTCGACGATTTTCTGCAGGGTCGGGCGATCCGGGAACGCGATGTAATGGAAGAAGCAACGGCGCAGGAAGGCGTCCGGCAGCTCTTTCTCGTTGTTGGAGGTAATGATGATGATCGGGCGCTTCTTGGCCTTGATGGTCTCGTCGATCTCGTAAACGTAGAACTCCATCTTGTCGAGTTCTTGCAGCAAGTCGTTAGGGAACTCGATGTCGGCCTTGTCGATCTCGTCGATCAGCAGAATGACCCGCTCTTCAGACTCGAAAGCCTCCCAGAGCTTGCCCTTCTTCAGGTAGTTGCGCACGTCGTGGACTTTTTCGTTGCCCAGTTGCGAGTCGCGCAAACGGCTGACCGCATCGTACTCGTACAGGCCCTGATGAGCCTTGGTGGTGGACTTGATGTGCCAGGTGATCAGCTTGGCGCCGAACGACTCGGCCAGTTGCTCGGCGAGCATGGTCTTGCCGGTGCCCGGCTCGCCCTTGACCAGCAGCGGCCGCTCCAGGGTGATGGCGGCGTTGACCGCCAGCTTCAGGTCATCGGTGGCGACGTAGGCCTGGGTGCCTTCGAACTTCATCTGCTAATCCTCGAACGGTAACGCCGACCTGAACGGGCAGGGCGGGGGCGAAATAATCGGATGCCCGACTATAACGCGCAGGCCGGTCGACTGTGAACGCAGACGGCTTATTCAGTCTCTGAATGGGGCGTCACATGTTGACTCAGTCTCGGCCGATGGCCAGTATTCAGGTATCGCCGATTTGGCGATAGCCTTCAGGATGTCCACTGAATCTGTGGCGAGGGAGCTTGCTCCCGCTGGGCTGCGAAGCAGTCCCCATCTGCCCGGAGGCGCTGAATTGATGTTATCCATGAAACGACCACGCTTGGCGGCAGTTACTGCGCTCTCTGATAGTCGGCTTGCACTCTGCTTTGTTGATGGTCGCGCGCTGACACTCGATTTGAGTCGAGATATTCAAACGTATAAGCAGTTGCAGCCCTTGCTTGATCCCCAAGTCTTTGCGACTGCCATCTTGGGCGATAAAGGTTGGACCGTTGAATGGCCGGCCCCGGATATTCAGATTGGCGCCGATACTCTATATCTGGATGCTTCTCCAGAAATGAACCCTAACCCGCATCAGGCTTCGGCCGCTCATAGCGGGCATTGAATGCCTGGACGAAGCCATTGCGCAAAATCTGCAAAAACGCCTCGAATGCGCTGATATTTTGCTGATGCACGTTGCCGCTGAGTTCTACCTTGGTGGCGAACTGGTTTTTCGCCTGGTTCTTCAGCACGGTTTCCGTGCCGCCCACCAGTGCCTCCCAGACTGAGCGGAAGATGCTTTTGTTCTGGTTTTCCACGTCCTGTTGCCAGTTGAACACTTCGACGTCGCGCAGCAGTGGTTTGATATAGCCGTTGACCTGGGCTTTTTTGGCTTGGGCTTCGATCACCACATCACCGTGGCCGGCGTTGAAGTCGAACTTGCCGTAGGCCGAGGCGAAGTCGTTCATGCGCTTGAGTTCGATGTCTTTGGCGCGCAGACGGAATTCGAAGTCCTCGAAGTTGCTCAGAGGGTCGAACGTTGCGGTGGTTTCCAGCGGTGCGTGCCCCAGCAGCAGGGCTTTGCCTTCAAAGCGGGCGTCGCGTTTGCCCTGTTTGTCGACCACGTTGGTCAGGTTGTAGATGCTCGCGTCAACATTGGTCGCGTTCATGTTCACTTGAGGTTTTGAATTGAAGTTGCGGAAACTGATCTTGCCGTCCTGAATCTGTACTTCGTCGAGAGTGATCGGCAGCAATTTGCCCAGTTGCGCGCGCCAGTCGGTGCCTTGACCTGTTTGTGAGTTCTGTTTGTTAGCGCCACCATCGACGAAATTGACTTCAGGATTTACGAATCTCACCTGCGCCACGACGGCATGGTCGTACCACAGCGAATGCCAGCTGACCGCCAGATCGATCAGCGGCGCGTTGACGAACGGCACCGGCACCTTGCCGTCGACCTTGACGATTTTCAGACCGTTGATCTTGTAGGCGCCGCGCCATAGGGCCAGGTCGACATCAGTGATCTGGCCCCGATAGTCACCCATGTCCGCCAGTTTGCCGTTCAGATAGTCGCGCACCATGTAGGGCAGGGCGATGTGCAGTGCTATCAGCAACACAACGACGACGGCGAAAATCCCTAGTGGCCAACTGTAGCGACGCTTCATGACGGCAATTCCCTGACGATGTAAGCGATTGACTATTACGCCGCGCAGTCGTTCGACCCGACTGGACTGCGCCAGGCAACAGGCATACCTTTGAAGGCTGAATTCAACGCTGCATAAGGACCCAGCCATGAGCCGCATTTTCGCTGACAACGCCCATTCCATCGGTAATACGCCGCTGGTGCAGATCAACCGCATTGCGCCGCGTGGCGTGACCATCCTGGCCAAAATCGAAGGGCGCAACCCCGGGTATTCGGTCAAGTGCCGGATCGGCGCAAACATGATCTGGGATGCCGAAAGCAGCGGCAAACTCAAGCCCGGCATGACCATCGTTGAGCCAACCTCGGGCAACACCGGTATTGGCCTGGCTTTCGTTGCGGCCGCCCGTGGTTACAAACTGATGCTGACGATGCCGGCGTCCATGAGCATTGAACGGCGTAAGGTCCTCAAGGCGTTGGGCGCAGAACTGGTATTGACTGAACCGGCGAAAGGCATGAAAGGCGCCATCGAGAAGGCGGCCGAGATCGTCGCCAGTGATGCCGACAAATACTTCATGCCGGCGCAGTTCGATAACCCGGCCAACCCGGCCATTCACGAAAAGACTACCGGCCCGGAAATCTGGAACGATACCGATGGTGCGGTCGATGTGCTGGTAGCGGGTGTCGGCACCGGCGGAACCATCACCGGCGTTTCGCGGTATATCAAGAATACCCAGGGCAAACCTATTCTATCGGTGGCCGTGGAACCGGTGTCTTCACCTGTGATTACTCAGGCATTGGCCGGTGAAGAGATCAAGCCAAGTCCGCACAAGATCCAGGGTATTGGCGCAGGTTTCGTCCCCAAAAACCTCGATCTGTCGATGGTGGACCGGGTTGAGCAGGTCACCGACGAAGAATCCAAAGCCATGGCCCTGCGTCTGATGCAGGAAGAAGGGATTCTCTGCGGTATCTCCTGCGGCGCCGCGATGGCCGTCGCGGTGCGTTTGGCGGAAACCCCGGAGATGCAGGGCAAGACCATTGTGGTGATTCTGCCGGACTCCGGTGAGCGTTATCTATCGAGCATGCTGTTCAGTGATCTGTTTACCGAGCAGGAAACTCAGCAGTAGATCCATTTGATTCAGGTCAGCCAGGGTTCAGGATCGTTATGTTAATAAATGCTTTGTTGCGCAATTCTTAACACTGATTCTTGGGTTGAGCGGGTTTTTCCCGAGGCCGGTAGTGTTTATCATGGCCGGCTGCCATGCCGGGTAAAGGGCATTGCGCAGCGTTGTCTTTATTCAAGGAGTTGTTGATGACCGTTTCGTTTGCCGCCAAGGCGTTTGTGCTGTTGCTGTTTCTGGGCAGCACGCTCTATGTGCATTTGCGCGGCAAGGCGCGTTTGCCGGTACTGCGTCAGTTCGTCAACCACTCGGCGTTGTTTGCCCCGTACAACGCCTTGATGTACCTGTTTTCTGGCGTGCCGTCCAAACCGTACCTGGATCGCAGCAAGTTTCCGGAGCTGGATGTGCTGCGCGATAACTGGGAAACCATTCGCGACGAAGCGTTGCATCTGTTCGACGAAGGCTACATTCGCGCCGCCGAGAAGAACAACGACGCCGGTTTTGGCTCGTTCTTCAAAAAGGGCTGGAAGCGTTTCTACCTCAAGTGGTACGACAAACCGCTGCCCTCGGCCGAAACCCTGTGCCCGAAAACCGTGGCGCTGGTCAGTGCCATCCCCAATGTCAAAGGCGCGATGTTTGCCTTGCTGCCGGGTGGCAGTCACCTGAACCCGCACCGCGATCCGTTTGCCGGCTCACTGCGCTATCACCTCGGTTTGTCGACGCCAAACTCCGATGATTGCCGGATCTTCGTCGACGGTCAGGTGTACGCCTGGCGTGATGGCGAAGACGTGATGTTCGACGAGACCTACGTGCACTGGGTCAAGAACGAAACCGACCAAACCCGCGTGATTCTGTTCTGCGACGTCGAGCGTCCGCTGAGCAACCGCCTCATGACCCGCATCAACCGCGCGATCAGCGCCTGGCTCGGCCGTGCCACCGCACCGCAGAACCTTGATGACGAACGCGTCGGCGGGATCAACCAGGCCTACGCCTGGAGCAAGAACTTCAGCGACAAGTTCAGTGGCGTGGTCAAACAGTGGAAACGCCGTCATCCGAAAGCCTACCGCGTGATGCGTCCGGTGCTGGCGGTGCTGGTGTTGACGTTGTTGGGGTATTGGTTGTTCGGCTGAAGCTGGATCAGACAATAAAAAACCGCTCCTTGTGAGCGGTTTTTTATCGCTTGCGAATCAGCGCCGTCCAGCGAGAAGGTTGGGTTCGTCTTCGATGCCTGTAATCAATAGCTGAAGAAAGCGCTGCTGATTGGCTGATAGCTCGGAGGAGATAAGCTTTTCGTCAGTTTTGATTGATCTTTTCTTAGTGGGGGATTTTTTCACAGATTTACGCATGCTCCCGCCCTCGTTGATCTTTACTTGAACAGTTTTCACGATACTTTACTCTCCACTGCGAGGACAAGGCGGCCTTCAAAATCAAATTTGAAGCCGAGTTCTGTATAAACAGGAATTGCTCCTGGTATCGGTTCCTGGACTTCAATGCACTTACTGCCGATTATTTGCGCAAACTCATCGATGGCCACCATCGACAAAAGCGCAATACGCTTTTTAAGCGGGTGAGGCACTCCGGACCGCCCTTCCAATCGTACGATTCGAATTCGCTGGCGGCTTTTGTTCGGGTTGACAAAACACAGCCCGCACAGCTGTTCTTCAAACCAGATCGCGATATCCAGGGACAAAGGTTCTCGTGACTTCCATTCGGCAATCTCTCGCCAGCAAAAATGCGGATCATCCCAAAGCTCAAACGCACCTAGTGCTTTGGCATCGATAGGTTCAAAGCGTACTTTCGACAAGTCTTGTCCCGCTGGTAGCTGCAATAGAGCAGTGGCGATGCTTGCCTGCTTCCTGGCCAGCGACCGATACAACTGATAGCGCAGATAACTCCGTTCCCTTGGCATATGATTTCGAGCATTCCATGTCTCCCCATCGATAGGTGTAGCCGTTGCTCAACAGCCTATTCAGCTCTCATCCATCTGTCGCTAGCGGCCCTTTGCCCAACTCATTGCAATACATGTCCCACGCTGGTTATAGTCGGCGCTCGTGAGCCGTACCGCTCACGCTCCAACCCTTCAAAAAAGATCTGCGCCAATGCCTGCATCCCTCATCAACGCGGTAGTCGATTCAGCGGTCAACGCTGGCGTCGTGCCGTGCGGGAATCAGCAGCCCAGGCAGATCAGTCATTACCCCCCACCTGTCAGTAGCACGCCGGTGTGCGCAGTCGTATCACCGCCGGGCGTTGGCGTTTCGGGCTGATCGGCAGTTTCTGCTGCCCCCTGCGCCCGCCAGAAAAAACTACTGAATTTCAGCTTCGGCTGAGTTGGCTTCTTGCCTGACTACAGGTGGTATTCATGTTTGTCCTGTCGAAAAAATCCGCGCTCGCGGCGACGTCCACGAGCCTGTTCGTTCTGCTGTGGAGCAGCGGGGCGATCTTCTCCAAATGGGGGCTGGCCCACGCTTCGCCGTTTGCCTTTCTGCTGATTCGCTTCGCGATTGCCTTGTGCGGGCTGGTGCTGCTGGCGCCGCTGCTCAAATTGAAGCTGCCCAAGGGTGGCAAGCCGATGCTTTACGCAATTGCCACGGGTTTGGTGTTGTTGGGGGCCTATCAGATTTTCTATCTGCTGGCGCTGAACACCAAGGTCACTCCGGGCGTGATGGCGACCATCATGGGCGTGCAGCCGATTCTCACCGTGGTCTTGATGGAGCGGCAGCGCTCGGCGAGCCGCCTGTTCGGTCTGGCGCTGGGGCTGGCCGGGCTGATCATGGTGGTTTACCAAGGCATCGGTCTGGCCGGGATGTCCTGGGCGGGGATGCTGTTTGGTCTGCTGGCGCTGGCGAGCATGACCCTGGGCTCGATCATGCAGAAGTGCATCACCGACAATCCCCTCGGCACGCTGCCGGTGCAGTACTTGGCCGGTCTGTTGTTATGTGGGATTTTCGTGCCGTTTCAGCCATTCCACTTTGAGCACAGCACAGGTTTTATCGTGCCGGTGTTGTGGATGGGGCTGGTGGTCTCTGTGCTGGCAACGCTGTTGCTGTATCGGCTCATCGCGCGGGGCAATCTGGTGAATGTCACCAGTCTGTTTTATCTGGTGCCGGCGGTGACGGCGGTGATGGACTATCTGATTTTCGGCAATCGCCTGGCGGCGTTGAGTGTGCTGGGCATGCTGTTGATCGTCATCGGCCTGGCATTCGTATTCCGTAAATCCCGATAACGCGAACCCCGGTAGGAGCTGCCGCAGACTGCGATCTTTTGATCTTGTTTTTAAAGACAGGATCAAAAGATCGCAGCCTGCGGCAGCTCCTACCGGGTATTCACTTCAACAGGTTTTAGCGCAGCAGGCTTCAACACCAGCCACAACGCCGCCGCAATCAGCACCCCGCCATACACATGCGCCATCGACAACGGCTCATCCAGCAGCAACGCCCCCCACAACACGCCGAACGGCGGAATCATGAAGGTCACGGTCATTGATTTCACCGGACCGATCGAACTGAGCAGGCGGAAGTAAATGATGTACGCAAATGCCGTGCAGCCCAGGCCCAGACCGAGCAGCGACAGCCAGACATTCCAGCCCCCCCAACTGAGCGGTGGCGCGGTGATGATGCTGAAGCCGAACAGCGGCAACAGGAACAACGTCGCCCCGAGCATGCTGCCCAGTGCCGACAGGCGTGGGTCGAGGCCGCCGGCCTGATCCAGCCAGCGCCGTGCGAGGAACCCGGCAAAGCCGTAGCAAGTGGTCGCCAGCAGGCAGGCGAGGGCGCCCATCAGCAGTTGCAGATCGAATGCCATGGGACCGGCACGGGTCAGCACACCGACGCCGAACAGACCAAGAAAAACGCCGCTGAACTTGGCGATGGTGAGTTTCTCACTGAAAAACAACGCGCCGATCAGCACCCCCATCAACGGTGTGGTGGCATTGAATATTGCCGAATACCCAGCGGGCAGCACTTGCGCGGCGACTGAATAGAGCGTTGCCGGCAGCCCGGAATTGATCACGCCCAGCAGCATCACGGTTTTCAGTTTGCCTTTGAAATCCCGACTGATGCGCATCAGCCCAAGAATGACCAGCAGACCGGCTGCGGCGATCGATACGCGAAAGAACGCCGTCGGGACCGAGCCGATCACCGGCGCAATCATGCGCATGAACAGAAAACTCGCGCCCCAGATGGCTGCCAGCGACAACATGCGGATAATATCGACAGGGCTCACGGCGGGGCTCCTTCCTTGATCGGGACGAGAGTGTTGCCGAGGCCCCAGATGATGGCAACCGCTAATCGGACATTTAATTTTCCGTAGCCGCCGCGTCTGCACGGAAAACCCCGGTCGGTTACAACTGGCATGGCATTTGGCAGAAATTGCACTTCACCTGCGCACGCATCCGTGGCTAAGCTCAGGCACAGATTTCCCAACGCACGCCGAGGTCTCATCTATGCCGCAGCAATGGCCAGCCACCGACATCGCCCGCATGATCCTCGATGGCTTTGACGATTACCGCGAGCATTTCCGGCGGATTACCGACGGCGCCCGGGAGCGTTTCGAGCAGGCGCGCTGGCAAGAGACGCAAACCGCGTCGGCGGCGCGGATCAACCTCTATGAAGAAAAGGTCGGCGAAACCATCGCCCGCCTGCGCGAATACTTCGACGATGAAACGCTGATGAATGTCAGCTGCTGGCCACTGGTGAAAAGCGCCTACATCAGCGTTATCGACCTGCGTTTCGACGATGAACTGTCCGAGACCTGGTACAACTCGATTTTCTGCGGGCTGTTCAGCCACGACCTGATCAGCGACGGCTGCATGTTCATCCACACCACGCGTCCGAGCCTGCGCCGTGCCCGCGCCGCGCAAACCCGTACGTACAAACCGCAAGGGCAATTGTCGGGGATGCTCGCGAGCATTTTTGCCGACTACCGTTTCAGCGAGGACTACGCCGATCTGCCCGGCGATTTGCTCCGGCTCGAAGCACAACTGCGCGAGAACCTGCCGGACTGGGTGTGCAAAGACCCGGAACTCAGCGTCGAGCTGTTTTCTTCGGTGCTGTACCGCAACAAGGGCGCGTACCTGGTCGGACGCATTTACACCCGCGACGAGCAATGGCCACTGGTGATTCCACTGCTGCACCGCGAAGGGCGCGGGATCCAGATCGATGCGCTGATCACCGACGAAGCCGAGGTGTCGATCATCTTCTCGTTCACCCGTTCGTATTTCATGGTCGACGTGCCGGTGCCGGCGGAATTTATCGGTTTTCTGCGGCGCATCCTGCCGGGCAAGCACATCGCTGAGCTGTACACCTCAATCGGCTTCTACAAGCACGGCAAATCCGAGTTCTACCGCGCGTTGATCAATCATCTGGCCAACACCGACGACCAGTTCATCATGGCCCCGGGTGTACGCGGCATGGTCATGAGCGTGTTCACCCTGCCGGGTTTCAACACCGTGTTCAAGATCATCAAGGACCGTTTCTCGCCGTCGAAAAACGTCGACCGCGCCACGGTGATCGAAAAATACCGCTTGGTGAAAAGCGTCGACCGGGTAGGGCGCATGGCCGATACCCAGGAGTTCGCCGACTTCCGTTTTCCGCTGAGCAAGTTCGATCCGGCGTGTCTGGAGGAATTGTTGGAAGTGGCGCCGTCGACGGTTTCAGTCGAGGGCGACACTGTGTTGATCCGTCACTGCTGGACCGAACGGCGGATGACCCCGCTCAATCTGTATCTGGAGAACGCCAACGATGCACAGGTGCGTGAGGCGCTGGAGGATTACGGCCTGGCGATCAAACAACTGGCGGCGGCGAATATCTTTCCCGGCGACATGCTGCTGAAAAACTTCGGCGTCACTCGTCACGGGCGGGTGGTGTTTTATGACTATGACGAGATTTGTTTCCTGACCGAAGCCAACTTCCGCCACATCCCTGCGCCGCGCACGCCGGAGGACGAAATGGCGTCCGAGCCGTGGTACTCGATCGGGCCGCTGGACGTGTTTCCTGAGGAGTTTCCGCCGTTTCTGTTCGCCGACTCGGGACAGCGCAAGTTGTTCGATCAGTTGCACGGCGAGCTGTACAACGCCGATTACTGGAAGAGCCTGCAGGAAGCGATTCGCGCCGGCAAAGTCATCGACGTCTTCCCATATCGCCGCAAAGGCCTCGATAACGAATAACTCCCCCTGTAGGAGCTGCCGAAGGCTGCGATCTTTTGGTTTTGCTTTTAAAAAACAAGATCAAAAGATCGCAGCCTTCGGCAGCTCCTACAGGGGAAGCAGGCCAATCGGAGGCAAATCTGCGACAATCCGCCCCCTGCATAAATAGACGACCGAATTGCCTACCCGATGACCGACGAATCGCCCTCCATCGACAAACTGCTGAAAAACCTCGACCACGCCATGCTCGCCGACCGTCACCGGCTGCGGCGGCAGTTGCTTGAGCTGCGCAAGAAACCCGATGAGACCAAACTGGCCCAATGGGTGACGCGCATGCAGGCGTCCTGTGATCAGGTGCTGGCCCGCAAGGCCAGCCTGCCGGTGATTCGTTACGACGACAGTTTGCCGATTGCCGCCAAGCGCGACGAAATCAAGAAGGCCCTGGAGCAGCACCAGGTCTTGATCATCGCCGGCGAAACCGGTTCGGGTAAAACCACCCAGTTGCCGAAAATCTGTCTGGAGATCGGTCGCGGCCAGCACGGCTTGATCGGCCACACCCAGCCGCGTCGAATCGCTGCCCGCAGCGTCGCCAGCCGCGTTGCCGAAGAACTCGGCACGCCGCTCGGTTCGCTGGTCGGCTATCAGGTGCGTTTCGAAGATCAGAGCGATTCCAACACCCTGATCAAACTGATGACCGACGGCATCCTGCTCGCGGAAACCCAGAACGATCGCTACCTCGAACGCTACGACACGATCATCGTCGACGAAGCCCACGAACGCAGCCTCAACATCGACTTTCTGCTCGGTTACCTGAAAACCCTGCTACCGCGTCGTCCGGATCTGAAAGTCATCATTACTTCGGCGACCATCGATCTGGAGCGCTTCTCCAAGCATTTTGATGATGCGCCGATTGTTGAAGTGTCCGGTCGCACCTTCCCGGTGGACACCTGGTATCGCCCGCTGACACTGGAGCAGGACGAAGAGGGCAACCGTGTCGAGGATGACCTGACCGTCGATCAGGCGATCCTCGCGACCCTCGACGAAATCGCCGCCTACGAACGCAGCGAACGCCGCAGTCCCGGTGACGTGTTGGTGTTCCTGCCCGGCGAGCGTGAGATTCGCGACGCTGCCGACATGCTGCGCAAGGCGCAAATCAAACACACTGAAATCCTGCCGCTGTACGCGCGCCTGTCGCCGGCCGAGCAGCAGCGGATTTTCCAGTCGCACCCGGGCCGTCGTGTGGTGCTCGCGACCAACGTTGCCGAAACTTCGTTGACCGTGCCGGGCATCCGCTATGTGATCGACAGCGGCACCGCGCGCATCAGCCGTTACAGCTATCGCGCCAAGGTCCAGCGTCTGCCGATCGAAGCGATTTCCCAGGCCAGCGCCAATCAGCGTAAAGGTCGTTGTGGCCGGGTCGAGCCGGGTATCTGCATTCGTTTGTACAGCGAAGAAGATTTCCTCGGTCGCCCGGAATTCACCGATCCGGAAATTCTGCGCACCAACCTGGCGGCGGTTATTTTGCAGATGCTGCATCTGCGCCTCGGCGAGATCACTGCGTTTCCGTTTATTGAACCGCCGGATGGCAAGGCGATCAGCGACGGTTTCAACCTGCTGCAAGAACTCTCGGCGGTGGATCGCAACAGTCAGTTGACCCCGCTCGGTCGCCAACTTGCTCGCCTGCCGGTCGACCCGCGTATGGGCCGCATGCTGCTTGAAGCGGCCAAGCTCGGTAGCTTGCAGGAGGTACTGATCGTCGCCAGTGCCATGTCGATTCAGGATCCGCGCGAGCGTCCGCCGGAACGTCAGCAAGCGGCTGATCAGGCCCATGCCCAATGGAAAGACGTTGATTCCGACTTCGCTGGATTAGTGAATTTGTGGCGTGGCTTTGAAGAACAACGCCAAGCGCTGACGGCAAGCCCGTTACGTAACTGGTGCCGCAAGAACTTCCTCAACTATTTGCGTTTGCGCGAGTGGCGCGATTCCCATCGCCAGTTGAGCCTGATCTGCCGTGACATGCAGTTGAGCCTGAACAAAGAGCCTGCCGATTACCCGAAACTGCACAAAGCGGTGCTGGTCGGTCTGCTCAGCCAGATCGGCCAGAAAACCGAGGACGGCGATTACCTTGGCGCGCGTCAGCGGCGCTTCTGGATTCATCCGTCGTCGGGCATCGGCAAGAAACGTCCGCAATGGCTGATGACCGCCGAACTGGTGGAAACCACCAAGCTTTACGCGCGCATGGTCGCCAAGATCGACGCCGACTGGATCGAGCCGCTGGCCGGGCACTTGATCAAGAAAAACCACTTCGAACCGCACTGGGAGAAGAAGCGAGGGCAGGTCGTAGCGTTCGAACAGATCACTTTGTTCGGGCTCATCGTGGTCGGCCGCCGCCCGGTGCATTACGGCCCGGTCGATCCAGTGGTTTCCCGTGAGCTGTTTATCCGCGAAGCTCTGGTGCGTGGCGAGATTCAGTCGAAGGCCAAATGCCTGACCGCCAACCAGCAACTGCTGGAGCAGCTCGACGAACTGGAAGCCAAGGCCCGTCGCCGCGACATTCTTGCTGACGAAGAAACCCTGTACGCGTTCTACGATGCGCGTTTGCCGGCGGAGATTCACCAGACCGCGACTTTCGACAGTTGGTACCGCATCAACAGCCAGAAGAACCCGCAGCTGTTGATCATGCGCGAAGAAGACGTGCTGGCCCGCGAGGCCAGTGAAGTCACCGCGCGCGATTACCCGGACACGCTGCACATCGGCGATCTGGAACTGGCGCTGACCTATCACTTCGAACCCAATCACCCGCGCGACGGCGTGACCTTGCGGGTGCCGGCGCCGCTGTTGCCGATGCTGCCGCCGGAACGTCTGGAGTGGCTGGTGCCGGGGCTGATCGAAGCCAAGTGCATCGCCCTCGTGCGCAACTTGCCGAAAGCGCTGCGCAAAAACTTCGTGCCGGTGCCGGACTTCATCAAAGCGGCATTGCAGCGCATGACCTTTGCCGAAGGTTCGTTGCCGCAGGCGCTGGGTCGTGAGCTGTTGCGCATGACCGGTGCGCGGGTCAGTGATGAGGCGTGGGCCGAAGCTGAACAGGGCGTCGAAGGGCATCTGCGGATGAACCTGGAAATCGTCGACGGCCAAGGCAAATTCCTTGGCGAAGGCCGCGATCTGGCCGAACTGACCGCACGGTTTGCCGAGGCCAGTCAGGCCGCGTTGGCCGTGCCGCAGAGTGCGAAGAGCCAACAGCCGGTGGAGGCGAAAGTCTTCGCGCCGGTGGCAGAGAAGACCCAACAGAAGATCGCCGGGCTGTCGATGACGGTGTATCCGGCGCTGGTCGAAGAGGGTGGCACGGTCAAGGAAGGGCGCTTTTCGACCCCGGCCGAGGCCGAATTCCAGCATCGCCGCGCCTTGCAGCGTCTGCTGATGCAGCAACTGGCCGAACCGGCGAAATTCCTGCGCAGCAAGTTGCCGGGGCAGACTGAACTGGGCCTGCTCTATCGCGAGCTGGGCCGGGTTGATGCGCTGGTCGAGGACATTCTGCTGGCCAGCCTCGATAGCTGCATTCTTGAAGGCGAAGATCCGCTGCCCCGTGACGGCGCCGGGTTGGCGGCACTGGCCGAGCGCAAGCGCGGCAGTTGGACCGAGCACGCCGAGCGCGTGGCGCGGCTGACCCTGGAGATTCTCAAGCTGTGGCACGGTTTGCAGAAACGCTTCAAAGGCAAGATCGACCTCGCTCAGGCGGTGGCACTGAATGACATCAAGCAGCAGATCAGCCATCTGGTGTATCCGGGATTTGTCCGTGAAACGCCGATGCAGTGGCTCAAAGAACTGCCGCGTTACTTGAAGGCGGTCGAGCAGCGTTTCGAGAAGCTTGCCGCGCAGCTGCAGAAGGATCGCGTCTGGAGCGGCGAACTCGCCGGCCTCTGGGCGCAATACCAGGCTCGCGCCGCCAAGCATGCGCAGGAAGGCAAGCGCGATCCGCAGCTGGAGTTGTACCGCTGGTGGCTGGAGGAATACCGGGTGTCGCTGTTCGCCCAACAGTTGGGCACGAAAACGCCGATTTCCGACAAACGCCTGAACAAGCAGTGGACTCAGGTCGAACCGTAACGCTGATCGTTCCCACGCTCTGCGTGGGAATGCTTCTGGGGACGCTCCGCGTCCAGTGACGCGGAGCGTCACGGGCTGCATTCCCACGCAGGAGCGTGGGAACGATCATCCGTGTTGATCTTGAGAAAGGCGCCAAAAGCCTGCGTTTATGGCAAACTTCGCGACCATAAACGCCGGTTTCGCGACCCAGAGCCTTCGGCCGTGGTGCGAGACGGAATAAAGCGATGCCAGGTTTGCGTCCCCCGGATGGGAATAGACCCTTTGTGTGTTGGTACGACGGTTCCAGCACTTTCTGCCTGAACAGATTAGAGAAACGACCATGCATAACGTCGTCATCAGCGGCACCGGCCTGTACACCCCGGCCAACAGCATCTCCAACGAAGAGCTGGTGCAGTCTTTCAATACCTACGTCGCCCAGTTCAACGCTGACAACGCCCAGGCCATCGCCAGCGGCGAAGTACAGGCCCTGACCGAATCCAGCGCCGCCTTCATCGAAAAAGCCTCCGGCATCAAGAGCCGTTTTGTCATGGACAAGGACGGCATCCTCGACCCGCAACGCATGGCCCCACGCCTGCCGGAGCGTTCCAACGACGAATGGTCGGTGCTTTGCCAGATGGCCATCGGCGCTGCCGAACAGGCCCTGCAACGTGCCGGCAAAACAGCAGCCGACATAGACGGCGTGATCGTTGCCTGTTCCAATCTGCAACGCGCCTACCCGGCCATCGCTATCGAAGTCCAGGAAGCCCTGGGCATTCAAGGCTTCGGCTTCGACATGAACGTCGCCTGCTCCTCGGCGACCTTCGGCATCCAGGCTGCGGCCAACAGTGTGCAACTGGGTCAGGCGCGGGCAATCCTGATGGTCAACCCGGAAGTCTGCACCGGGCACCTGAACTTCCGTGATCGGGACAGCCACTTCATCTTCGGCGACGCCGCGACTGCGGTGATCATCGAACGTGCTGACACAGCGACGTCCAAGCACCAGTTCGACGTGGTCAGCACCAAGCTGCTGACCAAGTTCTCCAACAACATCCGTAACAACTTCGGTTTCCTCAACCGCGCAGCTGAAGAGGGCGTCGGTGCCCGCGACAAGCTGTTCGTGCAAGAAGGCCGCAAAGTGTTCAAGGATGTCTGCCCGATGGTTGCCGAACTGATCGGCGAGCATCTGCAAGAGAACCAGCTGAATGTTGGCGATGTGAAGCGCTTCTGGCTGCACCAGGCCAACCTGAGCATGAATCACCTGATCGTGCGCAAACTGCTGGGCCGCGAAGCCACCGAAGAAGAAGCCCCGGTGATTCTCGACACCTACGCCAACACCAGCTCCGCCGGTTCGGTGATTGCGTTTCACAAATATCAGGACGACCTGGCTGCCGGTTCGCTGGCAGTGCTGAGTTCGTTCGGCGCCGGTTATTCCATTGGCAGCGTGATCCTGCGCAAACGTTGATTGCGCCTTGAAAGATCGCAGCCTGCGGCAACTCCTGCACTGACCCTTGCAGGAGCTGCCGCAGGCTGCGATCTTTTGCTTTCAGAGAGGTAATGCATGGCCGCAATGGACGACACTCAACTGCTCGAACGCCTGCTGGCCGGTGAGCAAAAGGCTTTCAAGGAATTGGTCAGCACCTACCAGAGCGCCATGCGCGCCGTGGCCTATGCCATCGTCGGTCAGCGTCATGTCGAGGAAGTGGTGCAGGACGCCTGGCTCTCCGTGGTGCGCCATATTGGCAGCTTCGAAGGCCGCTCCAGTCTCAAGACCTGGCTGCTGACCATCACCGCCAACTCGGCGAAAAGCCGCTACAAGCAAAATCGTCGTGAAGTGTTGATGGATGACCTGCCGTCGCCCCACGGCAGCATCGATGATGACCGCTTTTCTCCCGGTGACGGCCATTGGCTGATCGCCCCGTTCGCCTGGCATCAGGACACCCCGGAAGCCTTGCTCACCGAAGGTGAATTGCGTGACTGTCTGGAGCACACCTTGCTCAGTCTGTCGGAGCTGCAAAGCAGTGTGTTGCTGTTGCGTGAGCGTCAGGGCCTGGAGCTGGAGGAGATCTGTAATCTTCTGGAGATCTCTCTCTCCAATGTCCGTGTGCTGCTGCATCGTGCGCGGCTGAAAGTCTTCGCCACGGTGGAGCATTTTGAGGAGACCGGCGAATGCTGACCTGTAAGGAACAAGTGGCGCGCTCCAGCGATTATCTCGATGGCCAGTTAAGCTTTCGCGAAAAACTGATGGTGCGCCATCACCTGATGTTCTGCCCTAATTGCCGGCGCTTCATTCGGCAGATGAAATTGATGCAGGCCACGTTGAAGGCGATGCCGGAGAAGCCGCAAGAGGGTGTGGATACCTTGGCAGAGCGCCTGGCCGAGCAACGTCGCAAAGACCGCTTTTCGTAGGAGCTGACGAGTGAAACGAGGCTGCGATCTTTTGATCTTGTTTTTTAAGATCAAAAGATCGCAGCCTCCGGCAGCTCCTGTAAAGGGAATAGCTCGGTGCGGATGAAACGAACGGATGATGGGGATCGTTCCGCCCGCACCGGGCTATAGGGTGAAGCGTTTTTAGAACTTGGCTTCCGCATCCAGCTGCAGGGTGTTGGCGTCAGCATCACGCTGGGTACGGCTGGCAAAGTCGGCCTTGGTCAGGAAGTACGTGGCGCCAATGGCGAAGTTCTTGTCGATGTCGTAACCGACCTTGAACTTGTGGCCCCGGGAACCGGTGGTACCGTTGGCGAAGTCGGAGTCGGTGAAGGCGCCGACCACGGCGTTGCGCTGCACGTCACGGTAGTTGTAATCGAGGTTCAGGCCGAAGACTTTCGACTTGGCACCGACCAGCCATGCAGTGTCCTGATCAGTCACGGCATCGTTGTTCTTCACGTACTGACCGTAGAACGACAGTGGCATTGGCAGACCACCGATGTCGACCTGGCTGAAGCCTTCATACAGACGGAATTCGTTGTCAGCCGAGTTGCCGTTGACCGCCAGGGCGCAAGGTGTGGAAGTCCCGGTGCAGCGGCTGTCTTCATCGTTCTGGTAGGCGTAGACGCTGCCGCCCAAAGTCACTTTGAGGTTGTCGGTGATGTTGAAGCGGCTACCCAACTGGCCGGCGGTCAGACGCAGGTCGTGACGGAATTGCACGCCATCGCCGTCGACGTTGTCCTTGAGGTTGTAGTTACCCAGGCTGCCGAACAGTTCGGCGCTGCTGCCCAGTGGATACTTGTAGGTAACGGCCAGACCTTCCGGGTTGATGTCGCTGTCCCAGATCACGTCGCCCATGCTGACCCACGGCTGGAGCATCTTGCCGCCGATGATGTGCAGGTTCTTGATCTGATCGGGGTGGTAGTCGATATAGCCCAGGTCGAGCCAGATCTGCTTCTTGTCGAAGTAGTTGTCCTGATCCTGGTTGGTCGAACGGGCATCGTCGCCGCCGCCAGTGGCGATACGAATGCCGGTGTCGACCTGCGGGTTGATCTCGGTGTAGGCACCCAGACGGGCACGGATACGCTGACGATCCTTGTCGCGGCCGCCGTTGTTCGGCTCGCCGTCGATCTTGATGGTTTCCTGACGAATACGTACGTCGCCCTTGAACTGGGTCTTCGCGGCCCAGGCCAGTTTCTGGTCGAAAACGCTTTGTTCGTTGGTTTTCTTCGCAACGGCGGCGACTTGTTCGTTGGTCTCTTGCTGCGCCTGCTGCGCGATTTGCTGAGCCTTCTGATCCTTGGCCAGTTCAGTTTGCAGTTCTACGTACTGCGCCTGGGAAATCGAACCGTTAGCCTTGAGCATGTCGAGCAGTTTGGCGTCGACTGCAGCACTGGCCGGAACGCTCATGGCCAGCAACAAGCCACCGCACAGGGCCGCCGCAGTTTTCGTGGAAGCAAGACGCATAGCAATCTCCGAAGATGAGAGAGGATGGCTGAACCATCCTGGGCACAACCGACGCAGTGAACGTCGGAAAACAGTGTCCGGGTAGAACCCGGCGCTCTAAAAACAGGCGCCAGTATCGCGATGGTTTATGACAGAGCAGTGGCACAGTGATGGCAGGATGATGACGATACAAAATGCTCGTGAACTACTGATCTAGAGCGCTGTCGCCCCAATGCGGGTGTGTATTGCGGCGCAATCGGCGATACTCGTCCAGCGCTGAAGTCCTGTTATGGAGAGCCCGTCGATGCCGTTGCAACGCCTGCAAAATCTGTCAGAAATCGCCCCGGCCAGTTGGGATGCACTGGTACCGGAGAACCAGCCGTTCTTGCGTCATGCGTTTCTCAGTGCGCTGGAAGACAGCGGCAGCATCGGCCCACACACCGGTTGGCAAGCGGAGCATTTGCTGCACATCGAAGCGGATCGACTGATCGCCGCCTTACCCAGCTATCGCAAGTGGCACTCCTATGGCGAGTACGTGTTCGATCACGGCTGGGCCGATGCCTGCGCCCGCGCCGGTATTGATTACTACCCTAAACTTCTGACTGCCGTACCCTTCAGCCCGGTCAGCGGTCCACGGTTGTTGGCGGCTAGCGTCGAGGATGGTTTCGAACTGCTCAAGAGCCTGCCGGGGTATCTGGAAATCGAAGGGCTATCCAGCGCGCACATCAATTTCACCGACCTTTTCACCGACGCCGCGATGGCCGAGCAACCGGGCTGGTTGCAACGCATCGGCTGTCAGTACCATTGGCAAAATCGCGGCTATCGCGACTTTCAGGATTTCCTCGACGTACTCAGTTCGCGCAAGCGCAAACAGATGCGTAAGGAACGCGAGCAAGTGGCAGGGCAGGGCTTCGAGTTTGAATGGCTGGAGGGGCACCAACTGGATGAGGCTCGATGGGATTTTGTCTATGCTTGCTACGCCAACACCTATGCAGTGCGCCGGCAAGCGCCCTATCTGACCCGGGAATTTTTCAGCTTGCTCGCCGAACGCATGCCGGAGTCGATCCGCGTGGTGCTGGCCAGACATGGCTCACGGCCGGTGGCGATGGCGTTCAGTCTGGTCGGCGGCGACAGTTTCTACGGCCGCTATTGGGGCTGCCTGGCCGAGTTCGATAGCCTGCACTTTGAAACCTGTTTCTATCAGGGCATGGACTACGCGATTGCCCATGGTTTTCAGCGTTTCGATGCGGGAGCTCAGGGCGAGCACAAACTGATTCGGGGGTTTGAACCGGTGATCACGCATTCGTGGCACTACCTGCGTCATCCGGGATTGAAAGCTGCGGTCAAAGACTTCCTGCACCAGGAGCGCGCAGGTGTGCTCGCCTATGCGCAGGAAGCAGTTGCCGCGTTGCCTTACAAACAGGTTTGAGCTTTGGCATCGCACGCGAAACTGCAAAAAGCCGCTGACAACAAGGCCCGACAGTTTGCTCGGGCCTTGTTGGTTCAACTAAAAATACACTCGGTTACCAGCTTGCACCTGCTACACAATTGCTTAACCCTTTCTGCGAGGATACGTTGTTAAAATCCTCAAGAGTGGCAATCGAAGAATAATAATAAATCATCAGATTTGGTTTTTTGGCGACCTGACAGGTATATATGAACTCCGGTCGATCACATTGGACTTTTCCCGTGTTAGCGTTGGCGGAACAATTTAGTTCCGGGCGAACTTCAGACAGCGCTTCACCCATGTTGAATTCCAGAGGTGAGTCGCTATTGACCGTTGGCGACAGCATGGCAGAAGCAAAACCTGAATAAGTTGCAATGATCAGTACGGCGGCGATTAGACTTTTGTAATATTTCATTTACTTACCACTCCCAGTGGCTGCTATTATCTTCAAATACCCAGACCTTGCATTTTTTCAGGTCCAGAGCCTTGGCGGACTCGGTCTCCATGAACGCTTCGGCTGTAGGCGCGTCGCTATAAAAGCCTTTAAGCTTCCAGATGTAGCCCTTGAAATCCTCGCTGTATTGCTGGCAGCGATAAACGTTAGTGCCGGTATCATCGGCTACAGCATTGTTTTGCATCAGACCAGTAGTCAAGGCAATAGCGATGATGCTGTTGATTAAAGTGTTCATGCCTCAATCCTTGAGAGATTTGTGTGTTGGTGGTGAAGAAAGTTGCTTTTGTTTGCGGGGTCAAAGGTAATACGCTTAGAGGCGTCTGTCAGCGTTTTCGCTGTTTCAGAATATTTTATATAGTGTGTGAATGTAATTGAAGGCCGTATTTTTAGTTTAACTAATACGGCCTTTTAGTTGCGTGAGGTTTAGTTTTTTTCGTCAGCCAGCCATCGATAAATTCCACCGCCTGCCACTGCGCCTATCAACGGTGCTACCCAGAACATCCACAGTTGCGCAATGGCCCAGCTGCCAACCATCAGTGCCGGTCCGGTGCTGCGCGCCGGGTTTACCGAGGTATTGGTGACGGGAATCGAGATCAGGTGGATCAGCGTCAAGCCCAATCCGATGGCGATAGGCGCCAGCCCAGGCGGTGCACGTTTGTCGGTGGCGCCGAGGATGATGATCACGAACATCGCGGTCATCACCAACTCAGTGACAAACCCCGCCGCCATCGAATATTTGCCCGGCGAGTGCTCGCCATAACCGTTGGACGCGAGGCCGGCGGCAATATCAAAACCTTCCTTGCCACTGGCGATGTGAGCGATCAGCGCTGCCGCGAAGATCGCGCCGAGCACTTGAGCAATGATGTAAGCAGGTAACTCTTTGGCCGGAAAGCGACCGCCGACGAACAGTCCGACCGACACGGCCGGGTTGAGGTGACAGCCACTGATGTGGCCGATGGCGAATGCCATGGTCAACACCGTCAGACCAAACGCCAGGGCAACCCCCAGCACCCCGATTCCCAACGGCGAGGACGCGGCAATCACCGCGCTGCCGCAACCACCCAATACCAACCAGAACGTACCCAACAACTCAGTGACTGAACGTTTGAACAGAGACATGAGAGAGTCCTTGATAGGCGTGCTATCGAGACTGCATCGAGTTGTGCATCCTTGCAGACTTACGACAGGCCCCGTTCTGGAACCTTGGCTGAGTACAGCAGGGTTTTTACGGATTTCCAGCGGCCAAAAAAAACCGCCAGCGCCCGTGGTTGGCGGACTCTGGCGGTGATCGTTCCCACGCTCTGCGTGGGAATGCTTCAAGGGACGCTCCGCGTCCAGTGACGCGGAGCGTCAAGGGCTGCATTCCCACGCAGAGCGTGGGAACGATCTTGGAGGGGTCAGTCGATGCCGACAAACCCTCCAGTCTGGTGCGCCCAAAGCCGTGCATACAGACCGCGATGAGCCAGCAATTCAGCGTGGGTGCCGCTCTCGGCGATCTTGCCGTTCTCCAGCACCACCAGTCGGTCCATCCGGGCAATGGTCGAGAGCCGATGCGCAATCGCAATCACGGTTTTGCCTTGCATCAGGGTTTCCAGGCTTTCCTGAATCGCCGCTTCGACCTCCGAATCCAGCGCCGAGGTCGCTTCGTCCATAATCAGGATCGGTGCGTCTTTGAGCAGCACCCGCGCAATCGCAATGCGCTGACGCTGACCACCGGACAGTTTCACCCCGCGCTCGCCCACGTGAGCGTCGAAGCCGGTACGGCCCTCGGCGTCCGACAGTAGCGGTATGAATTCATCGGCGCGGGCTTTGTGCACCGCGTCCCACAGCTCGGCGTCGGTCGCCTCCGGTTTGCCGTACAGCAAGTTGTCGCGGATCGAACGGTGCAACAGCGAAGTGTCCTGCGTGATCATGCCGATGCGTGCGCGCAGGCTTTCCTGACCAACTTCGGCGATGTTCTGGCCATCGATCAGAATCCGCCCGCCCTCGACGTCATACAAACGCAGCAGCAGGTTGACCAAGGTCGACTTACCGGCCCCCGACGGCCCGATCAAGCCGATTTTTTCGCCCGGTCTGATGTTCAGGTTGAGATCGCCGATGATGCCTTTCTTCTTGCCGTAGTGAAAATCCACGTGCTCGAAACGCACTTCGCCCTGGGCTACATCCAGCGGTTTGGCCTGTTCGCGATCGGTGACGCTGACCGGTTGCGAGATGGTCTGCAAACCGTCCTGGACCATGCCGATGTTTTCGAAAATGCCGGTGACCACCCACATGATCCAGCCGGACATATTGACGATGCGTATCACCAGGCCGGTTGCCAGGGCAATCGCCCCGACGGTGATCAGTGATTGCGTCCACAGCCACAAGGCCAGGCCCGTGGTGCCGACGATCAGCAGGCCGTTCATGGTGGTAATAGCGATGTCCATGCTGGTCACAACGCGGCCCGCCAGTTGGGCTTTTTCGGTCTGTTCTTCGATTGCTTCGCGGGCGTATTGCTGCTCGTAATTGGTATGGGCGAACAGCTTCAGGGTGGCGATGTTGGTGTAACCATCGACGATCCGCCCCATCAGTTTGGAGCGAGCATCGGAGGACACCACGGAGCGTTCCTTGACCCGTGGCACGAAGTAACAGAGCGCGCCAATGTACGCGGCGATCCACGTCAGCAATGGGATCATCAGGCGCCAGTCGGCCTCGGCGAACAGCACCAGCGAGCTGATCGCGTAGATCAGCACATGCCACAACGCATCCACCGCTTGCACCGCAGAGTCGCGTAGCGAGTTGCCCGTCTGCATGATGCGTTGGGCGATACGACCGGCGAAGTCGTTCTGGAAAAAATTCAGGCTTTGCTTGAGCACGTAGCTGTGGTTTTGCCAGCGGATCATGCTGGTCATGCTCGGACTCAGGGTCTGGTGCACCAGCAGGTCGTGCAGGCCGACAAAGACCGGGCGCAAGATCAGCGCGACCACGGCCATCCAGGCCAACTCCAGGCCATGCTCGTGAAAAAAGTTCGGATTCGGTGCGCCTTGGGCGAGGTCAATGATGCGACTGAGGTAGCTGAACAACGCCACTTCGATCAAGGCGCCGAACAATCCGACGGTGAGCAGGGCGGCAAAACTCGGCCAGACCTGCTTGAGGTAATAGGTGTAGAAGGGCAGTACGCGATCCGGCGGGGATGCCGTGGGGGCATCGCGGAACACGTCGATCAGTTGTTCGAAACGGCGATAGAGCATCAGATAACCGCCCGGAATCCGGGCTCTCCTTTTATCAGTGTGAGCGGCGCGGTGTTGAACCGCGCCGCTCGATACGCCCTGTACAGCTTAGTCGATGACTTTGGCCGACTTGATGATCACAGGGTCTACAGGCACGTTTTGCATGCCGCTTTTGGTGGTGGTTTGCGAGTTGACGATGATGTCGACCACGTCCATGCCCTTGACCACTTTGGCGAACACCGCGTAACCGGCGTCACGGCCCGGATCGAGGAACGCGTTGTCAGCCACGTTGATGAAGAACTGGCTGGTGGCCGAGTCAGGGTTGGAAGTGCGCGCCATCGACAAGGTGCCGCGCACGTTGTGCAGGCCATTGCTGGCTTCGTTCTTGATCGGCGCCTTGGTTTCTTTTTGCTGCATCTGCTGGGTGAAACCGCCGCCCTGAGCCATGAAGCCCGGGATCACGCGGTGGAAAATGGTGTTGGTGTAGAAACCGCTGTTGACGTAATCCAGAAAATTCTTGGTGCTGATCGGTGCCTTGACCGGATCCAGTTCGATTTCGATCTGACCGTTGGTTGTGTCCAGCAGCACGTGCGGTGCTTTGACCGGCGTGGCAGCCATCAGGTTGGCGGCAAACAGCACGGTGCCAGCGGCGAGGGCGAGTTTTTTCAGCATGGGTCAGTGATCCTGAGATTGAATTTCGGCTGCGGCGAGGAACTCCAGCAGCGTTTGATTGAAGCGTTCGGGTTGATCGAGCGGGGTGGCGTGGCGCGAATCGGCGATCACCACCAGCCGCGCATTCGGCAGCAGTTTTACATAGGTTTCTTTCAATGCCACCGGTGTGTAATCACGGTCGGCGCTGATGACGAGCGTTGGACAGGTCACCCGGGAAAGTCGTTCCTGAACGCCCCAGCCAACAATCGCATCGAAGCTGGCGAGATAAGCACGTTTGTCGTTTTTTGCCCAGCGTTCGGCCATTTTCTGCCGCAGACCGGCTTGTTCGGGTTTCGGGAAAAGTTTGCCGCCAAGGGCTTTGCCAATGGTCGCGAGGCTGAGCACGCGCATCAGGCTCCAGCGTTTGAACCACTGCCAAAAATCGTCGCGGCTGCGTAATTTGACCTCCGGTGCGCTGTTGACGATGGTCAGGCTCTTGAGCCGTTGCGGCTGATCGACGCCGAACTGGAAGCCGATCATGCCGCCCATCGACAGCCCGACGTAGTGCACCGGGCCAAGGTTCAAATGCTCGATGAGTGCAAGCATGTCAGCGCTGAATCCAGCGATGCTGTAGCGCTCGTGTGGCTTGTCCGAGCGACCGTGGCCGCGAATATCCGGGACGATCACCCGATAGTGCGCGGCCAGTGCCGGGATCTGCATTTCCCAGTCCAGCGTGCTTGAACCGAGCCCGTGAACCAGCAGCAACGGCGTACCGTGGCCATATTCCTCGTAGTGCAGGTTGCAACCATCGTGCTCGAAATAGGCCATCGGTGAACTCCGTGTCAGGCTTGTTCGGGGGCGGCGTACGGCGCATCCAGAGGTAACGTATCGAAGGTGCGTAGCAGTTCGATGAGGATTTGCGTGGCCGGACCCAAGGGTTTGTCCTTGTTCGAATACAGGTAGAAGCTGGAATTGCGAGTGCCGCCCCTATCCAACGGTAGCAGCTTGAGCGAGCCATCTTTCAGTTCTCGTTCAATCATGTGCCGGGGCAGCCAGGCAAAGCCCAGACCGCTGCTGACAAAGGTTGCGGCAGTGGCGAGACTGCCCACGGTCCAGCGCTGTTCGGCGCCGAGCCAGCCAACGTCGCGGGGCTGCTGGCGGCCGGAGTCGCGGATGACCACTTGCATCTGGGTTTCCAGATCCTGAAAGCTCAGTTCGCGATTGAGCCGGTGCAGCGGGTGATCGGGGTGGGCGACGGCGATGAACTCGACGTCGCTCAATTCCGCCCCGAGGTGGCCGGGAATGCTCAGGCCAGTGATCGCCAGATCGGCCACGCCTTCGAGCAACACTTCCTCGACGCCGGACAATACCTCTTCACGCAAGCGAACCCGGCAACCACGACTCTGCGGCATGAACGCGGTCAACGCGCGCACGATCCGCGCGCTCGGATACGCCGCATCGACTACCAGCCGCACCTCGGCCTCCCAGCCTTGCTCCATGTGATGGGCAAGGTCTTCCAGTTGGCTGGCCTGTTTCACCAGTTGCCGCGAGCGGCGCAGCAATACGCCGCCGGCTTCGGTGAGCACGGCTTTGCGCCCGTCGATCCGCAGCAGCGGCACGCCGAGTTGGTCCTGCATGCGGGCGACGGTGTAACTCACCGACGATTGCGAACGGTGCAAGGCCTCGGCGGCCTGGGCGAATCCGCCGTGGTCGACCACGGCCTGCAATGTTCGCCATTGATCCAGGGTCACGCGGGGCGCTTTCATCAATAGCTCCTCTTGTCCTAAGCTGGCCGTCCTTCATGGAGACTGCCGAATGAAAAAATTCTGTTGTGTGGTGCTGGCGTTGCTGCCGCTGACTGCTTTTGCGTACCCGATCGATGTGCAGAAAGATCTCAATGGCATGAAAATCGATTACGAAACCTTCGACACCGATAACGACATCGGCTCGATCCGGGTGGCCAACTACGGCGATGTCGATGCAGTGTGCAAGGCCGTTTTCAGCAATGGCCCCGAGGCGCCACGCACTCGCACCATCGACGTACCGGCAGGCAAACATAAAAACGCCACGGCCAAGTTCACTCGCGAAATTATCAAGCTGCGCATCAAGCTGACCTGCACCCCGAAGTAACGATCGATCCCTTGTAGGAGTGAGCCTGCTCGCGATAGCGGTGTGTCAGATTGATACACCGCTATCGCGAGCAGGCTCGCTCCCACAGGTTTCAGGTGCATCTAAACGAATTATTCGATGCTTTGCAGCAATTATTTGCGCTTTTTCATCGAGGCGGCACTGTTTAACCTTCACTCCATCGACCTACAACATTCTCGGATGGAGGCTACACACCATGTCCCGCGTTCTGATCATCGAAAGCAGCGCCCGCCAGCAAGACTCGGTTTCCCGTCAACTGACCCAGACCTTCATCAGTCAGTGGAAAGCGGCGCACCCGGCCGATCAGATCACCGTGCGTGACCTCGCCGTGAATCCGGTACCGCATCTGGACAGCAACCTGCTGGGTGGCTGGATGAAACCTGCCGAACAGCGCAACGACAGCGAACAAGCGTCGCTGGATCGCTCCAACGCACTGACCGATGAACTGCTCGCTGCCGACGTGCTGGTGATGGCCGCGCCGATGTACAACTTCGCCATCCCGAGCACCCTCAAGGCCTGGCTCGACCACGTGCTGCGTGCCGGCGTGACCTTCAAGTACACCGAAACCGGCCCGCAAGGCCTGCTCAGCGGCAAGCGTGCCTACGTGCTCACCGCTCGCGGCGGCATCTACGCCGGCGGCCCGGCTGATCATCAGGAACCGTACCTGCGCCAGGTCATGGGCTTCATCGGTATCAACGACGTGACGTTCATTCACGCCGAAGGCATGAACCTCGGTGGCGACTTCCAGGAGAAGGGCCTCAATCAGGCCAACGCCAAGCTGTCCCAGGTCGCTTGATATGTTAATCGCCAGATAATCGCCGATTGTTTAAGTGACCTGGCGCAACCCCTTCAAGGCTCTACGCGCATCGAACCTCCCTTTGCACTTGTTGCTCCTGAGTGCTGTAGCCCGATTGAACGCATTAGCGAGATCGGGCTTTTTTTTGCCCGTAACTCACCGATCCCCTGTAGGAGCTGCCGCAGGCTGCGATCTTTTGATCTTGTTTTTTTTTAAAATCAACATCAAAAGATCGCAGCCTGCGGCAGCTCCTACAGGGGGATTTTTGTTGGTTGCAGGGTGGAAAAACCGCTATCGTCGCCGCCATTCAAATTAGGGGCGAGCATGGGCTATCTACTTTTTGTCACGCTGATCCAGGCGTTTTCCTTCAGTCTGATTGGCGAATACCTGGCCGGTCATGTCGACAGTTACTTCGCGGTGCTGGTGCGCGTGGTGCTGGCCGGGCTGGTGTTTATCCCGCTGACCCGCTGGCGCTCGGTCGAACCTTCGTTCATGCGCGGCATGCTGGTGATCGGCGCGTTGCAGTTCGGCGTGACCTACGTCTGCCTGTACCTGAGCTTCCGCGTGCTGACCGTGCCGGAGGTGTTGCTGTTTACCATCCTCACGCCGTTGCACGTGACGTTGATCGAAGATGCGCTGAACCGGCGCTTCAATCCGTGGGCGCTGATCGCCGCGCTAGTGGCGGTGGGCGGCGCGGCAGTGATTCGCTTCGACAGCATCAGCCCGGACTTCTTCATGGGCTTCTTGCTGCTGCAACTGGCCAACTTCACCTACGCCGCAGGGCAAGTGATGTACAAACACCTGGTAGCCAGGCACCCGAGCGATCTGCCGCATTACCGGCGTTTCGGCTTCTTCTACCTCGGCGCGCTGGCGGTGGTGCTGCCGGCATTCCTGATGTTCGGCAAAGCGAATTTCCTGCCGGAAGCGCCGCTGCAGTGGGGCGTGCTGCTGTTCCTCGGTCTGGTCTCGACCGCGCTGGGCATGTACTGGTGGAACAAAGGCGCGTGCATGGTCAACGGCGGCACGCTGGCGGTGATGAACAACCTGCATGTGCCGGTGGGATTGCTGCTGAATCTGCTGATCTGGAATCAGCATGAGGAATTGGGCAGGTTGTTCCTTGGTGGCAGCGTCATCCTCGCTGCCGTATGGATTAGTCGACTGGGCATCCGCCGCACCGCATAACCCCTGTAGGAGCTGCCGAAGGCTGCGATCTTTTGATCTTTAAAGTCTAAAGATCGCAGCCTTCGGCAGCTCCTACAGGGGAATTGTGTTTTACATGAGGTGCTTCTGCGGCTCGGGAATGCTCGCCGCGCCGAGCACCGCCGGCAACAACCCCGACCGCAAATCCCCGCCACTCGGCTGCTGATACAGGCTCAAGCCAAACTCCGGCAACACCGCCAGCAGATAATCAAAAATATCCCCCTGAATCCGCTCGTAATCGGCCCACGCCGTGGTGCGGGTGAAGCAGTAGATCTCCAGCGGAATGCCCTGCGCCGTGGTCTGCATCTGCCGCACCATGCAGGTCATGTTCGGCTGAATCTCTGGATGACTCTTCAGATACGCCAGTGCATACGCGCGGAAGGTCCCGATGTTGGTCATGCGCCGCCGGTTGGCCGACATCGCCGCGACATTACCCTGGGCCTCGTTCCATGCCTTGAGCTCGGCTTTTTTGCGGCTCATGTAGTCGGTCAGCAGGTGCACTTGCGAGAGTTTTTCTTCCTCGTCATCACGGATGAAACGCACGCCGCTGGCGTCGATGAACACGCTGCGCTTGATTCGGCGCCCGCCGGATTGCTGCATGCCGCGCCAGTTCTTGAACGACTCGGACATCAACCGCCAGGTCGGGATCGAGACGATGGTCTTGTCGAAATTCTGCACCTTGACCGTGTGCAGGGTGATGTCGACCACATCGCCGTCGGCGCCGACTTGCGGCATCTCGATCCAGTCGCCGACCCGCAGCATGTCGTTGCTGGTCAACTGCACGCTGGCGACAAACGACAGCAGGGTGTCCTTGTAGACCAACAGAATCACCGCCGACATGGCACCCAGACCGGAGAGCAGCAACAGCGGCGAGCGGTCGATCAGCGTGGCAACGATGATGATTGCGCCGAACACGTACAAGACCATTTTCGCCAGTTGCACATAGCCCTTGATTGAGCGCGTACGGGCGTGTTCGGTGCGTGCATAGATGTCGAGCAGGGCGTTGAGCAGGGCGCTGACTGCCAGCAACAAGAACAGAATGGTGAACGACAGCGCCACATTACCGAGGAAGGTCATGGCGGTTTTGCTCAGTTCCGGCACCAGATGCAAGCCGAACTGAATGACCAGCGACGGCGTCATCTGCGCCAGACGCTGAAACACTTTGTTGTGGCGAAAGTCATTGATCCAGTGCAGCGCCGGCTGGCGGCCGAGCATGCGGCTGGCGTGCAGGATCAGATAGCGCGCCACTCGTCCGAGCAACAGCGCGATCACCAATAACACCGTCAGCGCGAGCCCCGCCTGCAAAAGCGGATGCTGTTCGAGGGTGCCCCAGAGGTCTTGGGCGTTGAGCCAGAGCTGTTTGAAATCCATATGAGCAACGATTCTTCTGTAAGACGCGATGGGCGATTAGAGCATTTAAGACGCCGTGTATTACCGTTGGAGACAAATCGAGCAACAAAAAAGCCACTGATTACGTCCGTTTGCACAAAGAAACTCGGCCTGAGCGCTCGAAACCGGTAACCTATGCAGCTGTTTTTTTGCATATCTTCGAGGTAGCACCCGTGTTTTCCCAATTCGCCCTGCACGAACGCCTGCTTAAAGCTGTGGCCGAGCTGAAATTTGTCGAGCCAACGCCTGTGCAAGCCGCGGCCATCCCGCTGGCGCTCCAAGGGCGTGATCTGCGGGTGACGGCGCAAACCGGTAGCGGCAAAACCGCCGCTTTCGTTCTGCCGATCCTCAATCGCCTGATCGGCCCGGCCAAGGTTCGCGTCAGCATCAAGACGCTGATCCTGCTGCCGACCCGCGAACTGGCCCAACAGACGCTGAAGGAAGTTGAGCGCTTTTCGCAGTTCACTTTCATCAAGTCCGGCCTGATCACCGGCGGTGAAGACTTCAAGGTCCAGGCCGCGATGCTGCGCAAAGTGCCGGACATCCTCATCGGCACCCCGGGCCGGATGATCGAGCAACTCAACGCCGGCAACCTCGACCTGAAAGAAGTCGAAGTGCTGGTACTCGACGAAGCCGACCGCATGCTCGACATGGGTTTTGCCGAAGACGTGCAGCGTCTGGTCGACGAATGCCCGAACCGTCAGCAAACCATGCTGTTCTCCGCCACCACCGGTGGTTCCGGTCTGCGCGACATGATCGGCAAGGTGCTGAACAACCCTGAGCACTTGCAGCTCAACGCGGTCAGCCAACTGAACTCGACCACCCGTCAGCAAATCATCACCGCCGACCACAATCAGCACAAAGAGCAGATTGTGAACTGGCTGCTGGCCAACGAGACTTATCAGAAGGCCATCGTCTTCACCAACACCCGCGCCATGGCCGACCGCATCTACGGCCGCCTCGTGGCTCAGGAATACAAAGCGTTCGTGTTGCACGGTGAGAAAGACCAGAAGGATCGCAAACTGGCGATCGACCGTCTGAAGCAGGGCGGCGTGAAGATTCTGGTTGCCACCGACGTTGCGGCCCGTGGCCTGGACGTCGATGGTCTGGATCTGGTGATCAACTTCGACATGCCACGCAGCGGCGACGAATACGTGCACCGCATCGGCCGTACTGGCCGCGCCGGTAACGATGGTCTGGCGATCTCGCTGATCTGCCACGGCGACTGGAACCTGATGTCGAGCATCGAGCGCTACCTGAAGCAGAGCTTCGAGCGCCGCACCATCAAGGAAGTCAAAGGCACCTACGGCGGACCGAAAAAGGTCAAGGCCTCGGGCAAGGCCGTCGGCGTGAAGAAGAAAAAGACCGACGCCAAGGGCGACAAGAAGAAAACCGCCGCGAAGACGCCGACCAAGCGCAAGAGCGCCAACCGTCCGAAGCCGGATTCGTTGGTGAGCAGCGACGGCATGGCCCCGCTGAAGCGCCGCAAGCCAGCAGAGCCTGCGGCTGAGTAAAGCGTTTCAGGCGTGCATGAAAAACCCGGACAATGTCCGGGTTTTTTTTCGTCCATCAGTTGCCGAGCTGGCCACTGGTGTCGGCGTCAAAGCGCCGCTTGGCTTGATCCGCTGCCGGTTTCAATGCGCCGAGAAGTGTTGCTTCGCTGTACAACCCGGTAACCGCCAACTCCTTGGGCGTCGGCTCGATCGGGATCAGCACGTCCTCACCGTCAGCATGCAGCCAGATCGCTACAACGTGCAGGGCTGAGACAAACAGCACACGCAACTCGACGCTCTTGCCTTGAAGTTGCGGCGCTTGTTCTGCCAGTTTCAGCGCACTCACCGTAGCAGCGGCGTGATCGCCGTGATTCAGCGAGGCGAATTCGACATGCCCGCGCACCTCGGCCAATTGCGCATCGGCAATCGTCACGCCGTCGGCAAAGACCAGGTAATGCCAGTCGCCGATTCGTGCGTCTTTCAGGCCTTTGCCTTGGCTCAGGTCATCCAGGCTGAGCGAATAGCCACGGTAGGCTTCGCTGAGGCTGATTTTCGCCGGTACAGCGTTGGCGAACTGGCGACTGGCGCCAAAACCCGGGGTTTGCAGCGCGGCTTGCAGGGCCGGGCGCAAGGTCTGTACGCCGTTGGAAGGCGCCTTTGGATAAGTCAGTTGCATGATGTCGCCCTCCTAATTTTTTACCGTGAAGTAAGTGTGAGTCCAGTTGCCGCCGCCATTGTAGGCACGGGGAAAGGCATTCAGCGCACGGGTCGAATAACCGTAGATCGAGTCCGCGACCAGCACGTAATCGCCGTTGGTGCCGTAGATCGTCAGGAAATGCGCACCGCCGCCGTACCAGGCACAGCGCAGGCCGACCGGGCGGCCCATGCTGATCTGGTTCTGGATCGCCGACATCTGCAGCGAACCCTGATTCATACCGTTGTAGCTGCGGGTGGTTTGCAGGGCCGAGTCCAGATAGCCGTAGACGTTGCACGGCCCTGGCTGATTGCAGCAGTTGCGGTCGAGCTGAGTGCTGGCCACACCGCACTGAGTCCAGTTGCCGGTGCCGTAATAGTTGCCGACCGAGGCGGAAACGGCGGCCCAGCACCAGTTGGTCTGGGTCTGTTGCTGCATGCTGAAGTTGAGGCTGCCAGCGGCAAAAGCGCTGGCGTGTTCTGCCGCTTCGACTTCGACCAGTTGTGGGTCGAGCAGATGACCGATGAGGCACCTTGGCAGTGATTCGCTGGTATAGGGTCTTGCTTCAGTGGTTAACATTTTTTCAATCCTCCATGAATGAAAACAAGCGTCCCGCTTGTAAGGGTGTTGCCGAGCGATCGGCGCTTGAGGGTTGCCATCTCCGATGGCGGTTGCCGATCTCCTTGCTCGATGTAACCGTAGACGGGTTATGCGTTTATGCAAATAAATAAATGCATTTGTGCATTTTCATGAGCAAAAGATCGCAGCCTGGGCAGCTCCTACGGTGATCGGCGTAGGAGCTGCCGCAGGCTGCGATCTTTTGTTTTTAACTTTCGGTTTTCTTCTCGGCCGTACCGAGTTCTTTCAACCGCTGATCAATCAACTGGCATTTATCCGGCAGATCCGCACTGGCCGTACCCAGATCCATCTTCTGCAACTCGGCATTGATCTCCTTGGCCTTGGCCGGATTCTGTTCGGTGAGCTTGGCAACTTCCTTGGCCAGTTGTTCGCGTTTGGCGGTGGCCTCTTCCGGCGTACAGGCCCAGACGGGCAAGGCGCAGGCAAGAGTGGCGGCGAGAGTGAGCTTGATCAGGGTTTTCATGGGGAGGGCCTCAGTTCCGGTTAAGGCGGGTTAACCGGTTGAGGCCTTTTTGCTGCGAAAAGTTCAGTCGCCATGGCAGCAGCTGGATCGGGTTTGCCCGTCATATCGATCATGATGCCGAACCCATTCCATGATCTCGTCTTCATTCCTGCCCTTGGGCGTGAGGTCGAGATAGTTGTAGGCACCGACCAGCATGTCGAGACCACGTGCATACGTTGAATAGGTGTGGAAGATGTCGCCATTTGCGTCGCGATAAAACACGCTCAGCCCGGGCATTTCTTCCTCGGCGCTGTCAGTTTTTTCGTAGTTGTAGGTAGCCGTTCCCGCCGCGACATCGTCGGCACGGGCACACACGCCGAAGTCATAGTTGAAGTCGCAGCCTTCTGACGACACCCAGTCGAATTTCCAGCCCATCCGTTGTTTGAACGCCTGAAACTCGTTGAATGGCGCATGGGACACAGCCACCAGCGCAATGTCGTGATGCGCCAGATGCTGGTTGGCGCCATCGATATGGTCACTGAGGAAAGAGCAGCCCTGACAACCTTCCTCCCAATCCTTGGCAAACATGAAGTGGTAAACGATCAACTGGCTGTGTTTACCGAATAGGTCGGCGAGTTTCAGTTCGCCGTTCGGGCCTTGAAAATGGTAATCCTTTTCGACTTTCAGCCATGGCAGCGCGCGACGTTCTGCGCTGAGGCGGTCGCGTTCCTTGGTGAAGGCTTTCTCGTGAGCGAGGTGTTGCTTACGGGCGGCGAGCCATTCTTCGCGCGATACCACCGGATGATTCTCAACGTTCATGATGATTTCTCCTGCGGGGTTGAAACCGTCTGTTTCAGACTAGTCGTTTAACCCTGCGGGAAATCGACAGACCGCCGGTCGGTGGTCGCGCAACATGCGGCTGAACGGCTGCGAGCGGCTCCGGTCACAACCTATGAACGCGCCATAAATCACGCGCACCGGAGGTTGAATCAGGATGACGACTTATAACTGGGATTTGATTGAGCGCTTGCTGCATGAAGTGCAAAACAGCGCCGGCCACAGTTTTGCCCCTCGGGCTTACGCCGAAGACTATGCGGCGGAAAAAGCCAGCGCCGGCGAGCCGATCGAGAACCTTGATCATCTGAAAACGCTGGCTTGCGACTATGAACGCTTGCTGTTGTTGCGTGGCTACATCGCACCGCGTCCGGATGAAGAGGGCAGCACCGGCAACAATTTTGTGCTGACGCCTCGCGGTTCCAGCCTGTTGAGCCTGATAGACAGCAGCATTCCCGGCAATGATCATCCGCGTGAGGTGCTGGATGAACAGGACGATCCGCTGGCCGAGGCGACGTTTGATGAAGTGGCTTCGAAGGCCCAGATCGCCTGAGGCTCTGAAAGCAGAAGATCGCAGCCTTCGGCAGCTCCTACACCGATCTCTGTAGGAGCTGCCGAAGGCTGCGATCTTTGTTTCTAGTTCTGCTTCGCGGCTTTGAGGCATTTGAGGTCGTTGAAGTCTTTACGCACACCCTCGATCTTCTTCAACAACCGCTGGCGCTGTTGCGGCGAGCTCTCAGCCATCAGATCAACCGCCAGCGAGCGTCCCTGCGCCTCAGTATCGGCGAAGGCCTTGCGGTAATCCGCTGTCCATAAACTCTCGCGATTGACCAGAAGGGTCTCGATTCTCTGTGGGAATTCGAGACTTTTGCGTTGCGCTACAGCCGCACTGAACTGCTTCTGCCAATGGGCCCGGTTGGCAATCCATTGGGTGTACTGATCGCCCAGGGCGGTCGACCACGCCATGACCCGCTGCTCTTGTGTGGCGCTCAATGGCCCAAGCCAATCGTTGAGGCGCTTGACCATGCGCGCGCCACGCTCGGCAATCTGTTGATCAAGCGGTGGTTTCAGGTACTCCTGCTGACGCTTGCGCAGATCCTTGGCAAACGCCTCATTCATCTCGGCCACTTGCTTGTCATCCAGACCTTGCAATAATTCGATGGCCGAAGGCGTGATTTCCTTCGCCGTTTGCGCAATCGCTTGCTTGGCTTCGACGGTGCGCGCCTGTAGCGCGGCATCGGTGACCTGATTGGTTTCGACCATGGTCTGCAAGCGATCCAGCCAGTCCAGATAGCCCGGTAATTGCGTGGTGCAATGCCAGCTCAGGTGATCCTTGAGCCGTTCGTTGAACCAGTCTTTCTGCTCGCCGTTCATGTCCAGGTAGTCGCCGAGCGTCCACGGAATGATCACGTCGAGATTGCGATAAGCCAGGCCGACTCGGCTGCAGGCGCCGAGGGCGAGGGTGAAGACCAACAGTGCGGCAATGTGTTTGAACCAGCGAGACATGAGCGAATCCTTGCATGGCCTGGCTTCGGGAGTCTGATTCTTATGTGATGCAGGATGCGCGCGGCAGTTCAGCCGATCAATAGAATGCGCGTTCGGCCTTGAGGGTGACGAGACCGTCGCACTGGCTGTTGTGCCCGGAGTAGGCCGAGCAATCGCTGCCGCTGAGGCTGGAGTTGCTGTAGATCAGGTCAAGGTCGACACCCATGAACGGCCGCGACAGTTGTACTGACCAATCGGTGAAACTGCTGACATAACCACCGTCCACGGCCACCGGTTTGTTCAATTGGTGGGTGGTGTATTTCATGCTGACGCCGATGCCGAACGGCTGATTGCCGCCAAGATCGGCAAACAAGGTGTTGTTCTGCTTATCCGGGTCGTTGCTCAATGCCACGCCGAAACGACTGCCAAGCAGGGTCAGGCCACCGAACAGCTCCTGGCTGTCGAGGGTTTCCACGCTGGGATAGCTGTAATGGATCATGCCGACTTCGTAGCCGAGGGTTTGATCGAAGGGTTGTTTAAAACCGACGTAGGAATCGATTTCGAGATTCTTGCCCGGCGTGATGCCCATGCTCGGCGCGTATTGGCCGACATAGAGGCCGCTGTCGTGGCTCAGATCGAGGCCGCCATGAAACGACCCGGCCGCCGAGGGTTTGACCAGGCCTTGGGCCATGCTGCGCGTTGGCGTGGTGCCGAGCTTGAGGTCGAAGTCGCCCATTTCACGCTGGAAAACTTGCGCGTGCGCGGTTGGACCGGCCAGCAGGCCAACGAGTAATAAACAGGATGTTTTGCGCATGCGTCACTCCATGAACAGCGAGTGCAGGACGGCGGGCCTGCTGAAACGCTTGATCCAGACGCGTGCAAGGATACCGGCGAATGTTCGGCATTGATGGCCGTTCGTCGATTTTCAGAATTTTTGGTATTTGATTTGTTTAAAGCGGGGAGGGTGTTTCGCGGTGCCAGTCCAGGCGCTTCGAAGCTCAAAGCGCCTCTGGACGGGGGTAAAACCGGGTGTTACTTCTTGCCCAGGCTGATCTGCTTGGACGGGCCGAACGTCTGGCCACTGACGCCTTTGGCAATTTGCTGGATCTCGCCGCCGGACTTGAGGAACGCTGCGATCTGATCGTTGATCGATTCGCTGGTTTCAACGGCTGGAGCTGGCTTTGCTTTGCTGGTGGATGCTTTTACACGCATGGCGGCCATTAACCTGTAGAAAAGTAACTCGGCCAGGCATCGTACAGGAATAACTTGACAATTGCTTGGTAAATATCCCCGGGAATAACCTAGCGCTGCACTGCAGTATGCTCGATTCAATATTCGAAATACTTGGCTAACCTGCTGTTTTAAATAAGAAGATTAATGGATTTCAGCGGTGTGGCGATATGCCGCGAGGGCGCACAGCCGACTGACGAGTGGCACCCGGTGCGGCGCAGATCAAGGAAAATCAAGGCGTTGCGCAGAATTCCCGGCAACCGCCGATCTACCGCCCGACGTCGCAGGCAAAAACGGGTAGAATGCCGCCCACGCAATGAGGGTTCTGGAAATGGCTTTAGTCGGGCGTTACAACAGTTTGCAAGTGGTTAAACACACTAACTTCGGTTTATATCTGGACGGCGGTGCCGATGGCGAGATTCTTTTGCCCAACCGTTATATCCCTAAAGATATTCCCAGCGAAGATGAAGACTGGCTCAACGTATTTGTTTATCTGGACAGCGAAGACAAACTTCTCGCTACCACTGAAAAACCAAAAGTTCAGGTCGGTGAATTTGCCAGCCTGAAAGTTGTTGAAGTCAACAGCATCGGCGTGTTCCTCGATTGGGGTTTGCCGAAAGACCTGTTGCTGCCGTACTCCGAAGAAAAACGGCAGATGACTGCCGGTGAATATTGCGTGGTGCACGTCTACCTCGACAAGCACACCCGCCGCATCACCGCCACTGCGCGTCTGGATCGCTACCTCGACAAGACCCCGGCGAACTACAGCCTGGGTCAGGAAGTTGATCTGCTGGTTGCCGAAGCCACTGACATGGGCTTCAAGGCGATCATCAACAACAAGCATTGGGGTTTGATCCACAAGAACGAAATCTTCAAGTTCATGCGCGCCGGCATGAGCGAGAAGGGCTACATCAAGGAAGTGCGCGCCGACGGCAAAATTGCCCTGAGCCTGCAACCGGTTGGCCAGGAAGCGGCCAGCAGCCTCAACTCGAAGATCCTCGCCAAGTTGCGTGATAACAGCGGCACGCTGCCGGTCAGCGACAAGAGCGATCCGGCGCTGATCAGCAGCCTGTTCGGCGTCAGCAAAGGCAACTTCAAGAAGGCCATCGGTGCGCTGTACAAGGAAGGCAAGATCGTTATCCACGCCGATCGCATTGAACTAACCTGAGCCACCGCTGGCCCCATGTAGGAGCTGCCGCAGGCTGTGATCTGTTGATCTTGTCTTTTAAAAACAAAGTCAAAAGATCGCAGCCTGCGGCAGCTCCTACATGAGGGCGGGTGTTATGAAGAAAACTCTGGTTGCCTATGTTGCGACGCTGATTGCGTTTCTGCTGCTCGACGGCATCTGGCTCGGCCTGTTGATGGCGCCGACCTATCGCGAACTGCTCGGTCCGCTGATGCTCGATAAACCGCTGCTGGTTCCGGCAGCGGTTTTTTATTGCCTGTATGTTTTCGGTTGTGTGGTGTTTGTGGTGCTGCCGGCCGTGACATGGCAATGGGCGGCGAAGCGGGGCGCGTTGCTGGGGCTGGTGGCGTATGGCACGTACGACCTGACCAATTGGGCGACGTTGCGTGGCTGGTCGGTGCAGGTGACGCTGATGGATTGGGCGTGGGGCACGTTTGCCACGGCGGTCGCCTGTGCTGTCGGGTTTTTGCTGGCGAGGCGGTTTGCTGGAGCTGATCGCTGACCCGCGTCGATTGAACTGACGCCATCGCGAGCAGGCTCACTCCTACCGGGGAACGCGATCAACTGTAGGAGCGAGCCTGCTCGCGATTGGCGGCGCAGCCGACAGCCATTCAGCGCTGACGCCACTGAAGCACAAAATGTCTTTTCCAGACGGCTTTTTCCGCCCGACTGATTGATAATCCTCGACACTGATTTCTGACCATTGGATGGCCTGCCATGTTGTGTGTGTTCGAGGTGTTGCGGTGAGTAGCGAGCGGCGCAATGCCGACCGTTTTGCCTTGCAGGTGATGATCGGCTTGTGCCTGATCTGGGGCGTGCAGCAAGTAATGATCAAGTGGGCCGCGCCAGACATTGCACCCGTGATGCAAGCGGCGGCGCGCTCGGGGATTTCCGCACTGCTGGTCGGCTTGCTGATCTGCTGGAGGGGCGGCTGGGACCAGGTCGGCGTTACTTGGCGCGGCGGTTTGCTGGCCGGTGCGCTGTTCGGTCTGGAGTTTTTCTTCATTGCTGAAGGTTTGCAACTGACCACCGCCGCGCACATGTCGGTCTTCCTCTACACCGCGCCGATTTTTACCGCGTTGGGCGTGCATTTTCTTTTGGCCAGCGAGCGCCTGCGGCCGTTGCAGTGGCTGGGGATCCTACTGGCGTTCATCGGTATCGCAATCGCCTTCGCCGGCGGTGTGTCGTGGGACAACCTCGACCGGCGTATGCTGCTCGGCGATGCCTTCGGCATATTGGCCGGCGCCTGTTGGGGGGCCACCACCGTGGTCGTTCGTGCCTCGCGACTGTCGGAAGCCCCGGTGACATTGACCCTGTTCTATCAATTGATGGTCGGCTTTGTCGGCCTGCTGTTGATCGCCTTGTTCAGTGGTCAGATCACCCATGTCAGCCTGACGCCCGTAGCGGTGGCCAGCGTGCTGTTCCAGGGCCTGGTGGTGTCGTTCTTCAGCTACCTGATCTGGTTCTGGCTGCTGCGCCGTTATCTGGCCGCCAACCTGGCGGTGTTCTCGTTCATGACGCCGCTGTTCGGCGTCACCTTCGGCGTGATTCTGTTGGGCGAACAACTGAGCGTGAATTTCGTCATCGGCGCCGTGCTGGTGTTGCTCGGCATCACCTTTGTCAGCGCCGAGCAGTGGCTGCGCAGGCGTTTGCGCCAAGCGCTGGGCCAGCGTTAGTCGATTGCATCGCCAGGCCGCCGGCGATCAGCAAACCGCTGCCGGCGATCACCAGCGCCGGTTGCAGGCCACCGCTGAAATGGCTGCTCAATGCTGCCAGTAATGGGCCGCTGAGCTGGCCGACGGCAAAGCACGCGGTCAGCAGTCCGGCGTTGCGCTGCGTTGCGTGGGGCGCGATTTCCCGTGAGCGTTGCATGACCAATTGCATGCAGGCGAGGAACGGCGTACCACACAGAATGACCCCCAGCGCCAGACCGAGGCCGCTGCTCAGCAGGCAGGCGAATACTCCCGCCGCTTGCAGCCATAACGTTGCCATCAACCAATGCCGGGTGGTCGCGGGGTCGTGACGACGCAGGCTCACCAGCAACACGCCGAGCGCGGCGGCCAGACCAAAGCACGGCCAGAACAGATCCGCCTGCCACTGTCCGTGGAACTGTGCGTTGGCCATTTGCGAGAGAAACGTCGCGGGGATGATGTAGCCGATGCCATACAGGGCATAAATGGTCGCCAGACGGCCGATACCTTGAGTCGGTGGGTTGGCGTCAGTCACAACCACCGGTAAGCCACCGACCGGCTGCGGCAAAATGCGCCAGACGCCGAGCATCATCACCAGTGCCGCAGCGGCGTAAATCAGCCACAGCGTCGCCGAGGTCTGATTGAGCAGGTGGGAGACCAGCGCCAACAACCCCGTCAGAAAAATCCCCAGCCCAGGCCCGGCAAATACCAACGCGCCCAAACGTGGACGACCCGCTGCCGCTGCCAGTGGCTGGCTTAAAGACGTGATCATCACCAGCACCCAGGCACTCGCCACCCCGGTGCCGAAGCGCAGCACCAAGTGCGACCAAAAGCCCGTGGCCCAAAACGACGCCAGCGTCAGCAAAACACACAGCCACAAGCCGCCGTGCAGGCGTCGCTGCACCTGCTGCGGGCGATGCGCAAACATCGCATCCACCGCACCGAGCAGGTAACCGAGGTAGTTGGCCGCAGCGATCAGACCGGCGGCCGTCAGGTCGAACTGACCTTCGCTGAGCAGGTGCGGCATTTGTGGCGTGAGGGCGAAACGACCGATGCCCATGGCCATCATCAGGGCTACGAAACAAGCGGATAAGCGAATCAGGGGCGACATGGTCGGGATTCCTATGAACGATCAATGACCGTCAGGCTAGGACTGATTGACTTTCTTTAAAATTGAATAATAGTGAGTAACTTGTTCTGTTATGGAGAAAGCTTGTGGAGTTCAGCCAATTGCGGATCTTTCAGGCCGTTGCCGAGGAAGGTTCGATCACCCGCGCCGCCGAACGCTTGCACCGGGTGCCTTCCAATCTGTCGACGCGGCTTAAACAGCTGGAAGAACAGTTGGGTGTCGAACTTTTCGTCCGTGAGCGTCAGCGTTTGCAGCTTTCGCCTGCGGGAAAAGTTCTGCTGGACTACACCGGCAAGTTGTTTGCGTTACGCGATCAGGCCAGTGCGGCGGTGATGGGCGGGCAGCCGGCGGGGGATTTTGTCCTCGGCACCATGTACAGCACGGCGGCGATCCATTTACCGGCGTTGCTCGCGCGTTATCACAAGCAATACCCGGCGGTGAACCTGCAGGTGCAGTCGGCGCCGAGTGGCGAGTTGCTCGAAGGTCTGCTTACCGGTCGACTCGATGCGGCGCTGGTCGATGGCCCGCTGGAACTGGCCGGACTCGACGGTGTGCCGTTGTGTGAAGAGCGGCTGGTGCTGATTACCGAAACCGATCATCCGCCCGTGCGCAGTGCCAAGGATGTCGAAGGGCGTTCGGTGTTCACCTTCCGTCAGGGCTGTTCCTATCGCATGCGCCTGGAGGCCTGGTACGCCCACTATCACGCAGCGATGGGCCGGGCGATGGAAATCGAGTCGTATCAGGGCATGCTCGCCTGCGTGATCGCCGGCAGCGGCGTGGCGTTGATGGCGGAGTCGATGCTTGCCAGTCTGCCGGGTCGCGAGAGCGTCGCGGCGCACCCGTTGGCCGAGCCATTCGTGGGTGCGACAACGTGGCTCATGTGGCGCAAAGGCATGGTCGGCGCCAACCTCAATGCCTGGGTCGAGGTGCAGCAAGCTGTCTATCCTGCGGCTCAGATCGAAACCCGCGAAACAGCCTGAACCAATGCCGGCGAATTCTGTTCAATTCAGTAACAGATCATTGCGGATTTGGCCGAGCATTGCGTAGGACTTCGGACTATTATCAGTGCGAAGCGGCCTCAGAATTCCGGCCGCTCAGCACCACCCTGAAGGGGGCATGACGATGAAAGAGAAAATTCAAAACTGGCTACACGACTTGGGTGTTGCCCTCGGCTTGATCGAACCGCCTCTGCAGCCTGTCCCGATCCGCACCGATGACGAGCAGCGTCGCCGTCAACAACGGCGCCGGTAACGCCACCGATCCGAGATCACAGGATTCAAGATCAAGAGATCGCAGCCTGCGGCAGCTCCTGCACGAATCAATGCAGGAGCTGCCGAAGGCTGCGATCTTTTGCTTTCAGTGCCGGCCAATCTCAAGCAAGAACCGGCTCAAGTCATTCGCAGTCTTCGCGGTCTTGAGCATGCGGTCTTCCTCGGCGGTGAACGCCGTCAGTCCGAATTCATCTTCCAGATGAAAGATCAAATCTTCGATGTCGGCTTTCTCCAGCCCCAGTTGCACCAGGCTGGTGTTGTCGTTGAATTCGCGGGTTTCCAGCAAACGCTGGATATATCGGTGCACGGCGGCACGCACGGCAGCTCTTCTCATGACAGATTTTTCTGATGGTTGTTCTGCTTGAGTGAAGCAGGCCTCAGGCGTGGCCGCGCAACCATTGGTCAATCATCGAGCGCAAATGCTCGCCGGCAAAACTGCCGAAATGCCCGCCATGCACCGTGCGAATCGGCAACGCCTGCAAACGTCGCAGGCTGCTGGCGTAATCCTCAAGATTGGAGTGGTAGGCGTCTTCGATCAGCGGCCCGTCGTAGATGATGTCGCCGCTGAACAGGGTTTCAGTGGCCGCTTCATACAGGCTGATGCCGCCCGGCGAATGTCCCGGTGTGTGCAGCACTTGCAGCGTGCGATTGCCCAGATCCAGCACATCGCCGTCCTCGACAAACCCGGTGGCCGGCGCGGCTTTGACCCGGTATTCGGCGTAGCACAACGGGCAGTCCGGGTGCGCCTCGAACATGTCATCGCCAACGAATGCGCGGCTCAGATCATTCTCGCCATTCGGCGCCGCCAGAATGTCCGCCTCGGCCGGGTGCACCAGCCGTTCAGCAAATTCATGATGCCCGGCGATATGGTCGAAATGGCAATGGCTGGCCACCGCCATCAATGGCCGCTCGGTGATCCATGGCAACTGCTCGCGCAGGCTGACCAGTCCTGAGCCGCTATCGAGCAACAGGTCTTTGTCGCGGCCTTGCACATGCCACAGGTTGCAGCGGTAGAACGGCCGAATATACGGCTCATGGATCAGCCGAATGCCATCGCTCAAGTGTTGCACTTCAAACCACTGATCGCGCGAAACGATCTTCATATTCACTTTTCTCCAGACGAAAAAAACGGGTGTGGCAAGTGGGCGTGTCCTCCCTTATTTCCTGCACCGCGCCGGATCTGATGTCGTGCAGGGCAAGGCGCGAGGAGCGTAGTTTGGTTTTTCCAAATAAGCTCCGAGCAACGCAGCCCTGCACGACATCAGCTCCGGCCCTCCGGGTTGTGCCTAAAAGCGAGCCAGGCTGCGTTGCAGTCCTTGGCAAGGAACAACCCTTACCTACGGACTGCGCCTTGCCTGGCTCGCTTTTAGGCGCAACGCGGTGCAGGAAATAAGGGAGGACACGCCCGTGCCACACCCGTCGAAGAAAGCATCAAGTCGTTACATCAGAGCTTAGATCGCACTCGCCACGGTTGCCGGGCGAGGGGAGAACAGGCTGACGACCACAAAACTCACCAGACCTGCGCCGAGGCTGTAGTAGATCGGCGTGTTGGCATCCAGACCGTCCTTGAACATGAACAGCAGCGAAGTGGCGAAACCCAGACCCATGGAGGCAATGGCGCCGGCGGTGGTCGCGCGTTTCCAGAAAATCGCGCCGATCAGCGGGATCAGCATGCCGCCCACCAACAGGTTGTAAGCGAGGGTCAGGGCGCTGATCACGTCATTCACCACCAGCGCGATACCCAGTACAACGATGCCGGTCAGCAGAGTGAACAGACGGTTGATGCCCAGGCTCGACTGTTTGCCGCCACGCAGTTTCGGCAGCAGGTCTTCAGTCAGAGTAGTGGCCGCGGCAAGGAGGCCGGCGCTGGCGGTGGACATCATCGCCGCCAGTGCCGCAGCGATCACCAGACCACGGATGCCGTCCGGCAGCGACAGTTTGACGATGGCGGCGAAGGCGTTGTTGACGTTGTCCAGATCCGGGATCAGCACGTGTGCAGCCATGCCGATCAGCGCGCAGGCCAGGCCGTAGAGGATGCAGTAGATGCCCGCGATGCTGCCGGCGTATTGCGCGACTTTCGCGGTCTTGACGGTGAACACCCGTTGCCAGATGTCCTGACCGATCAGGATGCCGAAGAAGTAGATCATGAAGTAGGTGATGATCGTGTCCCAGCCGATGGTGGTGAAGCTGAAGGCGGTCGCCGGCAGTTTCAGCACCAGTTCGTCCCAGCCGCCGACGCGGTACAGGCAGATCGGCAACAGGATGAACATCAGGCCCACGGTCTTGATGATGAACTGGACGATGTCGGTGAGGGTCAGCGACCACATGCCGCCGATCGCCGAGTAGATCACCACGACGCCACCACCGACGAGTACCGACACCCAGAATGGCAGATCGAACAGCACTTGCAGCACGGTGCCGATCGCCAGAATCGAGGTCACGCCGATCATCAATGCATAGGCGAGCATGATTGCCGCACTCGCCGAGCGGGCCATCGGGTTGTAGCGTTTTTCGAGGACCTGGGTAACGGTGTAGATCTTCAGTTTCAGCAGCGGTTTGGCGAGGAACAGGTTCAGCGCGACGATGCCGCAACCGAGGGCTGCGCACAGCCAGAAACCGGAGATGCCGTGCACGTAACCCAGACGCACGGTGCCGACGGTGGACGCGCCACCGAGTACGGTCGCGGCCATGGTGCCCATGTACAGGCTTGGGCCGAGGTTGCGACCGGCGACGAGAAAGTCCTCGTTGGTCTTGGCCTTGCGCATGCCGAAATAGCCGAGCAAGAGCATGCCGGCGGCGTAGATGAGGACGACGAATAAATCCAAAGCCATGATGGCGTGTCTCCGATTGTCTTTTTTATGGTGAAACAAATTTGGTTCAGCAATGCTGCCCACTGTGGGAGCGAGCCTGCTCCGGGCGGCGATCCGACGAAGGCGTCAGCACATTCAACAAAGATGTGACTGACAGATCGCTTTCGCGAGCAGGCTCGCTCCTACAGGGATCTGCGTCAGGCGGTCTGGCGCAGTTCAGGTTTTTCCAGGATTTGGCTACGTGCATCCTTCGGGCCGAACACTTCGCGCGGTTCCGGGAACAGGCTTAGCAGCGTCAGGTACACCACCGAGGCCAGGCCCAGAGTCACCGGCAAGCTGATGTCGATGCCACCGGCCATTTCACCCAGCGGGCCAACGAATTGCCCCGGCAGATTGACGAAGCACAAACCGACCACCGCGCTCGGGATCCATGCGCCCAGACCACGCCAGTTCCAGCCGTGGCTGAACCAGTAGCGTCCGCCCTGTTCGCCACGGGTGAACACTTGCAGGTCATCCGGGCAGTAGAAGCCGCGGCGCACCAACAGACCGATGATCATGATCACCATCCATGGCGTGGTGCAGGTGATGATCAGCACGGCGAAAGTCGACACGCTCTGCACCAGGTTCGCCGCAAAGCGGCCGATGAAGATGAAGGCAATCGACAGCACGCCGATCAGTAGCGTCGCTTTCACTCGCGAGAGAACACGCGGGAACACGCTGGACATGTCCAGCCCGGTGCCATACAGCGAGGTAGTGCCGGTGGACATGCCGCCGATCACCGCGATCAGGCACACCGGCAAGAAGAACCAGCTCGGCGACACAGCGAGCAAACCGCCGACATAGTTGTTCGCCGCGATGTAGTCCGGCGCCTTGATCGCGACGATGGTCGCGGTGGTCAGGCCGAACAGGAACGGGATGAACGTGGCGATCTGCGATAGCACCACCGCCGCCATGATCCGTTGCTTGGAGGTGTCACGCGGGATGTAGCGCGACCAGTCACCGAGGAACGCACCGAAGGAAATCGGGTTGCTCATCGCCACCAGCGCGGCGCCGATGAACGCGGCCCAGAAGCCCGGCTGACCGAGGCTGACGGTGCCCGCGTAATGCGCGTCGAAAGGACCGGCGAAGGCAAAGATGCCCAGCAGGAATAACAGGCTGGCGCTCCACACCGCGATCTTGTTCACCCACAGCAGAAAGCGGAAGCCGTAGATGCACACGGTCAGCACCAGGATCGCGATCAGACCGTAGGCCAGGCCCAGAGTCAGGTCGGTTTCCGGCAAGCCGATCAGGCGTTTCGCACCACCGATCAGCGCATCCCCCGAACTCCACACCGAGAGCGAGAAAAACGCGATGGCGGTCAACAGCGACAGGAACGAACCGACGATCCGCCCGTGCACGCCGAAGTGCGCACCGGACGACACGGCATTGTTGGTGCCGTTGAGCGGGCCGAACAGGCCCATCGGTGCGAGGATCAGCGAGCCGAGCAGCACGCCCGACACAATCGCCCAGACGCCGGCCTGAAAAGACAGACCGAACAGCACCGGGAAACTGCCGAGCACGGCGGTGGCAAAGGTATTCGAACCACCGAAGATCATCCGGAACAAGTCCGTCGGGCCTGCGCTGCGTTCGTGGTCCGGGATCTGTTCGACCCCGTGGGTTTCAATTTGCGTAAGGCTTTGGTCGTTGTTGTTGTTATTCATGATCTGCTCCGATCATAAAGGCGCGCCTCATCGTGCGTGAGGCGTCACCTGTTTTGGCTAAGGGGATGGCAGCCCTTCCGGCATTGCGGACAAATGTTCGTGGCAGGCCAGCCAATGGCCTTGTTGTTCTAGGCTCGACGCTTGTTTCTTGAAAACAATCGTCTCGCGCTCCTGGCTGAAGTGTTGCTCCCCTTGCATGCGCAGCTCGGTGGCCACGTCATGGATGAAAATCGCCACGTCACCCTGCAGGCTGACAAAGGCGTTGCTCGAGGTGCACGCAAGCACCTCGAAGCCATCCTCGGCGCGCCAGCTGTCCCACAAGGCCTGATAGGCATCGCGCGACAGCAGCGGCTGTTCGAGGGTGTAGAAGACGAAACTCGCATCGGCGCTGAACGCGCCGAAGTAAGCTTCGCGATCGTTACGGGCGAAGGCGGCCACCAGATCGGCAGCCGCTTGCAAAACCTGATCACGTTCGTTCATGACCCGACCCTCAGCGATGGACCACGCCAGGCAGTACGCAGAGCATTTCGTACAGCAGGTTGGCGGCCAGCAGCGAGGTGTTGCCGGTGGTGTCATAAGCGGGCGAGACTTCTACCAGATCGCAACCGATCAGGTCGAGGCCTTGGCAGCCACGGACGATTTCAATCGCCTGAATGGTCGTCAGACCACCGATTTCCGGGGTGCCGGTGCCAGGCGCCCAGGCCGGGTCGATACCGTCGATGTCGAAGCTCAGGTACACCGGACCGCCGCCGACTTTCTCGCGCACTTCGGCCATCAGCGGAGCCAGCGACTTGTGCCAGCACTCTTCGGCTTGTACGACGCGGAAACCTTGATCGCGGCTCCAGTTGAAGTCGTCAGCGGTGTAACCCTGCGCGCGCAGACCGATTTGCACCACGCGGTCGCAGTCCAGCAGACCTTCTTCGACGGCGCGACGGAAGGTCGTACCGTGGGCGATCTTCTCACCAAACATGTGATCGTTGACGTCAGCGTGGGCATCGATGTGCACCAGACCGACCTTGCCGTGCTTTTTATGAATCGCCCGCAGGATCGGCAGGGTGATGGTGTGGTCGCCGCCCAGGGTCATCGGGATCACGTTGTGCTCGAGGATGTTGTCGTAGGCTTCTTCGATGATGCGCACGGCGTCGAGCAGATTGAAGGTGTTGATCGCCACGTCACCGATGTCGGCCACCGACAGCGAGTCGAACGGCGCAGCGCCAGTGGCCATGTTGTACGGGCGGATCATCACCGATTCGGTGCGGATGTCGCGTGGCCCGAAGCGGGTGCCGGGGCGCAGCGAAGTACCGATGTCCAGTGGCACGCCAACAAAGGCAGCGTCCAGGCCGGCAGCGGTCGGTACATGGGGGAGTCGGAGCATGGTGGCGATGCCGCCGAAGCGCGGCATTTCGTTGCCGCCCAGTGGTTGGTGAAGAATCTTGTCCACGGGTAAAGCCTCATCGTCTTTGTTTTATTTATGTCGGCGCGCCGTGGAGCACGGGTTCGGACGCCGCTGTGGGGCCGATGATGCGAAATGTAGTGAGGGGAAAGAATCGCTACGGGCAAAAACTTAGTTCAGATTTTTCTAAACTAATGGCGAGGCTGGGATTAGACTTCGGCGGGTTCAAGATTGTGATCGGCTGGGGATTGCTGCCCTCACCCCAGCCCTCTCCCGGAGGGAGAGGGAGCTGATCGCCATTGCTTTTTAATTTTGAGTTCGACTCGATATTGCAGGTCGGCGTAAATCCTCATAACAGCTCGGTAGGCTCCCTCTCCCTCGGGGAGAGGGCTGGGGTGAGGGGCTTTTCCCACCGACACACAGTTGCAAAGCCCGGAGCAGACATGGCCAACGCTTTACCCGACCTGAAACTGTTGCGCATCTTCGTCAGCGTCGTCCGTCATCAGGGTTTCGCCAACGCGCAGCAGGAACTCAACCTGTCGACCTCGGCGATCAGCACCTACATGAGCCAGCTCGAAGCCGCGCTCGGCCTGGTGCTGTGCCATCGCGGGCGCGGCGGGTTCAGCCTGACCAGCAAGGGTGAGCTGTTCCATCAGGAAACCCTGCGCCTGCTCGCCGAACTCGAAGGTTTCGAGCAATACGCCGCCGCGCTCAAGGGCGAATTGCGCGGCACGCTCAACCTCGGCGTGATCGACTCCACCGTCAGCGACAAGGCCCTGCCATTCGCCGAGGCCATCGGCGCCTACAGTCAGGAACACCCGGCGGTGCATCTGCATTTGTCGGTGATGAGCCCCTACGAATTGCAACTCGGCGTGCAGGACAACCGCCTCGACCTGGCCATCGGTGCGTTTTCCACGCGCATGAGCGGTCTGGTCTACATGCCGCTGTACCGCGAGCAGCACTGGTTGTATTGCAGCAGCCGGCATCCGTTGTTCAACGAGCGGCGGATTCCCGAGCAGGTCATCACTCAGCAACGCATGGTCGGTCGTGGTTACTGGAGTCAGGCGGAATTGGCCCGGCACGGTTTCAAACACAGCGCCGCGACCGTGGAAAGTATGGAAGCGCAACTGATTCTGGTGCTGTCCGGCGCCTACATCGGTTACTTGCCGGAGCACTACGCGCAGGCCTGGGCCGACAAGGGCGACCTGCGCGTATTGCTGCCGGCGACGTTCGGTTATCAGGCACCGTTTTCAATGATCATGCGCCGGGGCCGTAGTCGCGAACCGCTGATTCAGACGTTCCGTGATCTGCTTAAAGCTCAGTTGAATCAGGCGTAAACAACATGTCCAGACCTCAATGCCCGCGCTGCCTGCGTCCACAAACCCATTGCCTGTGCCCGCTGATTCCGAGCCTCGACAGCCGCACGCGGGTGCTGCTGTTGCAGCATCCGAGTGAAGTTAATCATGCGCTGAATACCGCGCGGCTGGCGGCGTTGGGGTTGAGCAATGCCGAGCTGATTGTCGGTGAGGTGTTCGAGGATTTGCCGACGCTGTTGAACCGGCCGGGGTATCAGGCGCGGTTGTTGTTTCCGGCTGATGACGCGCAGCCGATGCAGGCTTACGGCGAGTCTGATGAACCACTGTTGCTGGTGGTGCCGGACGGCACCTGGCGCAAGGCGCGCAAGATGCTGCACCTCAATCCGCTGCTGGCGGCGTTGCCACGGGTGACGCTGGCCGAGGGCGGGGTGTCGCGCTATCGCTTGCGCAAGGCGCCGGGACCGGGGGCGTTGTCGACCATTGAGGCGATTGTGCAGGCTTTGCAGACGCTGGAACCGTCGGCGTCATTCGAGCCGTTGCTCAAACCGTTCGAGGCGTTGATCGAGGGGCAGATTGCGGCGATGGGGGAGGAGACCTTTCAGCGTAATCATGCCGAAAGATAATTGTCGTTTGGACTGGCGCTATCGCGAGCAGGCTCACTCCTACAGGGGGAACACATTCCAAATGTAGGAGTGAGCCTGCTCGCGATAGCAATTGTTCAGTCAACGCAGGTTACGGCGAGATTTACCGTTCGCGCATCGCCTCGGTCCGCGCTTTCAGCACCGGTTTCAACAGATAATCCAAGACACTCTTCTCCCCGGTAATAATGTCCACCGTCGCCACCATCCCCGGAATGATCAGCAGCGGTTTCACATCCCCGCCCAAATGGTTTTTATCGGTGCGCACCTGAATCAGATAAAAGCTGTTGCCCTTGTCATCGGTAATCGTGTCGGCGCCGATCAACTCAAGCTTGGCGCTCAACCCGCCGTAAATCGTGTAGTCATAGGCACTGAACTTGACCATGGCTTTCTGGCCCGGATGCAGGAACGCGACATCCTGCGGGCGCACTTTGGCTTCGATCAGCAGGTTGTCTTCCAGCGGCACGATTTCAACCATGTCGCTGCCCGGTTGAACCACGCCACCGATGGTGTTGACCTTCAATTGTTTGATCACCCCATGCACCGGTGAGGTCACCGTCGTGCGGGTGACGCGGTCGTCGATGGCGATGCTGGTCGCGGTGATTTTCGACAGATCGGTGCGTTTCTCATTCAGCTCTTTCGCGGCTTCCGAGCGGAAGGTCTGTTCCGACTCGTCGATCTTGCTGCGGATCTCGGCAATCGCTGATTCGGCGCGGGGAATCGCTAGAGTGGTGGCGTTCAACGAGCCACGGATTTCCACGGCGCTGCGTTTCAGCCGTAGGATTTCCACGGGCGAGACCGCGCCGGTTTTTACCAGCGGTTCGGACATGTTCATCTCTTGCTGCAGCAACGCCAGACTGGAACTGAACTGGCCCTGCTTGGAGCGAAATTCGGCGAGTTCCTGAGTCTTCTGCCGCAGTTGTTCGCTCAACGTACGCTGCTCGCTGGCCAGCCGGCGCTGGCGTTGTTCATACAGCGAACGCTCGTCTTCGGCGACTTGCGGTGCCTTGGCGATCACCTCATCAGAGAGCTTGAACGGCCGGCCCTCGGCCTCCGCCGACAACCGTTCGACCTGCGCGGTCAGCGCATAGCGATCGGCCTCGCTCTCGCCCTTGTTCGAGCGAAAGCGCGTGTCATCCAGACGCAGCAGGGTGTCGCCCTTATTGACCATTTGCCCTTCACGCACAAAGATTTCGGTAACGATCCCGCCCTCAAGGTTCTGGATCACCTGCACCTTGCTCGACGGAATCGCCTTGCCTTCGCCCATGGTCACTTCTTCGAGCACGGCGAACTTGGCCCAGACCACCGCGCTGATCAGCAGCGCCGCCGCCAGCCACACGGTGATCCGCGACCAGCGCGGCGAATCCTGCAGCGAAGCACCGGCGGTTTCCGGCATGAATTCCGCTTCGGCGCTTTTACCGAAACTGTCGAAGTAGCCGCGATCTTTGCTATCGGAGGAAGCAGACATGGGGCAACTCCTAGACCGCCGCCGAGCCGACACGGCCCTTGCGCAGTGCATCGATGACCGCTTCTTTCGGACCGTCGGCGACGACCCGGCCGTTGTCCAGCACCAGCAACCGGTCCACCAGACTCAGCATCGAAGTGCGGTGGGTCACCAGCAGTAAGGTTTTGCCTTGCACCCAGCCATGCAGTTTCTGCCGCAGCAAGTCTTCACTGCTGTTGTCCATGGCGCTGGTGGGTTCGTCGAGCAGCATGATCGGCGGATCAAGCAATAGCGAACGCGCCAGCAACACGGCCTGGCGCTGGCCGCCGGAGAGCAATTGTCCGCGCTCGCCCACCGGCCGATCGAAACCTTGCGGATGCTGGCGAGCGAGTTCGGTCACGCCGGTCAGTTCGGCCACTTCGAGCATCCGCGAATCGCTGATGTAACGTGCGCCGAGGGTCAGGTTGTCACGCAGGCTGCCGGCCAGCAGCGGCAGGTCGTGGGCGACATAACCGATCTGCTGGCGCAGGTCGGCGACATCGAGTTGGCGCAGGTCGAGGCCGTCGAGCAGCAGTTGGCCTTCTTCGGGTTCGTAGAAGCCCATGACCAATCGCGCCAAGGTGCTTTTGCCCGAACCGCTGCGGCCAATGATGCCGACCCGCTCGCCGGGTTTCAGGCTGAAGGTGACGTTGCTCAGCGCCGGCGCATTTTGACCGTTGTAATGGAAGGTCACGCCGTTGACGTCCAGCGCGCCTTGCAACTGCGTGCGCTCCAATGGCCGCTGTTTGCCGTCACGTTCCTGCGGCAAGGCCATCAGCGCATCAGTGCTTTTCATGGTCAGTTGCGCTTGCTGATAGCGCGTGATCAGCCCGGCGATCTGCCCCAGCGGCGCGAGCACACGGCTGCCGAGCATGTAACTGGCGACCAGCGCACCGACGCTGAGATTGCCGGCGATGATGCTGTAGACCCCGGCGACAATGGTCGCCATCCCTGAGAATTGTTGGATGAACAATGTGCCGTTGGTGGCCAGCGCCGACAGGTTGCGCGCATGGCTGTCGAGGCGGGTGAGGGCGCCGTGGGTGCTTTCCCATTTGTGCTGGCGCTCGCTTTCGGCGCTGCAAGCCTTGAGGGTTTCCAGGCCACCGAGGGTTTCGATCAGCACCGCTTGGCGTTCGGCACCGAGGCTCAGGCTCTTTTGCACGGTGTCGCGCAGGCGCACTTGAATGATCATCGCGAAGACGATGGTGATCGGAAACGCGAGTAGCGGAATCACCACCAGCCAACCGCCGAGCAGGCCGATCACCACCAGCATCAGTACCACGAAGGGCAGGTCGATCAGGCTGGTCAGCGTCACTGCCGTGAGAAATTCGCGCAGGCCCTGAAAGTCATGAATGCTCTGCGCAAAACCGCCGATGGTCGCCGGCCGCGCCTTCATCGACATGCCGGTGATGCGTTCGAATAAAGTCGCGGAAAGGATCACATCGGTTTTCTTGCCGGCAGTGTCGAGCAAGTGTGCACGCACCACCCGCAACACCAGCTCGAAACCGGTGCCGATCAGCAGCCCGATCGACAGCACCCACAAGGTCGAAGTGGCCTGATTCGGTACCACGCGGTCGTAGGTCTGCATGACGAACAGCGGCACCATCAGGCCTAAAAGGTTGATCAGGAAACTCGCGAGAATCGCATCGCTGTAGAGCCATTTTGACAGTTTCAACGTGTCGCGAAACCACGCATGCACCCGTGGCACCAACGGCGAGCGCAGGTCTTCGAGTTCGTGGCGCGGACGGGCGAACAAGGCCTGGCCGCTATAGTGCTCGGTGAGTTCTTCGCGGCTGATCCATTGCTCGCCGCCATCGGCTTCGCTGGGCAGGATCAGCGCTTTGCCGTCATCGCCGAAACGCCGCAACACGGCGGTGCGGCCATCGTTGAGCAGCAACAGGATCGGCAGGTTGAGCGGTGAAATATCTTTCAGATCGCGGCGCAAGATGCGCGCCTGCAACCCGGCCCGGGCAGCGGCGCGCGGCAGCAAATCCAGGCTCAGGCGTTGTTTGTTCAAGGGCAGCCCGGCGCTCAGGCTGGCCCGACTGACGATGGCGCCATGCAGTTTGCAGAGGATCAACAGACCGTCGAGTAACGGATCATCGAAGCTCAGCCGCGGATCAATCCCGGAGTGGCCGGGTTCCATGCTGGTCATATTGATCGCCTCTGTTGAACGGGCACGGGAATCCACACATTGATCGTTCCCACGCTCCGCGTGGGAATGCAGCCCGGGACGCTCCGCGTCCGAAAGCGGACGCAGAGCGTCCATTGAGGCATTCCCACGCAGAGCGTGGGAACGATCAACAGGGGACTTATTTCAGTTCAGGCAGCCGCGCTTCGTTTTTGACCTCGGTCGCGGCAATCGCATCGGCCGGCAACACCACCCGTTGTTTGCTCAGCAACTGGCCCATGTTCGCCAGCACGCGGTACATCGAATATTCCTCGGTGTAGCGGATTTCGGTGTAGCGACGGTTGGCGTTGTAGAGCTCGTTTTCACTGTCGAGCAAGTCGAGCAGGGTGCGTTGGCCCAAGCCGAACTGGTCCTGATACGCAGCGCGTACGCGTTTGGTGGTTTCCGCATATTCGCGGGCGGTCGGGGTCTGTTTCTTCGCGTTGAGCATGGCGTTCCATGCCAAGTGAATGTTCTCGTTCAACTGACGCAGGGCGTTGTTGCGGATGTCCATCGCCTGGTTGATCTGGTGCGCATCGGAGGCCAGTCGTGCCTTGTCACTGCCGCCACGGAACAGGTTGTAGTTCATCACCACACCCACACGCCATTCGTTGTCGTGGCCTTCATCGCCCTGCACGTTGTTGTTCGCGCCGACGGCGGCTTCAGCATCGAAGCGTGGATAGAACGGCGACTTGGCGACTTCGTACTGGCTCTCGGCCGATTGCACGTCAGCCTGGGCGGATTTCAGGTACGGGTTGTTTTCGACCATGCTCTGCTGGGCTTCCGGCAGGCTGGTCGGTAATTCGCCACGGGTCGAGGCCGGGGTTTCCAGCTCATCGGGCATGCGCCCGACCACGCTGTAGAAGTTCGATTCGGCGTCGGCCAGATCGACTTCGGCGGTATCGAGGTTGTTCTGTGCCAGCGCCTTACGGGCGACCGATTGATCCGAGTCGGCGGTGCTGCCGACGCCACGCTCGGTGCGCAGGCCGATCTGGTCGTTGACCCGCAAATGCGCCTGCAGGTTGTTCCTGGCCAGGGTCACCAGCTCGCGACGCTTGAGTACTTCGAGGTAGACCTCGATGGTGCGCAGGGCCAGGTCCTGTGCGGTGCCTTGCGCGTAGTACGCGCGCGAATTGGACACGCCTTTGGTGCGCTCGACTTCGTTGGCAGTGTTGAAGCCATCGAACAGCATCTGCCGCAGACGCAGCTCGGACTGGGTGTAATTGAGGATTTCGGTGTGGTGATTTCCGAAGGCCCGGGTGTTGGTGTTGTCGCTGTAGCCACGGCCATACGCAGCATTCAAATCGACCGACGGATAGAATCCGCCCTTGGCGACTTTGACTTGTTCATCTGCCGACAGGCGGGCGTCCACGCGCGAAGCCAGTTCCGGGTGAGTGGCGATGGTGCTTTGAATAGCCTCGGTAAGGTTCATGGCCTGGGCTTGAGAAGTGCAAGCCATGGCCAGCAAAACCGCGCTGCAGAGGGGGGTTAGAACGCGCATGGGTGCATCTCCCTGAGTCCTGATGGTGTGTTACTGTCGCCAAATATTTGACGATATTTGTAGGTCTAAGCGTTTCACTCTTGTAACAACAGAGCTAAGAACATCCTAGAGCGTAGCTAAGAAAAATTTTTCATAAGGCTTATGCCGAAAAAAACTTATGCGCTTTAGCAAAACCAGCACATTGTTCAGCACGAAAGCCTTTGTTTTATGCGCTTTAGGGAGCTCAGAAAGGCTTGAGGAAAGTTCCACTCACTTTGCGACATACGGCGAAGTACTGCTGAAGGGGAGGGACGCGTAGCGGCGAAAGAGCGACAGATTTTTGTCACTCGGGTGATTCACCACCGTTACGTAGCGTTAGTGGGCGGGCTGTTTGAATCAGGATTCGCAAGTGCTTGATAGCGCTAGGATTTCTCTTCAAACAACTCCTGCGAAACGAACTGTCGAGGGTGCGAGCGTCGCCTCCGACAACCCGATTGAGCCATGGGCTGCTTCGCGAACCAGTGCTGACGGTGGTCGGCAGCGGAGGATTTCACATGGCAACGCTCATCGGTACCGTCACAAAAGTCATTGGTCAGGTATTCGCGCAGGCAGCCGACGGCATCAAGCGTCCGTTGGTTGAGGGCGACCGTTTATTTGCAGGCGATCAACTGATCACCGGCGCTGAAGGCGCGGTGGCGGTGAAACTGCAGAACGGTCAGGAGCTGACCTTGGGCCGCGACAGCAGCCTGACCATGACCGGCCAGTTGCTGGCGGATCAGGCCGCTCATGTGAACGTTGCGGAGGCCGTGACCCCGAGCGAAGCGCAACTGACCGACGTCGAGCAAATCCAGAAAGCCATTGCCGCGGGTGATGACCCCAGCAAAACCGCTGAAGCCACGGCTGCCGGCCCCAATGCCCCCGGCGGTGCACCGGGAGAGGCAGGTGGCGGCCACAGCTTTGTTCTGCTGACTGAAGTCGGCGGGCGTGTAGATCCGATCATCGGCTTCCCCACTGCCGGCTTCGGCGGTATTCCCGAGTTTCCTGAAGAGCGTCATAACGCGGTGATCGACAACGGCGACGACAATGCCGCGCCGATCACGCCGCCGCCACCGCTGGTGGTCAACAGTCCAGTGATCATCGACGGCCTCGCCGTGCCGGGCGGTGAACTGAACCTCAACGAAGCCAATCTGCCTGACGGTTCGGCGGCCAACCCGGGAGCGCTGACGCAGAGCGGCAGTTTCACGGTATCAGCCCCGGATGGCTTGAGCAGCCTGAGCATTGGCGGCATCAACGTCCTTGTCGGCGGCGTGCCGGTCGGTTTTCCACAATCGATCACCACGCAACTGGGCAACACCCTGACCATCACCGGCTACAACCCGGCGACGGGCGCGGTCAGCTACAGCTACACCCTCAACGGCAATGAAACCCACGCTGCCGGCGATGGCGCCAACAGCCTCAGCGAACAGTTCACCGTGATTGCCGGCGACAACAATGGCGACACCGCCACCGGCACCCTTGACGTCAACATCACCGACGACGTGCCGCGCGCGGTCGACGACAACAATGGCACGGCTTCCGAGACGTTGCTGACGTTGACCGGCAACGTCCTGACCAACGATGTGCAAGGCGCCGACCGCGTGCCCACCGGCCCCAATGCCGGGCCGATCACGCCTGGCACTTTCACCGGTACTTACGGCACGCTGGTGCTCAACGCCAACGGCACGTACACCTACACGCTGAACACCAACGATGCCGACTTCAAAAACCTGCACGGCGGTGGCAACGGCACCGAGACCTTCACCTACACCCTCACTGATGCCGATGGCGATACCAGCACGGCAAACCTCGTTCTGCAGATCCACAACAATGATGACCCCGTGATCATCAACGGCTTGAACGTCGAGGGCGGCGAGCTGACGGTCTACGAAAAAAACCTCACTGACGGCAGCGCACCGGATTCCACCGCGCTGACCCAAAACGGCACCTTCACCATCACCGCACTGGACGGCGTCACCACGCTGACCGTCGGTGGCATCGCCGTGGTCACCAACGGTGTCGCCGCAGGCTTCCCGCAATCCGTGACCACGCCGCTGGGCAGTACGCTGACCATCACCGGTTTCAACGCCACCACGGGCGTGGTCAGCTACAGCTACACCCTGGTCGACAACGAAGCGCATCCAACCGCCAACGGCGCGAATAACCTGCCTGAGCAGTTTGCCGTCACCGTGGTCGATGACAACGGCAGCACTGCCAACGGCACGCTCGACGTGAACATCACCGACGACGTGCCCCAAGCCGTTGATGACAGCAATGGCACGGCGTCTGAAACGCAACTGACACTGACCGGCAACGTGCTGACCAATGACGTGCAAGGCGCCGACCGCGTGGTGACCAACGAAAGTGCCGGGCCGATCACCGCCGGTACATTCACCGGGACTTACGGCACGTTGGTGCTCAATGCCAACGGCACGTACACCTACACGCTGAACACCAACGATGCCGACTTCAAAAACCTGCACGGCGGCGGCAACGGCACCGAGACATTCACCTACACCCTCACTGATGCCGATGGCGATACCAGCACGGCAAACCTCGTCCTGCAGATCCACAACAACGACGATCCGGTGATCATCAACGGCCTTGACGTGAATGGCGGCGAACTCACCGTTTACGAGAAAAATCTCACGGACGGCAGCGCACCGGATTCCACTGCACTGACGCAAAACGGCACGTTCACCATCACCGCACTCGATGGCGTAACAACGCTGACCGTCGGCGGCATCGCTGTCGTCACCAATGGCGTGGCCGCAGGGTTTCCGCAATCGGTGACCACGCCGCTGGGCAGTACGCTGACCATCACCGGTTTCAACGCCACCACCGGTGTCGTCAGTTACAGCTACACGCTGGTCGACAACGAAGCGCACCCGACGGCCAACGGCGCGAACAATCTGCCAGAGCAATTCGCCGTTACCGTGGTCGATGACAACGGCACCACAGCCAACGCCACGCTCGATGTGAACATCGTCGACGACCTGCCGAAGGCCAACGATGACAGCAACGGAACAGCGTCAGAAAGCCAACTGACGCTGACCGGTAACGTCCTGACCAACGACGTGCAAGGCGCTGATCGCGTACCGACCGGGCCAGTCACGGCCGGCACATTCACCGGCACTTACGGCACCCTGGTGCTCAACGCCAATGGCACCTACACCTACACGCTGAACACCAACGACGCCGACTTCAAAAACCTCCACGGCGGCGGCAGCGGCACGGAAACCTTCGCCTACACCCTCACCGACTCGGACGGCGATACCAGCACGGCGAATCTGGTGCTGCAGATCCACAACAACGACGATCCGGTGATCATCAACGGCCTCGACGTCAACGGCGGCGAACTCACCGTCTACGAGAAAAATCTCACGGATGGCAGCACGCCGGATTCCACTGCACTGACGCAAAACGGCACGTTCACCATCACCGCACTCGATGGCGTAACAACGCTGACCGTCGGCGGCATTGCCGTCGTCACCAATGGCGTGGCCGCAGGGTTTCCGCAATCGGTCACCACGCCGCTGGGCAGTACGCTGACTATCACCGGTTTCAACGCCGCCACTGGCGTGGTCAGTTACAGCTACACCCTGGTCGACAACGAAGCCCATCCAACCGCCAACGGCGCCAACAATCTGCCTGAGCAGTTTGCCGTCACGGTCGTTGACGATAACGGCACCACCGCCAATGGCACGCTGGACGTCAACATCGTCGACGACCTGCCGAAGGCCAACGATGACAGCAACGGAACAGCGTCAGAAAGCCAACTGACGCTGACCGGTAACGTCCTGACTAACGATGTGCAAGGTGCTGACCGCGTACCGACCGGGCCAGTCACGGCCGGCACATTCACCGGCACTTACGGCACCCTGGTGCTCAACGCCAATGGCACCTACACCTACACGCTGAACACCAACGACACCGACTTCAAAAACCTCCACGGCGGCGGCAACGGCACCGAGACTTTCACCTACACCCTCACCGATTCGGATGGTGATACCAGCACCGCCAATCTGGTCCTGCAGATCCACAACAACGACGATCCGGTGATCCTTAACGGCCTCAACGTCAACGGTGGCGAACTCACTGTCTACGAGAAACACCTCAGCGACGGCACCGCTCCAGACACCCCGGCGCTGACCCAGAGCGGCACCTTCACCGTCACCGCCCTCGACGGTCTGCAGACCCTGACCGTGGGCGGCATCAACGTGGTCAGCGGTGGCGTGGCGGCAGGCTTCCCGCAGTCGGTCGTCACGCCGCTCGGCAGCACGTTGACCATCACCGGTTACAACCCCGCTACCGGCGTGGTCAGTTACAGCTACACGCTGGTCGACAACGAAACCCATCCGAACGCCAACGGCGCCAACAGCATCACCGAGAACTTCAACGTCGTTGCCACGGACACCGATGGCAGTACTGCCAACGGCCAGATCAACGTCAATATCGTCGATGATCTGCCCAGCGCCCACCCTGACGCGGCGTCGGTGGCGGAGGGCGGCACGGTCAGCGGTAATGTGCTGAACAATGACATCGGCGGCGCCGATGGCCCGGCCGTGACCGGTGCGGTAGTCGGTGTGCGCGCCGGCTCCGATACCTCGACCTCGGCTATCGGCGGCCTCAACAGCAACATCAACGGCACCTACGGCTACCTGACCCTGGACGCCAACGGCAACGCCGTCTACCACAGCAATCCCAACGTCGTGAACGGCCCGGGCGCAGTGGATGTGTTCACCTACACCGTGCGCGATGCCGACGGTGATGAAAGCACTACCACCATCACCATCGATGTCGCCAACAGCAAACTGTGTGCGACCAGCGACACCGACGTCACCGTCTTCGAGAAAGCGCTGGATCTGACCAAGGACGGCGCGGATCTGGCGCCCGGTACGGTCACTGGCAGCGACCCGACCAGCACCGGCGAAACTGCGTCCGGCACGCTAGTCGGCTCGGTCACTGGTGCGGTCGGCGCGATCAGCTATGCACTGGTCGGCAGCGCCAGCGGCAACTACGGGCAGATCGTCCTCAACCCCAACGGCACGTACACCTACACCCTGACCTCGCCGGCGAGCACCACGCCGCATGCCGACGATGGCGCCAACAGCCTGACTGAAACCTTCACCTATCAGGCCACTGATTCACTGGGCAACATCGTCACCAGCACCATCGTCGTCAACATCGTCGATGATGTGCCGAAAGCCGTGAACGACAGCAACGCCAACAGCGCTGCGGAAACGCAACTGACCCTGACCGGCAACGTGCTGACCAACGACGTGCAAGGCGCCGATGTGGTCGCAACCGGACCGAATGCCGGGCCGATCACCGCCGGCACCTTCACCGGTACTTACGGCACGCTGGTGCTCAACGCCAACGGCACATACACCTACACGCTGAACCCCAACGATGCCGACTTCAAAAACCTGCACGGCGGCGGTAACGGCACCGAGACGTTCACCTATACCCTGACCGACGCCGACGGCGATACCAGCACCGCCAATCTGGTGCTGAACATCCACAACAACGACGATCCGGTGCTGCTCAACGGCCTCGACGTCAACGGCGGCGAACTCACCGTCTACGAGAAAAACCTCGGCGACGGCACCAGCCCCGACACCCCGGCGCTGACCCGGAGCGGCACCTTCACCGTGACCGCGCTCGATGGCCTGCAAACCCTCACCGTTGGGGGCATTGCCGTGGTCACCAACGGTGTTGCCGCAGGTTTCCCGCAATCCGTCGTCTCGCCGCTGGGCAGCACCTTCACCGTCACTGGTTACAACCCCGCGACCGGTGTTGTGAGTTACAGCTACACCCTGGTCGACAACGAAACCCACCCGAACGCCAACGGTGCCAACAGCCTCACCGAGAACTTCAACGTGGTGGCGACGGACACCGATGGCAGCACTGCCAACGGCCAGATCAACGTCAATATCATCGACGACCTGCCGACCGCCAAACCCGACACCGGCTCGGTGGCGGAGGGCGGTACGGTCAACGTCAGCGTGCTCGGTAATGACATCAGTGGTGCCGATGGCGCGGCCACGGTGGTTGGCGTGCGCGCCGGCAGCAACACCGGCACTTCGGCCATCGGCGGCCTCAACAGCAACATCAATGGCAACTTCGGTTACCTGACCCTCGACGCGGCGGGCAATGCCGTCTATCACAGCAACCCGAACTCGGTGAGCCCACCCGGCGCCACCGACACCTTCACTTACACCATCCGCGACAGCGACGGCGATGAAAGCACCACGACCATCACCATCAATGTCGCCGACAGCAAACTGATGGCCTCGGTCGATCAGGACGTGACGGTCTATGAAAAAGCCCTCGACCTGAGCAAGGACGGCGCGGATCTGGCCCCCGGTACGGTCACCGGCAGCGACCCGAGCAACACTGGCGAAACCGCCACCGGCACGCTGGTCGGTGCGGTCACTGGCGGCAGTGGCGCGATTACCTACACCCTGGTCGGCAGCGCCACCGGCAGCTACGGGCAGATCCAGCTCAATGCCGACGGCACCTACACTTACACGTTGACTTCGGCGCCGAAAACCTCGCCGAGCGCCAACGACGGGGCCAACACCCTCAGCGAAAGTTTCACCTACAAAGCCACTGACGCTCTGGGCAACAGCACCACCAGCACCCTCGTGGTGAACATCGTCGATGACGTACCAAAAGCCGTGGCCTCGGATCGCTCGGTGGCGGCGGTGGAGATCGATTCCAACCTGCTCATCGTTCTCGACATCTCCGGCAGTATGGCCGATGCCTCCGGCGTGCCAGGCCTGTCGCGGTTGGCCCTGGCCAAGCAGGCGATCAGCGCCTTGCTCGACAAGTACGACGACCTCGGTGATGTCAAAGTCCAGCTCGTCACCTTCAGCAGCAACGCCACTGACCGAACCTCGGTGTGGGTTGATGTGGCGACCGCGAAGACGATTCTCGCCGGACTCACCGCAGGCGGTGGCACCAACTACGACGCCGCGGTGGCGGTGATGCAAACCGCGTTCAACACCTCGGGCAAACTCACCGGGGCGCAGAACGTCGGCTACTTCTTCTCGGACGGCAAACCCAACGAAGGCGACATCAACGCTGCTGACGAAGCCGCGCTGAAAAACTTCCTCGATGCCAACAACATCAAGAACTACGCGATTGGCCTGGGCAGCGGCGTGAGCAATGCCAACCTCGACCCGCTGGCGTACGATGGCATCAGCCACACCAACACCAACGCGGTGGTGGTCACCGACCTCAACCAGCTCAACTCGGTGCTGTCCGGCACCGTACAGGGTGCGCCGGTCACCGGTTCGTTGCTGGGCGAGGGCGGCACCTTCGGCGCTGATGGTGGTTTCATCAAATCCATCGTGATCGACGGCACCACCTACACCTACGATCCGAAAGCCCTCAGCGGCCAAGGCTCGTTGACGCCAAGCGGCGGCACCAATCACGGTACTTTCAACACCGCCAACAACACGTTGAGCATCGCCACCAATAACGGCGGCACACTGCTGATCAACCTCGACAGCGGCGACTACACCTACACCTCGCAGAAAACCACGGCGGTGCTGATCACCGAGAACATCGGCTTCACCGTCAGCGACAACGACGGCGACCTCGCCAGCTCGACGCTGACCGTAAAAGTGATTCCCAATGCGCCGCCGGTGGCGGTGGATGACCACGTCATCACCAACGTGCTGTCGGGCAACATCGTCGTGCCGGGCGAGCTGCTGCTGGCCAACGACACCGACCCCAACGGCGATACCCTCAACGCCACACCGACCAGTTTCAACACCGGCTGGATCTCGAAAGCCGCGGACTTCACCGGCACCGGCGCGATCAATTTCACTGGCACCAACGTCAACACCGCCGCCAACCAGAACCTGGCCAACGTGCGCAGTTCGTTCAGCGCCAACGCTGCGACCATGACTGCCCTGCTGGTGGTCAGCGGCTATCTCGGCGCAGTGACCAACAGCAACGCCAACGATGAAGACCGCATCACCGTCAACCTGCGCCAGGGCGAAACCCTCAACCTCGATCACAACCTGGCGGCCGGTCACGTCACCATGGAGTACTCGATCAACGGTGGCGCCTACACAACCCTGGCAGATGGGCAAACCCTCACCGCGGCGGCCGATGGCGTCTATCAGATCCACATCACCAACATCGCCAATCCCAGCGGTGGCGGTAACCCCAACGCGGCGGAAAACTATCAGCTGACCATGACCCTCAACTATGCCGGGGCCCACGACATAACTCCGGACTTCAACGGTAGCTACACCGCCAACGACAACCATGGCGGCAGCGACACCGCCAACGTCAGCATCAGCTATCAGGACGGCCACACCCTCACTGGCACTGCGGGGGATGACGTGCTGGTGGCGGGCAGCGGCGACAACATCATCAACGCCGGCGACGGCAACGATGTGCTCAGCGCAGGCTCCGGCAACAACGAGCTGCACGGCGGCGCCGGTAACGACTTGCTCTACAGCGGCCCGGGCAATGACCTGCTCGACGGCGGCACTGGCAGCGACACCGCCAGTTATGCCCATGCCACGGCCGGGGTCACGGTCAACCTCGGCCTGCTCGGTGCGCAAAACACCCTCGGCGCCGGCACCGACACCCTGACCGGGATCGAGAACCTGATCGGCTCGAACTTCAACGACACCCTCACCGGCGACAACAATAACAACGTGATCAACGGTGGCCTCGGCAACGACATTCTCAACGGTGGCGGTGGCGACGACCTGCTGATCGGCGGCATGGGCAACAACACCATGACCGGCGGCGCAGGGGCCGATACCTTCCAGTGGCTCAAGGGCAACAGCGGCCACGACCTGATCACCGACTTCACCCCCGGCACCGACAAGCTCGACCTGTCGCAACTGCTGCAGGGCGAAAACGGCACCACCGCGTCGCTCGACGACTACCTGCACTTCACCGTCTCCGGCAGCGGCGCGTCGGTGATGACCAGCATCGACGTCAGCGCCATGGCCGGCGCCACGCCGAACCAGACCATCGACCTCGCCGGCGTCAACCTCGCCAGCCATTACGGCGTGACCCCGGGGGCGGGCGGGATGATCGCCAGCGGGCACGACACGGCGACGATCATCAGCGGGATGCTGAATGATCATTCGTTGAAGGTGGATACGGTTTGATCGAGGGCTGAAACGACAAAACCCGCCGCCCCGGTTGATCGGGGCGGCGGGTTTTTTTTGTGTCTGAAGATATCTATTGCCTGTGAATAAGCCATCGCGAGCAGGCTCACTCCCACAGTGGATTTGCGATGGTCACCATTTTTGTGCCCGACAAAAATCCCCTGTAGGAGTGAGCCTGCTCGCGATAAACACCTGACAGCCACCCAATCCCTCACAGGTTCACTCAATCCCTGTGAAAGTTGGCTTGCCAGCGATAGCGGCCTACGAGCCGACCAATCCCTCACAGATTTACTCAATCCCTGTGGGAGATTCTATGGTTGAGGGGAAGCCCTCAACCTCCCTTCGGCTGGTATTCGCTTTGCCCCTTCAGCAGCGCGAATACTACTCGCGCAAGCTTGCGAGCCAATATCACCAGCGCCTTTGTCGTACTGAACCCACGGTTTCTTTGCTCCTCGTAGAAGCTTTTCCAAGCCGGTGTACGGCTGGCCGACATGGCTGCGTTATGGAGCAGTCGCCGGCGACCGTCCTTTTGTCCTGACTGCGACACGCGCAAATCCATCCCCAAAAACGCAATAAATGCATCCGCGTTTTTGAAGTCGCCCCGCTGAAATGTTGCGATCAAACGGGCTCCGGTCAAAAAACCAATACCTTCAACGTTTGTGCAGCGCTTCAGATCTGCGAGCAGCCCAGCCTCTTTTAATTGATCGTTGATCATCTTCACGACTTGCAGCTTGAAGCTGTCGTCGAATGCCCCGCGTTTTTTAGTCATGAATAACTCCCCGATAGATGTATTTTCCACCTATCGGGGTTTCCGGGGAAATTAGACCACTGCATATAACGTAATTGAACCGTATTTCGCCGTTTCATGCGCCTGAGAAAAACTCTGCGAAACTGTATTGAATACGCTTGAGTATCCTCCTGATGGCGGAACGCAGCACCACAGTTCACCAGCGCTCAATCGAATAGGACTATTGAAGCGTTTCAGATGGTCTAGATCTGATTGGGTGAATGGCCTGTGGCCTCGTCTATTCCCAATGTTCGTTGCTAAATCTGTTGGCACATGAAAGCTAGCTACCAAATCCCATACGTTAGAAACGACAACTTGATAAGTCACGAATTTGCCTGCGCTATCATGTACATCGATAAATGCTGACCCGTTTTTGACTCCAGTTACTTCGCCGCGACTGTCTACAGTTGCAACATTTATGTTGCGAGACCAATATCTATAGGGAGGTGTGCCACCGGAGGGTAATCTGGTAGCGAAATTTCCAGGTACTGGGCTTGTGTTCCACCAGTTTATTTTAAAAGCTGACAGGCGAAGAGGGGTTGTATCTATAGCCAGTTCCTTGACTATTACATTCAGCGTCCGCGCAGCCGATACTTGGCCACTGCCATACAGCGCGGTGGCGGTGAAACTATGGGCGGCCACGGTCAAACCGGTCACAGTCAGTTCCCACAAACCTGTCGTCAGATTAACCGTCGCCTCACCTTTGACGGTGGCGCCATCCTTGATCTGGACTTTCTGACCTTTAGCCCCGGC
>NZ_PCQC01000014.1:0-152053 GCF_002979955.1 Pseudomonas sp. MYb2
CCTTCCCCCCTCGCCCCCTTGGGCGAGAGGGCTGGGGTGAGGGGGAAAAAATCTAAAGTCGAACCAATAAATCCAAACCGCCCACAACCTCCCCGCGCTTAGATTTTTCCGCTCATAAGCTCATTCTAAAAAGTTATTTATTTACTGATTCTTAGATCATTTAGTCTCCTTTCACGCCGACGCTCGGTCGCCTGATATGGAGCTCTTCAATGAAACTGAATTTCCCGCTTCGCCTGCTCGCCGTGGCCTCTCTGGCTGCTGCAAGTTTTCTGGCTCAGGCCGCCGACCTCACTGTCGCCTACCAAACCACCGTTGACCCGGCGAAAGTCGCCCAGGCCGACGGCGCTTACGAAAAAGCCACCAAGGCCGATATCGCCTGGCGCAAGTTCGACAACGGCGCCGACATCATTGCCGCCATTGCTTCCGGTGACGTGCAGATCGGCTACCTCGGTTCCAGCCCGCTGACCGCCGCAATCACCCGCAAAGTCCCGGTCGAAACCTTCCTCATCGCCACCCAGATCGGCGCCGCCGAAGCACTGGTTGCGCGCGACGGCTCAGGCATCAAGACCCCGCAGGATCTGATCGGCAAGAAAATCGCCGTGCCGTTCGTGTCCACCGGTCACTACAGCCTGTTGGCCGCGCTCAAGCACTGGAACATCGACCCATCGAAAGTCACCGTGCTCAACCTCGCGCCGCCAGCGATCATCGCCGCGTGGAAACGCGGTGACATCGACGCCACCTACGTGTGGGATCCGGCGTTGGGCGTGGCCAAGGAAAACGGCAAAGTGCTGATCACTTCCGGCGAGCTGGCCAAGTTTGGCGCGCCGACTTTTGATGCGTGGATCGTGCGCAAGGACTTCGCCGAGAAGCACCCGGAAATCGTCACCGCGTTCGCCAAGGTCACCCTCGACGCCTACGCCGACTACCGCAAAGACCCGAAAACCTGGCTTGCCGATCAATCCAACGTCGACAAACTGGTGAAACTCTCCGGTGCCAAGGCCAGCGACATCCCATTGCTGCTGCAGGGCAACGTCTACCCGCTGGCGGCTGACCAGGTTGTCACCCTCGGCGCGCCGACCACCAAAGCCATCACCGACACCGCCGCGTTCCTCAAGGAGCAGGGCAAGGTCGAAGCCGTTCTACCGGACTACGCGCCGTACGTCAGCGCCAAATACATCACCAACTGATCGGGAGTTAACCGCGATGGCCTTGCTACAGCTGGAGCGCATCAGCGCACAGTACCCGGGCAGCCCGACACCGGTGCTGGCGGATATTTCTCTGACCCTCGGGCCTCAGCAATTGCTGGTCGCCCTCGGCCCGTCCGGCAGTGGCAAGACTTCGCTGTTGAACCTGATTGCCGGTTTCGTCGAACCGAGCGCCGGGCGCATCACCCTCGACGGCGTACCGGTCAAAGGCCCGAGCGCCGAACGGGGCGTGGTGTTCCAGGACGACGCGTTGCTGCCTTGGCAGGACGTGTTGGCCAACGTCGCGTTCGGTCTGGAGCTGGCCGGTGTCTCTAAGGACAAACGCGAAAAGATCGCCCGCGAAATGCTCGCACTGGTTGATCTATCCGGTTTCGAAAGTCGCCGTATCTGGCAACTCTCCGGTGGCCAGAAACAACGTGTCGGTCTCGCCCGCGCCCTCGCCGCTGACCCGCGTGTATTGCTGATGGATGAACCTTTCGGCGCCCTCGACGCGTTCACCCGCGAACAGATGCAGGAGTTGTTGCTGCAAGTCTGGCAACGTACCGCCAAGCCGGTTTTCCTGATTACCCATGACATTGAAGAAGCGGTGTTCCTCGCCACTGACCTGATTCTGCTCGCGCCGAATCCGGGGCAGATCGTTGAGCGCCTGCATCTGGATTTCGGTCAGCGTTACGCCGCTGGCGAGTCCGCCCGTGCGATCAAATCCGATCCGCGTTTCATCGAAACCCGCGAACACGTGCTGAGCAAAGTGTTCTCGCAACGGCAGGAGCGCGCATGAGCAGTTACGACGTTTCCTCGGCAGCGGTAAAACCCGCCAGCGCACCGGCGGCGATACCCGTTCGCCGCAGCCTCAGCACACGCTGGATCAGCCTGCTGACGCTGTTCGCATTGTTGGCGATCTGGTGGGCGGTGACCGCCACCGGTTTGATCGAGCCGCTGTTCCTGCCGCCACCGTCCGCCGTGTTGCAAAAGGGCTGGTTGCTGGCAACCACGGGCTACATGGATTCGACGTTGTGGCAGCACCTCGGCGCAAGCCTGAGTCGCATCGGTCTGGGCCTCGGTTTTGCGATCCTGACCGCAGTGCCGGTGGGCATTGCCATCGGCGCCAACCGCATTGCCCGTGGCGTGCTCGATCCGCTGATCGAGTTCTACCGCCCTATCCCACCGCTGGCCTATTTGCCGCTGATCGTGATCTGGTGCGGCATCGGCGAGTTGTCGAAAGTGCTGCTGATTTATCTGGCGATTTTCGCGCCGATTGCCATTGCTACCGCCACCGGCGTGCGTACGGTTGATCCAGCGAAATTGCGCGCGGCGCAGTCGTTGGGCGCGACTCGCGTACAACTGATTCGCCATGTGATTTTGCCGAGCGCTCTGCCGGACATTCTCACTGGCGTGCGCATTGGTCTGGGGGTGGGTTGGTCGACATTGGTCGCGGCGGAGCTGATCGCGGCCACCAGTGGCTTGGGCTTCATGGTGCAGTCGGCCGCGCAGTTCCTGGTCACCGACGTGGTGGTGCTGGGGATTCTGGTCATCGCTCTGATCGCCTTCGCCATGGAAATGGGCCTGCGCGCCCTGCAGCGCAAACTGGTGCCATGGCACGGCCAGGCCCACTGACACATCCCGTTTTTTGAATCCCCGTGTAGGAGCTGCCGAAGGCTGCGATCTTTTGATCTTGTTTTTAAAAAGATCAAGATCAAAAGATCGCAGCCTTCGGCAGCTCCTACATAGGGTGATGACCGCAATTGAAGAGAAAGACCATGAGCAGCCTCAACATAACCCCATTAAGCTCGGCCCTCGGCGCACAGATCAGCGGTGTCGACATCAGCCAGCCATTGAGCCTGGAACACCGCGACGCGATCGAGCAGGCACTGCTCAAATACCAGGTTTTGTTCTTCCGTAACCAGCCAATCGAACCGCCGCAACAGGCGCGTTTCGCCGCCTATTTCGGTGACCTGCACATTCACCCGATCTACCCGAACGTACCGGAGCAACCGGAAGTGCTGATCCTCGACACCGCCGTCACCGACGTGCGCGACAATGCGATCTGGCACACCGACGTGACCTTCCTGCCGACGCCGGCGATGGGCGCGGTGCTCAGCGCCAAGTTGCTGCCGGAGTTTGGCGGCGACACGTTGTGGGCCAGCGGGATTGCTGCGTATGAAGCGTTGTCGGCGCCGCTGAAAAGCTTGCTTGAAGGGCTGACTGCGACTCACGATTTCACTCGCTCGTTTCCGCTGGAGCGCTACGGCAATACGCCTGAAGCGTTGGCGCAGTGGGAAGAGGCCCGACGCAAGAATCCACCGCTGTCGCACCCGGTGATTCGTACACACCCGGTCAGTGGCCGGCGCTCGTTGTTCGTCAACGAAGGCTTCACCTCGAAGATCAATGAGCTGTCGGAAACCGAGAGCGAGGCGATTCTGAAGTTTCTGTTCGCCCATGCAACACGGCCGGAGTTCACCATTCGCTGGCGCTGGCAGCAGGACGATATTGCGTTCTGGGATAACCGCGTGACGCAGCATTACGCGGTGGATGACTATCGGCCGGCGCGACGGGTGATGCAGCGGGCGACGGTGTTGGGGGATGTGCCGTTTTTTCGCTGAGCCCTGAACAGCAAAAGCCCCTCACCCTAACCCTCTCCCGGAGGGAGAGGGGACTGAATGGGGGGATGCTTTAGAGGTACGCCGACCTGATATTGCTTTGCTGAATCCATAATCGACTCGGTATTTCAGGTCGATGTATGACGCAAGACAACTCGGTCGGCTCCCTCTCCCTCTGGGCGGTCCGACGTTTCGGGAGGGCTGGGGTGAGGGTCGCTTATTCTGCCGTCGAAGGCTTCTCCCAAAGATTGATCCCGCCTTCCTGCGCAAACCGGTCAATCTCCGCCAGCTCCTCAGCACTGAAGCTCAAATTCTCCAACGCCCCTACGTTCTCGATAATCTGCTCCGGCCGGCTCGCACCAATCAGCGCAGAAGTCACCCGTGGATCGCGCAGTGTCCACGCCAGCGCCAGTTGCGCCAGGCTCTGACCGCGACGCTTGGCGATTTCATTCAACGCCCGCACATGCGCAATGTTGGCCTCGGACAAGTGCGAAGCCTGCAACGAACCACCGCCCGGACGATTGACCCGCGCATCCGCCGGCACGCCGTTGAGGTATTTGTCGGTGAGCAGACCTTGCGCCAGCGGGGTGAACGCGATCACGCCTGTGCCGAGTTCATCGGTGGTATCAAGCAGATCCTTTTCCACCCAGCGATTGAGCAGGTTGTACGCTGGTTGATGGATCAGCAGCGGCACTTTCCACTCTTTGAGCAGCGCAGCGATCTCGCGGGTTTTCACCCCGGAATAAGACGAGATACCGATGTACAACGCCTTGCCCTGTTGTACGGCAGTGGCGAGTGCGCTGGCGGTTTCTTCCAGCGGGGTGTCCGGGTCGAAGCGGTGCGAATAGAAGATATCCACGTAGTCGAGACCCAGACGTTGCAGGCTCTGGTCGAGGCTGGCCAGCACGTATTTGCGCGAACCGCCGCCCTGACCGTAAGGGCCGGGCCACATGTCCCAACCGGCCTTGCTGGAGATGATCAGTTCGTCGCGGTACTGCTTGAAGTCTTCGCGCAGCAGACGACCGAAATTGGTCTCGGCGCTGCCGTACGGCGGGCCGTAGTTGTTGGCCAGGTCGAAGTGGTTGATGCCTAAGTCGAAGGCGGTGCGCAGCAAGGCGCGTTGGGTGTCGATCGGCGTGCTGTCACCGAAGTTGTGCCACAGGCCGAGCGAAAGCGCCGGCAACACCAGACCGCTGCGCCCGACGCGGCGGTAAGGGATGGAGTCATAGCGATTTTCGGCAGCGGTGTAAGTCATCGAATCCTCTCTTGTCTGTCTTGAAATGGGTGTCGACTTCATCGCGAGCAAGCTCGCTCCCACATTGGAATGCAGTCTCCTGTGGGAGCGAGCTTGCTCGCGAAGGGTTTTACGAAAATCTATTGTTCGGTCGAGCGAGACCAAGGTTCTGGCGCAACGTCCGGCCTTCGTATTCAGTTCTGAACAACCCACGCCGTTGCAGTTCCGGGACCACGCTATTGGCGAAGTCTTCGAGCCCGCCCGGCAGGTGCGGCACCAGCACGTTGAAGCCGTCAGCCGCGCCCTGTTCGAACCATTCCTGCAAGCGATCAGCGATCTGCTCCGGTGTACCGACCAGGCTGTAATGCCCTCGCCCGCCAGCAATCTTGCGACCGAGTTCAGCAAGGCTCAGGCTCTCCCGCCCCGCCAATTCCGTCAGCAATTTCTGCCGGCTCTGCTGGCCGCTTTCCGTCAGCGGCAATTCGGGCAACGGGCCGTCCAGCGGATACTTCGATAAATCGAAGTTGCCCAGCATACGCCCAAGCAAGGCGACGCCAACCTCGGGTTCGACTAATTGCTGAAACGTTTCATATTTTTCCTGCGCCTCGGCTTCGGTGCCGCCGACCACGACAAAAACCCCGGGCATGATTTTCAGCGAATCGGCGCTGCGACCGTACTTGGGCAAACGTCCTTTGAGGTCGGCGTAAAACGCCTGGGCATTGGCTAAGGAGGTCTGAGCGGTGAACACCACTTCAGCCGTCTGCGCCGCTAATTCGCGTCCGGTTTCCGAAGAGCCGGCCTGGACAATCACCGGTTGCCCCTGCGGCGAGCGCGCAACGTTCAGCGGGCCTTTGACCCGAAAGTGCTCGCCGACGTGATTCAGTACGTGCAATTTCGCAGGGTCGTAATACGCCCCGCTGGCCTTGTCGCGCACAAACGCATCGTCCTCCCAACTGTCCCAAAGCCCGGTGACTACCTGATGAAATTCGCGCGCACGGCTGTAGCGTTCGGCGTGGCCTATATGCTCGTCGCGGCCGAAATTCAGCGCCTCGGCAGCATTGTCCGACGTCACCAGATTCCACCCCGCACGACCACCCGAGAGATGATCGAGCGAAGCGAATTTACGCGCCACGTGATACGGCTCGTTGTAACTGGTGGTCGCCGTGGCGATCAGGCCGATGTGCTCGGTCACGGCACTGAGGGCCGAGAGCAAGGTCAGCGGTTCAAAGTGATCCGAGCGCGCCATGCGGCTGGCGATGTCCTGGGTCGGCGCGGCGACGCTGTCGGCAACAAACAGCGCATCGAACTTCGCTGCCTCGGCGATCTGCGCCAACCGCTTGTAATGGGCGAAATCCAGACCCGCATTCGCCGGCACATGCGGATGACGCCACGCCGCCACGTGGTGCCCGGTGGCCATGAGAAATGCGCCGAGTTTCAACTGTCTGCTCATCGTCAGAAATCCTTGCGCAGTTGCACGCCGAAGTAGCGCTCGTCATCCCGTGGCACGGCGCGGTAGATGTAGTTGCCACCGCTGGCGAGGACCGGCGAATAGGATTTGTCGGCCAGGTTTTTGCCCAGCAGCGCGACCCGCCAGCCGTTGGTGTAATCGGCCAGTGCGATGCTGGCGTTCCAGATGCCGTAAGCACCCTGTTTGGTGTCGACGTTCTGGCTGATGTCGTACTGCACTTCGCTCTGCCAGCTGTAGTCGGTGCCGAGTTCGATATCCAGTCCGTTATCCAGCGGGATGGTGTAGTCAGCGCGCACGTAGCTTTTCCAGTCCGGGCTGAACGGCAGCGGTTTGCCGTTGACGTTGCACGACGCCGCCGCGCCCGCCGGGCAGGCGAATTCGTCGATGCGGGCGCGGGTGTAAGCCAGTGCGCCGGACAGTTTCAATTGCTGGGTCGCCTGCAAGGCGTAATCGAGCTCGACGCCTTCGGTGCTGACGCTGCCGGCGTTGATCAGACGCGTCACAACCTGGCCGGCGACGGTGTCGAAGAAATTCGCCTGGTAGTTGTCGTACTCGCTGTGGAACACCGCGAGGTTGGTGGTCAGGCGATTGTTCCACGACGTGGCTTTGATCCCCGCCTCCCAAGTGTTGGACGTCTCGGGCTTAAGCGCTTCGGTGTCGCGCGGCTGCATGTTGAAGAATACGTTGTAGGCCGGGCCTTTGTAGCCGCGCGAGTAGGTCAGGTAAGTGGTGACGGCATCGCTCAAGTCGTACTGCACACCGAAACGACCGGACCAGCCGTCTTCGTCGACCGAGCCTGAGCTGCTGGTGGCCGGTTGAATGCCGCTGACCGTAGTCGCCGAAGTCGAAACGCGGCGGTGATCGTATTCGAGATCATCGTGGGTGTAGCGCAGGCCGGCGATGCCGCGAAAGTCGGACGTGAAGTTCAGCGTGCTCTCGCCAAACACGGCATAACTGTCGCTGGTGGTGCTGTAATCAGCGATGCCGCGATCGGTGCGCGTGGTCGTTGTCAGCGTGCGCTGATAGGTCTCTTCGTCCTTGCCGTGCATGTAGAACAGGCCGCCGACGTATTCGAGAAATTCGCCCTTCGGCGAGGCCAGACGCAGCTCTTGCGAGTATTGATCGAAGGCCAGATCGCCCTTGTCCGCCGTGCCCGGGAACGCTGCGGTCACCGTGCCGAGACGGTCGCCGTCCTGATACTGCGTGTTGTCCCAGCCACGCCACGCGGTAATCGACGTCAGGGTGTAATCGCCCAATTGCCAGTCGAGCTGGCCGGACAAGCCTTTGTTGGTGTCTTCGACATGGGAGCGGGTGTCGGTGTTGATGTCGCGGTTGTGGCTGGAGGCGTAAGCCGGGCTCAGCGCATTGGCGAAGGCCGGGGTCAGCGACTTGCTGACCACGCCATTGGGGCCGTCGTCGTGGGACTGCATGTAGTCGGCGATCAGGGTGAAGGTGACGTCGTCATTCGGGGTGAATTCGAGTTTGCCGCGCACGCCGCGATGGTTGTAACCGTTGACCTCCTGACCGTTGTGTTGGTTGTCGACGTTGCCGTCGTAGCTGCCGAACAGCGTGCTGATCGAGCCTTTCAATGTGTCCGGAATCAGGCTGCCGCCGATGCCGAAACGCGTGCGGCTTTCGTTGCCGCTGTAGTACGACTGATCGATGTAACCGTGGGTTTCGGCGGTGGGTGCCTTGCTGGTGATGTTGAGCACACCGGCCGAGGCGTTCTTGCCGAACAGGGTGCCTTGCGGGCCGCGCAACACTTCGACGCGTTCCAGATCGAGCAGATCCATGGTGGCCTGACCCGGACGCGCATACACCACGCCGTCGATCACAGTTGCCACGGTCGGCTCGACGCCCGGCGAGGTGGAAATCGTACCGACGCCGCGCACGAACAACGAGGTGTCCTTGTTCGAAGCGCCAGTGCGGAAGTTCAACGATGGCACTTGCTGGACGATGCTCGCCACGCCGTTGCGGTTGTCGCGCTCAAGCTGTTCGCCGTCGATCACCGAGACCGCCACCGGCACTTTTTGCAGCGACTCTTCGCGACGGGTCGCGGTGACGGTTACCGACTTCAGCGTTGGCTCCTGATCGCTGCTCTCAGCGGCGAATGCATTGGGCAACGGCAGCGCCGCCAACCCCGTGAATAACCAGCCAGCAGCGCGAATCGATTGCGCCAGTTTATGTGTCGCCCCAGGAATGTTGTGCATGTTCTGCCCGCTCGAAATTGGCCCTGATCCGCTGCCGTTCTGCGACGACAGCGCCTGAATCGGTGTCTTGGGCATTCGCTCGAGCGAGTAGCAGACAACGCGCTTTGTTAGCGCTAACATCGCTAATATTGGCCAACCTCACATAGACCGTCCAATACTGAAAAATTAGTTTTATATGCGATTTGGTTTTTAACAAGGATCGAACCATGAGCGAAGAAAAGCCCCGCAAGCGCCGTGGCGCCGGACGCGTGACCCTCAATGCGGTCGCCCGCGAGGCAGGGGTGTCAGCGATCACCGTGTCGCGGTATTTCAATCAGCCCGAACAGGTTTCGCCCGAACGCCGCGAGCGGATTGCGGCAGTGGTGGCGGAGTTGGGTTACGTACCGAATCTGGTGGCCGGCGGGCTGGCCTCGGCACGGGGGAAAATCGTCGGCATGGTGATTCCGAACATCTCCGGGCCGATCTTCGCCAATACCATTCAAGGCTTCAGCGATACCCTCAGTCGTCACGGTTATCAACTGTTGCTGGCGTCGAGTTACTTCAGTACTGAACAAGAAGAAAACGCCGTGCGTGCGTTTCTTGGCTGGTCGCCGGCGGCGTTGGTATTGACCAGTCACTTTCACAGCGCGGGCACGGAAAAGATGATCACCGAGGCCGATGTGCCGGTGATCGAGACTTGGGATTACCAACCGGATCGCGAGCCGATGCAGATCGGTTTTTCGCATTTTGAAGTGGGCGTGACGGCGGCAAAACATCTGCTGGGAAAAGGCTACCAACGTATCGCCTTCGTGCAGAACAGTGCGCCGGGAGACCTCAGCGCACTGGAGCGCCGTGACGGCTATGCCGCGACCCTGCGCGAATCCGGCCGGGAGCCTTGGGTGTTCGCACCCGATGCCGGTCGCGCACCGTTCGAAGCCGGCAAACAGGCGATGGATGCCCTGATGAACGCCTCACCGCGCCCCGATGCAATCATCTTCGCCAACGACAACCTCGCCGCCGGCGGCTTGCTCGCCGGGCAACGCGCAGGTATTAAAATCCCCGAAAACTGCGCCGTTCTAGGCTTCGGTGATTACCCCTTCGCCGAGATGCTTTTGCCCAGCCTGAGCACGATCAAACCACCGGCGCTGGAGATTGGCGTGCTTGCCGCCACGCGTGTTTTGGAAAGTCTCGGGGTATTACCAAGCGACGAGGTGCAACGCCTGAACCTGCTGCAATGCCAAGTCATCGAACGCGAAAGCACCTGATGAATATGGCGGGGGCTGGATTGGCTATGCTTTAAAGACTACCGAGGTGGCCCTATCGCGAGCAGGCTCACTCCTACAGGGAACGGGGTTGACCACAGAGCGCTCCACTGTAGGAGTGAGCCTGCTCGCGATAGCGGTCTTTCAGGCAATACCCATCCACCAGACAGAGCTCGCCATGCACACCGCCATCATCATCTTCTTCGGCCTGGTCCTGCTCGCGCTGATGCTCTACATCGGCGAGCGCATCGGCTTCAGCCGGCAGACCATGGCCTACGGCTTCGCCGCCCTGTGGCTGGCGTTGACGGTGATCAATGGTGCGGTGGGGGTGGTGCATGCCGGCCAGTCCGTGGGATCGGAACTAGCCATTGGCAGTGCGGTGTTCGGGGTGCCGGTGGCGGCGATGGTGTTGTTCATGGTGCTGAGCGCCGAGTCGTAAAACGTCCCGGCGCCCAACTGCCAATCAACGCACCAGATGCAGGAACTGCATGTGGCGTTCGTACTGGTCGAGGATGTCGTTGATGATCTGCTCTTTGGTGTAGCCGACCAGATCGTAGTCCTGACTGCCCTCGCTCAGATGCACTTCAGCGCGGTAGTAACGGCGATTGTTGAGCTGCTTTGAACCCATACCGCCACGGGCGAAGGACGGCGTGAAGTAGCCGCGCATCTGCACCTGATAGATGAACGGATGCGCATCACCATGGCCGATTTCGAGGCTGACGCTGTCATTCGCCGGATCCGGCTGGGTGACCACGTTCAGGCCTTTCTCGACGAACACCGCCGTCACTTCTTCAATCGCCGGGCGCACCGTGGTGTCCATGAAGCGGTACACCTCGTCACGCGACGGGAAGTGCACTGCCTGGCTCAGACGCTGACGCCAGCCACCGGTGCCGCGCCGCGAACCGGAAACCGGGGCCAGCGAATGCAGTTGCGCGATCTGCTTCTGCGATTCCAGATAGAACGCCTTGTGCAGGCCCCACATCATCAGCAGCAAGATCAACGAGAACGGCAACGAGGTCAGCACTACCGCTGACTTCAGCGCATCGATGCTGCCGGAGAACAGCAGCGCACTGGTGATCAGCGCGGTCATCGCGCCCCAGAACACCCGCAGCCACTTCGGCCCGTCTTCATCGGGGTTGCCGCCCTTGGCCGACAGGGTCGAGAGCACCACCGTGCCGGAGTCGGCCGAGGTGACGAAGAACACGAAGCTGATAAACACCGTCACGGCGATGACGGTTTTGCTCCACGGATAGGTTTCCAGCAGCAGGTAAATGCTCATCGACGGATTGTCGATGGCCGACATGCCCAGCGCGCTCATGCCGTGGTTGAGCACTTGATCCAGCGCGCTGTTGCCGAAGATCGACATCCACGCGAGGGTGAAACCGAGCGGAATCAGCAGCACGCCGAAGACGAATTCGCGGATGGTGCGGCCACGGGAAATCCGTGCGATGAACAAACCCACGAACGGCGACCATGCAATCCACCAGGCCCAGTAGAACACTGTCCAGCCACCGAGCCAGTCGCTCGGTTTATCGTAGGCATAGAGGTCAAAACTCTTCATCGGCAAGGCGCCGAGGTAGTCGCCAAGGTTCTGGATCAAGGTGTTGAGCAGATGCTGGGTGGGACCTGCGAACAACACGAACAGCAACAGCGCACAGGCCAGCAGCATGTTGATGTCGGACATCACCCGCACGCCTTTATCGACACCGGAAACGGCAACGATAATCGCCGCGCCCATCATCAGCGTGATCAGGCCGACCTGAATCCACTGGGTGTGAGCGATGCCGAACAGGTAGTCGAGACCGGAGTTGAGGTGCAGCACCCCAAAGCCCATGTCGGCACCCAGACCGAACACCGTGGCGATGATGCCGAAGCCGTCGACCGCATAACCGATCGGGCCGTTGATGCGTTTGCCGATCAGCGGATACAGCGCCGAGCGAAGGGCGAGTGGCAGGTTGTGGCGGTAAGCGAAATAGGCCAGCGCCATGCCGACGAAGGCGAACACGCCCCAGCCATGCAGGCCCCAGTGCAGAAACAGAATCTGCATGGCCTGACGCGCCGCATCCGCCGTGCCCGCCTCGCCTTGCGGCGGTTGCAGCATATGAGTCAGCGGTTCAGAGACGCAGAAGAAGAACAGCGTGATGCTGATCCCGGCGGCGAACAGCATGCCGGCCCAGGACAGGTAACTGAATTCGGGCTCGTCGTGGTCGGCACCGAGTTTTATCTTGCCGTAGCCGGATAAGGCGGTGACCACCACGAAGACCAGATACAGGGTCATCGCGAGCATGTAGTACCAGCCGACCGTGTTGGCCGCCCAGTTTTGCGCTTCCAGCAGCCAGGCACCTGCCTGCTCCGGCATGGCAATGACGACGAGACCAAACAGCAGAATGACCGTCGCGGCGAAATAGAACACCGGCGGATTCATGCGTACCAGGCCACTGGCGGGGGTGGACGATGCACTCATGAAACGTGCACCTCGAGGGGTTGAATCGTGGCTGAAATGATCGGACTCAGCAAAGGCAAGCCTCCTGTTGTGAGCGGGCAGCGAACCACCGGTTTAACTTGAATGAACGTTCAAGTTAAACATGGATAGGGTGGTAAGGACTAATCGCAGGGCTGGGCGGTAGTTTTCCTACAGTAGCCCAAGGAGGTGTATGACGCGGGTTTGGAGGAATTCGTTCAACAGCAACATGGCCTTATGCCCATAGCTGTAGGAGCTGCCGAAGGCTGCGATCTTTTGCTGTGGTTTTTGTAGATCAAAAGATCGCAGCCTTCGGCAGCTCCTACATGGGATCTTACTTTTGCGTGCCGTCATCGTGCTGCAAGTTGGCCTGGGTCAGATTGCACCCCGCCGGCACGCTGCGCGTCAGCCACACGTTGCCGCCAATGGTCGAACCCTTACCGATGGTGATGCGTCCGAGAATCGTCGCCCCGGCGTAAATCACCACATCATCTTCCACGATCGGATGACGCGGATGGCCCTTCTGCAACTGGCCGTCTTCGTCCGCCGGGAAGCGTTTGGCGCCCAACGTCACCGCCTGATAAATCCGCACCCGCTCGCCAATGATCGCGGTTTCACCAATCACCACACCGGTACCGTGATCGATAAAGAAGCTACGGCCGATCTGCGCCCCCGGGTGAATATCGATGCCCGTCGCCGAATGGGCGATTTCCGCACTGATCCGCGCCAGCAACGGCAAACCGGCGCGATACAAATGGTGCGCCAGACGATGGTGAATCACCGCCAGAATCCCCGGGTAGCACAGCAGCACTTCATCGACACTGCGCGCCGCCGGATCACCGTGATAGGCCGCCAGCACATCGGTGTCGAGCAGCGTGCGCAGGCTCGGCAAGGCCAAGGCAAAATCCTGCACGATCTGAATTGCACGGGCCTCGACTTCAGTATCGGCCTGCGCGCTATGGCGGGCGACGTAACGCAACTCCAGTCGAGTCTGTGCCAATAAGGCATTCAGTGCGACATCAAGCGTGTGGCCGACGTAAAAGTCTTCACTCTCTTCACGCAGATCCACCGGGCCCAGGCGCATCGGGAACAACGCACCACAGAGCGCCTCGAGAATCTCCGCCATCGCCGCCCGCGAGGGCAACTCGCGCCCGCCCTGCTCGCCGGAGGCCCGGCCGTTCTGTGCCCGCCACTGATCCCGCGCGCTGCGCAGTTGACTGACGATGGTCTGCAATTGCCAATGGCTGGAACGCTCGCTCACGGTAAAGACTCCTCACGGGCGGCCGGACTGTCTGGCCGCGTCAACGGCGCCTACTTTACGGCAAGGTCGCGAAGGCGAATTAAGAACCGATAGTGCTGGGCTCAGTCGATTTGGCTATAAGCGCTTGACGGTTGCCCCTGCAAAAGCACGTGCCTATAGTCCTTTCATCTTTCTCCGCCAGTACGGACTCATGATCAAACAACAGCTGGAACGCTTTAACCGTCTCGACCTGCTCGGTCACTCCACGCCGCTGGAAAAACTCGAACGCCTGTCCACCTGGCTCGGCCGCGAGGTGTACATCAAACGCGATGACCTGACGCCTCTGGCCATGGGCGGCAACAAGTTGCGCAAACTCGAATACCTCGGCGCCGATGCCCTCGCGCAAGGCGCCGACACGCTGATCACTGCCGGCGCGCTGCAATCGAACCACGTTCGCCAGACCGCCGCACTCGCCGCCAAACTCGGTCTTGGCTGCGTGGCCCTGCTGGAAAATCCCCTGGGCACCAACGACAGCGACTACACCGGCAACGGCAACCGTCTGCTGCTGGATCTGTTCGACACCAAGGTCGAGCTGGTCGACAACCTCGACAACGCTGACGAACAATTGGCCGCCCTCGCCGTGCGGCTGCGCAGTAACGGCAAGAAGCCGTATCTGGTGCCGATCGGCGGCTCGAATGCGCTCGGTGCTCTGGGCTACGTGCGTGCCGGCCTGGAACTGGCCGAGCAGATCAAGGACACCGGACTCGATTTCGCTGCAGTGGTATTGGCCTCCGGCAGCGCCGGGACGCACAGCGGTCTGGCCTTGGCGCTGAGCGAAGTGTTGCCGCGATTGCCGGTGATCGGCGTGACGGTTTCGCGCAGTGAAGAAGATCAGAAGCCTAAGGTGCAGGGGCTGGCCGAACGTACGGCGGATCTGCTTGGCGTCGAGCTGCCGGCCAGCTTCAAGGTCGAGTTGTGGGACGAATATTTCGGCCCGCGTTATGGCGAACCGAATGCCGGAACGTTGGCTGCAATGAAATTGCTGGCCAGTCAGGAAGCGGTACTGCTGGACCCGGTTTACACCGGCAAGGCGATGGCGGGGTTGCTCGATGGCATCGGGCGTCAGCGTTTTGATGAAGGGCCGATCATCTTCCTGCACACCGGTGGCGCTCCGGCGTTATTTGCTTATAGGGATTTCCTGTAGCGAGATCGTTCCCACGCTCTGCGTGGGAATGCAGCCGTGGACGCTCCGCGTCCCCTTGAGCGCTGGAACGCGGAGCGTCCCTAGAGTCATTCCCACGCAGAGCGTGGGAACGATCCTCATATTCCAATAAAGAATATCATTTTCAATATTAAGTATTTTCAAGTCTAAAACAGACATCTTATAGTCTCGCCGCAGGCGAATTTCGCGCAAGACGCATAAGCTGCTTTAGGGCACGATAACGCAGGCGCACGAATCACCCATTCGCCAACTTTCCTTTAGCGTCTTCCATAAGAAAACACAGGGGCTCGTCATGAATTTTTCCGCACTACGTCGCAATCTGCTGGTGGGTTCGCTGGGCCTGGCGCTGAGCGCCGGTCTGATCGGCCAGGCAGTAGCCGGTGAGCAGCTGCAACAGATCAAGGACAAGGGCGTTATCAACGTCGGCCTGGAAGGCACTTATCCTCCGTTCAGCTTCGTCGATGCCGACGGCAAACTGTCCGGTTTCGAAGTAGAACTCTCCGAAGCGCTGGCACAAAAACTCGGCGTCAAAGCCAAGGTTCAGCCAACCAAGTGGGACGGTATTCTCGCGGCGCTGGAATCCAAGCGTCTGGATGTCGTAGTCAATCAAGTGACCATCTCCGACGAGCGCAAAAAGAAGTATGACTTTTCCGAGCCGTACACCGTTTCCGGTATTCAGGCGCTGGTGCTGAAGAGCAAAGAAGCGGCGCTGAACATCAAGACCGCCAATGACCTGTCCGGCAAGAAAGTCGGTGTGGGCCTGGGCACCAACTATGAGCAGTGGGTCCGCGCCAACGTGCCGGGCGCCGACGTGCGCACCTACGATGATGATCCGACCAAGTTTGCCGACCTCAACAACGGCCGCACCGACGCCATTCTGATCGACCGTCTGGCCGCACTGGAATACGCCAAGAAAGCGCCGAAAACCGTCGCTGCCGGTGAAGCTTTCTCCCGTCAGGAAGCCGGTGTTGCCCTGCGCAAAGGCGAGCCTGAACTGCTGGCCGCCGTGAACAAGGCCCTCGACGAACTGCGTGCCGACGGCACCCTGAAGAAGCTGTCCGAGAAGTACTTCAACGCTGACGTCACTCAATAATGGAAGAAGCTTTCCAACTCGCACTGGACTCCGCGCCCTTCCTGCTCAAGGGCGCGTATTACACGGTAATCCTCAGCCTCGGCGGAATGTTCTTCGGTTTGCTGCTGGGCTTCGGCCTGGCACTGATGCGCCTGTCGCGTTTCAAATCGGTGAGCTGGCTGGCGCGCATCTACGTGTCGTTCTTTCGCGGCACGCCATTGCTGGTGCAACTGTTCGTGATCTATTACGGCTTACCGCAATTGGGTCTCGAACTGGATCCGCTGCCGGCGGCACTGATCGGCTTTTCGCTGAACATGGCCGCGTACGCCTGTGAAATCCTCCGTGCCGCGATCGGTTCGATCGAACGTGGCCAGTGGGAAGCCGCTGCGAGCATCGGCATGACCCGCGCGCAAACCCTGCGCCGGGCCATTCTGCCGCAAGCAATGCGCACGGCCTTGCCGCCGCTGGGTAACAGCTTCATTTCACTGGTCAAGGACACGGCACTGGCCGCCACCATTCAGGTACCGGAGCTGTTCCGTCAGGCACAGTTGATTACCGCCCGGACTTTCGAAGTCTTCACCATGTATCTTGCCGCCGCGCTGATCTACTGGATTCTGGCCACAGTGCTTTCGCACTTCCAGAACAAGTTGGAAGAGCGGGTCAATCGGCACGACCAGGAGTCCTGACGATGATTGTCGTGGAAAAACTGACCAAGCAATTCAAGGGTCAGGTCGTGCTCAACGGCATCGACCTCGAGGTCAAGGAAGGCGAGGTCGTCGCGATCATCGGCCCCAGCGGTTCGGGGAAAACGACGTTCCTGCGCTGCCTTAACTTTCTTGAACAACCCACCAGCGGCCGTATCAAGGTCGGCGATATCGAGATTGATACCAGCCGCCCGCTGAACCAGCAGCAAGCGTTGGTGCGCAACCTGCGCCAGCACGTGGGCTTTGTGTTTCAGAACTTCAACCTGTTCCCCCACCGCACTGCGCTGGAAAACGTCATCGAAGGCCCGATCGTGGTCAAGAAGATGCCGCGCGACGCCGCCGTTGCCCTGGGCAAGAAGCTCATGGCCAAAGTCGGTCTGGCGGGCAAGGAGGACGCCTATCCGCGTCGTCTGTCCGGCGGCCAGCAACAGCGCGTGGCGATTGCCCGGGCGCTGGCGATGGAGCCGGAAGTGATCCTGTTCGACGAGCCGACCTCGGCCCTCGACCCGGAACTGGTGGGTGAAGTGCTGGCGACCATTCGTGGTCTCGCCGAAGAAAAACGCACCATGGTCATCGTCACCCACGAAATGGGGTTTGCCCGCGATGTGGCCAACCGTGTGGTGTTTTTCGACAAGGGTGTGATCGTTGAACAGGGTGAAGCCAAAGCGTTGTTTGCCAACCCGAAAGAAGAACGCACTAAACAGTTTCTCAGCAAGTTCCTGAATCACGCTTGAGAATCTTGATGCACCAAACGTCAACTTCCACGGATGGAAGTTACGTTATCCCGCCTGAACGACCCGCTTGAGCAAATACTAATCAAACATGTTCCATCCAGAACATATATATCTCCTGCAACAGATAAACCGTGCTGTAAAACTGTCGTCACCCAAAGACTGGGTGCTGATAGCGGCTTATCGAAACGGCTGAAAACCACTGAGATTCGTAGCTCTATTCGCTAATAGACCTAGGCATTCGGCCTCGTCAATGTAGGACACTTCTGATTAATACGTAATTCACGGATTAACTAAGTACGTCTATTGACACTCATTGCCGCACACTCTTATCTAGTCGCCAACCGGCGCTACTTAGTTCAATCAACGCATATTCAACCTTGATGAAAGTTCTCGGCTGTGTTGCCTGTTGATTCACGCCTTTGTTCTTCAGAAACGGACTTCGTTGCAAGCTCAAGGAGAGAAATCGATGACTCACACTTCGCACACCCCCGAACTGGCAGCGCCAATCCTGGCGCCCGCGCAAAAAGCCGGCATCAATCTGGCCGCTGCTGCCCATCTTTCGGTCGACGTGGCGCCCTATCCCGATATGGATTGTGGGGACCTGATCGAACTGTTCTGGAACAAATGCTATGTCGCATCAAAGGTTCTGACCGTCGAGGATATCGGCGCCGCAGTCAGCCTGCGAGTGCCGGAAAGCTTCATTGCCAGCGGCACTGCCCGCATCCACTATCGGGTCATGCAGGTTGGCCAGGGTCAGGCGCTGTCGGCAGCCACCCGGGTACAAGTCAAACTCGATTGTCCCGGTGGCCAGCCATCGGCACTGTGCAGTGATGAAAACCAGCAACTGCAAGCCGTCACGATCCCCGACACCATCCGCCGTCAGGGGGTTAATCCGAACCAGATCAAACGCGGCGTACCGCTGACCATCGAGCCTTACATAAACATGGCCGAGGACGATGAAATCACCTTGCGCTGGGGCGATGTGCGCATGGACCTGATACCGGTCACGGCTGCGGATGTCGGCTTGCCGATTCAGGTCTGGGTGCCGCCGGCGGTCATCGTCGAAGCCGGGGAAGATCTGCGCCTCGACGTGACGTACTGCGTCATCGACCGCGTTGGCAACAACTCGCGCTGGGCGCCACCGCGTACGTTGAAGATCGGCTGTGTAAACCCTTACCTGAAGGTGCCGCTGAGGCCCAGCCTCAAAGCCGCCGAGCCACGCGACTGAGTAAACGCCAATCCCCCGTGGCGAGGGGGCTTGCCCCGTTGGACAGCGAAGCTACCCCGGCATCTACAACTCTACCGAGTGGCAGGATTCGCGCCCGCTGCGCAGCGGAACGGGGTGAAAGCCCACTCGCCACAAAGGATCATTTAAACCGATACCCATTGTTAACCAACCCGACCATCCCCCCTTCTATGCATATTCCTAAAAGTTAGTTTATTTAATATTTATACACGCTTAGGGTATATGAACCGGACCACCGGACATTCTTTCGTTCGCCGCACTTTTGCGGCGTTTTTCATGAGATGTGAGGTAGGTAGTATGGTCCGGAACACAATCACCCCAGTGCAGATCGCCAGGGCATTGCGTGCAGCCAAGGAGCGGCACTGATGTCCAGTCTGGCAGACGCAAACGTCCAGTCGGATCTGGACATCGCCCCACTGTTGTTGCCCGCGCAAGTCTTGCGCAACGACGCCCAAGCCATCAAGGCCGCCCATGAGCTGGCGCAAGTCGCCCGCGTACAGGCGGCCAAACGCGACCGTCAGCGCAAGCTGCCATGGTCGGAAATCGAACAGTTCACCCGTAGCGGTCTGGGCAGCATTGCCATCCCGCGCGAATACGGTGGCCCGCAGGTTTCATTCGTCACATTGGCCGAGGTGTTCGCGATCATTTCCGCCGCCGACCCGGCGTTGGGACAGATCCCGCAGAACCAGTTCGGCATCATCAATCTGGTGCTCGGCAGTGCCACCGAGGCGCAGAAACAGCAGCTGTTCCAGAGTGTTCTGGAAGGCTGGCGCATCGGCAATGCCGGTCCGGAGCGCGGCACTAAAAACACCCTGGAACTGAAAGCACGGATCACCGCCGACGGCGACGATTACGTGATCAACGGCCAGAAGTTCTATTCCACCGGCGCGCTGTTTGCGCACTGGGTCGCGGTGAAGGCGCTCAACGATGACGGCAAGCAAGTGCTGGCCTTCGTCCGTCGCGGCACGCCGGGGTTGCGCATTGTTGATGACTGGTCGGGTTTCGGTCAGCGCACCACCGCCAGCGGCACGATTTTGCTGAACAACGTTCGCGTCGAATCGAACCTGGTCGTCGACAACTGGAAGATCAACGAAACCCCCAACACCCAAGGCGCGGTGTCGCAGCTGATTCAAGCGGCCATTGATGCCGGCATCGCCCGTGGCGCCATCGATGACGCCATCGAGTTCGTCAAAACCCGCGCGCGGCCATGGATCGACGCCAAAGTTGATCGCGCCAGTGATGACCTCTATGTGATCGCCGACATCGGCAAACTGAAAATCGAACTGCACGCCGCCGAAGCGCTGCTGCGCAAGGCCGGCAAAGTTCTTGATCAGGTGCACGCCGCACCGCTGACCGCCGAATCTGCCGCCCGTGCATCGATTGCCGTGGCCGAGGCAAAAGTGCTGACCACGGAAATCTCATTGCTCGCCAGCGAGAAGCTTTTCGAACTGGCCGGCAGCCGCGCGACCCTCGCCGAATTCAACCTCGACCGCCACTGGCGCAACGCCCGGGTGCACACGCTGCACGACCCGGTGCGCTGGAAATATCACGCGGTCGGCGCCTATCGCCTCAACGGCACTTTGCCTGCTCGCCATTCCTGGATCTGAGACGACCGCACACTTTCTCAAGTGCAATGGAGAAACCTATGACTTTTTCCCATCACGTCGCGGTCATCACCAGCGATGAGCAAGCCCTGATCGTCGCCAGCGATCTGGCCGAAGATTTCAAACGCGACAGCGCCCTGCGCGACCGTGAACGTCGCTTGCCACTGCCGGAACTCGATGTATTTTCCCGCTCAGGCCTGTGGGGCATCAGCGTGCCGAAGGAATACGGCGGCGCTGGCGTGTCCAACGTGACCCTGGCCAAAGTCATCGCGCTGATCGCTCAGGCTGACGGCTCGCTCGGACAAATCCCGCAGAACCATTTTTACGCACTGGAAGTGCTACGGGTGAATGGCAGCCACGCACAAAAACAACGGCTGTACGCCGAGGTTCTCGCCGGCCAACGCTTCGGCAATGCCTTGGCGGAACTGGGCACGAAAACCGCCCACGACCGCATTACCAGCCTCAAGCGCGACGGCGACGGTTATCGCATCAACGGTCGCAAGTTCTATGCGACCGGCGCGATTTACGCCCAGCGCATTCCGACCTCGGTTGTCGATGAAAACGGCGTGCAGCAACTGGCCTTCGTCCCCCGCGACAGCAAAGGCCTGACCGTAATCGACGACTGGAGCGGCTTCGGTCAGCGCACCACCGGCAGCGGTTCGGTGGTGTTCGAAGACGTCTACGTAGAGGCTGAAGACGTGCTGCCGTTTCAAAGTGCTTTCGAACGGCCAACCACCGTTGGCCCGTTGGCGCAGATCCTTCACGCCGCCATCGACACCGGCATCGCCCGCGCCGCTTACGAAGACGCGTTGCACTTTGTGCGCAGCAAGACCCGGCCGTGGATCGATTCCGGCAACGACAAAGCCACCGAAGATCCACTGACGCTGAAGAGCTTCGGCCACTTGAGCATTCGCCTGCACGCCACCGAAGCCTTGCTTGAGCGCGCTGGCGAATTCCTCGACGCCGCGCAAGCCGAGACCAACGCACAAACCGTCGCTGCGGCTTCGATTGCCGTTGCTGAAGCCCGGGCGATCAGCACCGAAATTTCCCTCGCCGCTGGCAGCACGCTGTTCGAATTGGCCGGCAGCCAGGCCACGCTGATCGAACACGGGCTCGACCGCCACTGGCGCAACGCCCGCGTGCACACCTTGCACGATCCAGTGCGCTGGAAATATCACGCCGTGGGCAATTATTACCTCAACGATGAAAACCCTCCGCTGCGAGGGACGATCTGATGAGCGCTGCAAAAAAGAAGATCCTGCTCAACGCGTTCAACATGAACTGCATCGGCCACATCAACCATGGCTTGTGGACGCATCCGCGCGACACCTCGACGCGCTACAACACTATTGAATACTGGACTGAACTGGCGCAATTGCTGGAGCGCGGACTCTTCGACGGCCTGTTCATCGCCGACATCGTCGGCGTGTACGACGTCTATCAGAACTCAGTCGATGTGCCGCTGAAAGAGTCGATCCAGTTGCCGGTCAACGACCCGCTGCTGCTGGTTTCAGCCATGGCTGCGGTGACCAAAAATCTAGGCTTCGGCCTGACCGCCAACCTCACCTACGAGCCGCCGTATCTGTTCGCCCGCCGCATGTCCACGCTCGATCATCTGAGTCGCGGACGCGTGGGCTGGAACATCGTCACCGGTTATCTGGACAGCGCCGCAAAAGCCATGGGCCTCAGCGAGCAAGTCGAACATGACCGTCGCTACGACCAGGCCGATGAGTACCTGGAAGTGCTCTACAAGCTCTGGGAAGGCAGTTGGGAAAACGGTGCCGTACTCAACGACCGCGAACAACGGATCTACGCCAACCCGGAAAAAGTGCACAAGGTCGAGCACAAGGGCGAGTTCTATCAGGTCGAGGGTTATCACCTCTGCGAACCGTCACCACAACGCACGCCAGTGCTGTTTCAGGCCGGCAGCTCTGATCGCGGTTTGCTGTTCGCCGGGCGCCATGCCGAATGCGTATTCATCAGCGGTCAGAACAAACCATCGACCAAAGTTCAGGTCGACAAGGTCCGCGCCAGCGCCGTTGAAGCGGGGCGTAACCCCGAGGACATCAAGGTGTTCATGGGCCTCAACGTCATCGTCGGCGCGACTGAAGAAGCTGCATGGGCCAAACACGCCGAGTACCTGAGCTATGCCAGCGCCGAGGCCGGCGTGGCGCATTTTTCCGCGTCGACCGGCATCGACTTTTCCCAATACGAAATCGACGAACCGATCCAGTACGTGAAGAGCAACGCCATTCAGTCGGCGACCAAGAACCTGCAGAACAACGATTGGACCCGGCGCAAATTGCTCGACCAGCACGCCCTCGGTGGCCGTTATATCACCGTGGTCGGTTCGCCGGAGCAAGTGGCGGATGAGCTGGAATCGTGGATCGCCGAGACCGGCCTCGACGGTTTCAACCTGACCCGGATTGTTACCCCGGAAAGCTATGTCGATTTTATCGAGCTGGTGGTTCCGGAGCTGCAGCGGCGTGGGTCGTACAAGACCGCTTATGACGCGGGCAGCTTGCGCGAGAAGCTGTTTCACGGTGCGGCGCAACTGCCTGAGCAACACACAGGCTCTTCGTTTCGCCGCTAAAAGCATCGCGAGCAGGCTCACTCCTACAGGGGAACGCATTCCAAATGCAGGAGTGAGCCTGCTCGCGATGAGGCCATAACAAACACCAAAAATTTACGCACTGACTGGAAAAACCATCATGACCAAAAAACACCTGTCCCACCCAGTCAAAGCACTGGCCCTGGCCCTCGGCCTGTTCAGCTCGGCCGTCTTCGCCGCCGACGCCCCGTTGAAAATCGGCACCACCGCCGCCTTCGCCATTCCGCTGGAAGCCGCTGTCGAAGAAGCTTCCAAACAAGGCTTGAAAGTCGAGCTGGTGGAGTTCACCGACTGGATCGCACCGAACGTCAGTCTCGCCGCCGGCGACATCGACGTGAACTACTTCCAGCACATCCCGTTCCTCGAAAACGCCAAGGCTGCGTCGGGTTTTGATCTGGTGCCATTCGCCCCGGGGATCATCAATAACGTCGGCCTCTATTCGAAAAAATACAAAAGCTTCGATGAGCTGCCAGAAGGCGCCAGCGTCGCCATCGCCAACGACCCGATCAACAGTGGCCGTGGTTTGCAGCTGCTGGCCAAGGCCGGTTTGATCACGCTGAAACCGGGCGTCGGCTACAAAGCCACCGAAGATGACATCGTCGCCAATCCGAAAAAAATCAAGATTCTGCAAGTCGAAGCCGTGCAACTGGTACGTGCCTACGACGACGCTGATCTGGTCCAGGGCTACCCGGCCTACATTCGTCTGGCGAAGACTTTCGATGCCGGTTCGGCGCTGCTGTTCGACGGTCTCGATCACAAGGAATACGTGATCCAGTTCGTCATCCAGCCGAAGAGCAAAACCGATCCGCGCCTGGTCAAATTCGTCGACATCTACCAGCATTCGCCGGTCGTTCGCGCGGCACTGGATAAGGCCCACGGCAAGCTGTATCAAGCCGGCTGGGAAAGCTGAGCATGACGGCCGCGATCCAACGGCGACTGGATATTCCAGAGCCACACAATGCTGAAAAAACCGAGCTGCACCCCGAGCTGAATCGTGCCCACGTACGCTTCATCGGTCTGGGCAAAACCTACAACGGTCGGCAAGGCCCGGTCGCCGCGTTGCAAGGCATCGATCTGGCGATCCAGCGCGGCGAAGTGTTCGGCATCATCGGCCGCAGCGGCGCTGGCAAGTCATCGCTGATCCGTACGATCAATCGTCTGGAACAGCCGACCTCGGGGCGCGTGCTGATCGATCAGGTCGACATCGGCGAGTTCGATGAAGACCGTCTTGTCGCCCTGCGCCGACGCATCGGCATGATCTTCCAGCACTTCAATCTGATGTCGGCCAAGACTGTTTGGCAGAACGTCGAACTGCCGCTGAAAGTCGCTGGCGTGCCGAAAGAGCAACGAGAAAAAAAGGTTCGCGAACTACTCGAACTGGTTGGCCTGCAGGAAAAGCACAAGGCTTATCCGGCGCAGCTCTCCGGAGGGCAGAAACAGCGTGTCGGTATTGCCCGGGCGTTGGTGCATGACCCGGATATTTTGCTCTGCGACGAGGCCACTTCGGCGCTCGACCCGGAGACCACCCAATCGATCCTCGGCCTGCTGCGCGAGATCAATAAACGCCTGGGTCTGACCATCGTTCTGATTACTCATGAGATGGCAGTGATCCGCGAAATCTGCGACCGCGTCGTCGTGCTTGAGCACGGGCGGGTGGTCGAACAAGGCCCGGTGTGGGAAGTGTTCGGCAATCCGCAGCACGAGGTTAGCCAGACCTTGCTCGCGCCACTGCAACACGCGCTGCCGGAGGAGTTGCAAAGCCGTTTGCAGAAGCAGCCGCCCTCCTCCGACGCTGCTGTGGTGCTGCGCTTGCAATTCACCGGCAGCGCCAGTGATGAGCCGGATCTGGCGGCATTATTTGCTGCACTCGGTGGCCGGGTAAAGTTGCTACAGGGCGGCGTCGAACGGATTCAGGGGCATGCGTTGGGGCAACTGTTGCTGGCCGTCAGTGATTCAGCGTTCGGAGCCGAGCAATTGCGCGAACGCGCCGCACCGTGGGCGCAACGCGTGGAGGTATTGGGTTATGTGGTTTGATCGCTTGCTGCAGGGTTTCATCGACACGTTTTTGATGGTCGGCGTGTCGTCGCTGATAGCGCTGCTGGTGGGGATTCCCATGGCGGTGATTCTGGTCACCAGCGACAAGGGCGGGATCTATGAAGCGCCGGTACTCAACCGCGCCTTGGGCGCGTTCGTGAACCTGTTTCGCTCGATCCCGTTTTTGATTCTGATGGTCGCGCTGATTCCGTTTACCCGGTTGATTGTCGGAACGACCTACGGTGTCTGGGCCGCTGTTGTGCCGCTGACAATTGCCGCGACACCGTTCTTTGCGCGGATTGCCGAAGTGAGCCTGCGCGAGGTTGATCATGGCTTGATCGAGGCGGCGCAGGCGATGGGCTGCCGGCGTTGGCACATTGTCTGGCATGTGCTGTTGCCGGAGGCGCTGCCGGGGATTGTCGGCGGGTTCACCATCACGCTGGTGACGATGATCAACTCGTCGGCGATGGCCGGGGCGATTGGCGCTGGCGGGTTGGGAGATATCGCCTATCGCTACGGCTATCAGCGTTTTGACAGCCAGATCATGCTGACGGTGATTGTGTTGCTGGTGGCGTTGGTGGCGGTGATTCAGTTGGGTGGGGATCGGTTGGCGCGGGGGTTGAACAAGCGCTGAGCTCATCCGGAATCATGCCGCGCCTCTGAAACCGCTTTCGCGAGCAGGCTCGCTCCCACATTTGGAATGCGTTCCCCTGTGGGAGCGAGCCTGCTCGCGATGGGCTGCGCAGCAGCCCCGAACCCGATGGCGTATATTCGGCAAATCCCAATTGCCCGCGTATCCCGACCATGAAGCAGACCCCCACCGATCTCGAACAGATCACCGCCACCACCCTCGGCCACTACAACTCGGTGGCCGAAGACTTTCGTGAAGGCACCCGCAATCACGATGTCAGCCAGAACATCGATGCGTTGCTGCGGCATATTCAAGGTGTGGCGCCGTTCACGATTCTGGATTTCGGCTGCGGCCCGGGCCGCGATTTGCAAACGTTTACGCGCATGGGCCACATCGCAGTCGGCCTCGACGGTTCGCCAGAGTTTGCGCGAATGGCCCGTGAGGACAGTGGTTGCGAGGTGCTCCAACAGGACTTTCTGAAGCTCGATCTGCCGGCTGAACGCTTCGACGGGATCTTCGCCAACGCGGTGCTTTTTCATGTGCCGTTGCAGGAATTGCCAAGGGTGCTCAAGCAACTGCATGGTGCGTTGAAACCCGGTGGCGTGTTGTTCAGCTCCAATCCGCGTGGGGATAACCGTGAAGGCTGGAACGGGCCGCGTTATGGCTCGTATCACGATCTTGAGGCGTGGCGCGGGTTGTTGACGGCAGCGGGTTTTGTCGAGCTTGAGCATTACTATCGGCCGGCGGGGCTACCGCGCGAGCAGCAGCCTTGGTTGGCGAGTGTCTGGCGTAAATCCATGTAGTCAGTTCAGACGCCAACGCGAGCAGGCTCACTTCTACAGTTGGAATGCGTTCCCCTGTAGGAGTGAGCCTGCTCGCGATGAGCGCGAAGCGCTCGTTTTTACTGCGTCTCTTTTTTCGGCTCGCGAATCTTGTACCAGGCCACATACAGCGCCGGCAGGAACAGCAACGTCAGCAGCGTCGCCACCACAATCCCGCCAATCATCGCGTAGGCCATCGGCCCCCAGAACACTTCCCGGGCAATGGGGATCATGCCCATGCTCGCTGCGGCTGCGGTCAGCAGGATCGGTCGGCGCCGATGTTCGGTCGCTTCGACCACCGCATCCCACGGCGCATAACCTTTCTTCTCGAACTCATCGATCTGCGTCACCAGAATCACCGAGTTGCGGATGATGATGCCGATCAGCGCGAGAATCCCCAGAATCGCCACGAAACCCATCGGCGTACCGGTCGGCACCAACGCCAGTACCACGCCGATCAGCCCCAGCGGCGCGACACTCGCGACGAGGAACATCTTCTGCACGCTGTGCAACTGGATCATCAGGAACGTCGCCATCAAAAACAGCATCAACGGCAACACCTTGGCGATCGGCCCTTGGGCCTTGCCGCTCTCCTCGACCGTACCGCCAGTGGCGACTTTGTAGCCGACCGGGAGCTTTTCAGCGAAGGCATCAATCGACGGCTTGAGGATTTTCACCAGATCGGTCGGCTGGATCTCGTCGCGCACCGAGGCCTTGATGGTGATGGTCGGCAAACGGTCGCGACGCCACACCAGCGGCTGCTCCAGTTCATAACGCACGGTGGCGAACGCCAGCAGCGGAATCGACGTGCCGCTCGGCGTGACGATCTGCAGGTTCTGCAGGGTTTCCGGCGTACCACGTTCGGAATCCACAGCGCGCCCGACCACGTTGATCAGGTAGATGTCGTCATCGACCTGGGTCAACGGCGAGCCACTGACGATGCTGTTCATCAGGTTCGCCACGTCTTCGGACGACAGCCCGAGTTGCCGCGCCTTGTCCTGGGCGATGTCGATGCGCAGGACTTTGCCCGGCTCGTTCCAGTCGTAGATGATCTCGCCGATGTGCGAGTTCTTGTCCAGTTCGGTCGCGAGGTCAATGGCGTGCTTGCGCACCTGATCGATGTCCTTGCCACTGACCCGGTACTGAATCGGACGCCCCACCGGCGGGCCCATTTCCAGTGCTTGCACGTAACTGCCGATGCCGACGAAGTCCTTGTGCAGGCGTTCGCGCAGACGTTGGGTCAAGGCCTCACGGGCCTCGAAATCCTTGCTGACGATCACCAGTTGCGCGTAGTACGGGTTTTGCAATTGCTGGTCGAGCGGCAGGTAGAAACGGATCGCGCCCTGACCGATGTAGGTGCTCCAGCGCACAATGTCCGCGTCACCCTTGAGCGTCGCTTCGAGTTTGTCGACGGCTTTGCGGGTTTCGTCGATCGAGGCGTTTTGCGGCAGGTTCAGGTCGACGAGAATTTCCGGGCGGTCCGATGCCGGAAAGAACTGGTTCTGCACAAAGCGCATGCAAAAAATCGACAGGGCAAACAGCAGCACGGTGATACCGATCGCCCACCAGCGATTGCGCATCGCCCACAACAGACCGCCATTGAACGCACGCCCGACGCGACCCGGCTCGGCTTCATGGGGTTTCACGTTGGCGCTGAGAATGTGCACGCCGATCACCGGCGCGAAGAACACCGCCACAATCCACGACACAATCATGGCCACGGCAATCACCGCAAACAGCGTGTAGGTGTACTCACCGGCGGAACTGGCGTTGAGGCCGATCGGCACGAAACCGGCGACCGTCACCAGCGTCCCCGTTAGCATCGGGAACGCCGTCGAGGTGTAGGCGTACGTCGCGGCCTCCTCCTTGCTCTCGCCCATTTCCAGGCGCGTGACCATCATCTCCACGGTGATCATCGCGTCATCCACCAACAGGCCGAGGGCGATGATCAATGCGCCGAGGGAAATCCGCTGCATAGTGATGCCGCTGTATTCCATGAACACAAAGACCATCGCCAGCACCAGCGGAATCGAGCACGCCACCACCAGCCCGGCGCGCACACCGAGGCTGATAAAACTCACCACCAGCACGATGATCACCGCTTCGAACAGCGCGCTGGTGAAACCACCAACAGCCTCTTCAACGACGACAGCCTGATCGGAAACGGTGTGCACGCCAACGCCCACCGGCAAGTCCGCGGTCAGTTGGTCGATGCGCGCATGCAAGGCCTTGCCGAACTCCTGGACGTTGCCACCCTTCTGCATGGCAATCGCCAGGCCGATGGCCGGTTTGCCGTCGAAGCGGAATTCCGGGGTCGCCGGATCTACGTAACCACGGCTGATCTCGGCGATGTCGGCCAGTCGATAGAAGCGGTCATTGAGCTTGAGGTTGACTTCGGCCAGATCCTTCTCCGAAGCAAACTGCCCGGAGGTGCGCACGGAAATACGCTCGGGACCGGCCTCGATCACCCCCGCCGGAGTTACGGCGTTCTGCGATTGCAGGCTTTCCACTACCTGACGTTGATCGATGCCCAGTGCAGCGAGTTTGCGTGTGGAGAAATTCAGGTAAATCACTTCGTCCTGCTGGCCGACCATTTCGATCTTGCCCAGCCCTGGCACGTTGCGGATTTCGGCCCTGGCCTGTTCCACATAATCGCGCAGTTGGCGCATGGTCAGGCCATCGGCGGTAAACGCGTACACCGAGCCGAACACGTCACCGAACTCGTCGTTGAATCCCGGCCCCTGAATGCCTTGGGGAAACTGTCCGCGAATGTCATCGATCTTCTTGCGCACCTGGTACCAGATTTCCGGGATGTCCTTGGCGCTGGTGGTGTCGCGCAGGTACACGTACACCGTTGATTCGCCGGGGCGCGTGTAGCTTTTCACGTAGTCGAGGGAGTCGAGTTCTTCGAGTTTCTTCTCGATGCGGTCGGTGACCTGCTTGAGCGTTTCCTCTTGAGTCGCGCCCGGCCATTTGGTCTGGATGACCATGGTTTTGATGGTGAACGACGGATCTTCTTCGCGGCCCAGGTTGAAGTACGAAAAGACGCCCATCAGCAACGCAACGAACATCAGGTACCAGACGAATGACTGATGCTTGAGGGCCCATTCGGAGAGGTTGAAAGAGCCTTTCATTGACTGTCCTCGTCAAGTTTTACCGATTGTCCGGGTTTGAGGCTGTTGACGCCGGCGCTGACCACACGCTCGCCGTTCTTTACGCCGCCAGCCAGTACGACGCTGCTGTCGGTACGGCTGACGACGGTGACATCGCGGGGGCTGACGGTTTTGTTTTGCGTGTCGATGACCCAGATTCGCGCTTTGCCATCGACCTCCTGCAGCGCCGTCACGGGCAATTCGATTCGCGGCTTGATCGCCGAGCTGAGGGTCACGCTGATCGCTGTGCCGAGACGAAAGCCGTCCGGCGTATCGGCCAGGGTCAGACGGGCACGACGGGTGCGCGTGGCACTTTGCGCCTGCGGTTCGATTTCGCGGATGATCGCGGTGGTGTTGATGCTCGGGTCGAGTTGCGCGGCCACCGAGAACACCACATCACTGGGGATCTGATCGACCAGGGTGTCCGGCAGATCGATCACCGCTTCCTTGATGTCCGGTTGCGCCAGCGTCACCACTTGCTGGCCAGCCGTGACGACCTGCCCGGCCTCGGCGTTCCACGCGGTGACCACCGCACGGTGGTCGGCGCGCAGTTCGGTGTAGCCGAGTTGGTCCTTGCTCTGGTTGACCGCCGCGCGCGCCTGATCCAGCGAAGCCTGGGTGGTTTTCAGATCGGTGTTGGCGACGTCCAGTTGCGCCTGTGCACCGACACCGCGATCAAACAGCGCCTGCTGGCGGCGCGCATTGGCTTGTGCGTTGATCAATTGCGCCTGGATTTTTGCCAGATCGCCTTGCGCCGAACGCAATTGGTTCTGCTGGTCGGAAGGGTCGAGGGTGGCGAGCAACGTGCCTTTCTCGACCTCGGCCCCCACATCGACGTTACGGCTAGCGATGCGCCCGCCCACACGGAAACCGGTGTTGCTCTCATAGCGCGCCTGAATGCTGCCGGCGAAACGCCCGAGGTTTTCCTCGCTCAACGCTTCGACCTGGACTGACAGCACCGGGCGTACCGGCTCGGGCGGCGGTTCTTTCTTCGAACACGCAGCCAACATCACAGCAACGGGTAACAGCCACAGAGACTTCATGGCTGTACTCCCGGCTGCAGATCCTTGTAGGTGTTTTCGGCGATCTCGACTTTCATGCCCGGATGCAACAACTGCCCACCAGCGACGATGACTTTCTCGCCGCCCTTGAGGCCTTCGCTGATGATGACTTTGCCGGTCAGGTAGCGGCCGACCGTGACGTTGTGCAATTGCGCCTCGCCCTTGTCATCGACCATCCACACCGCCGTATCGCTGATGTTTTTCGTCAGCGCTGACCACGGCAACTCGACCGCCGACTTGCCCGAGCCTTTGGCCGTGGCGCTGACCACCGAACCGAGTTGCATACCCGGCGGCAGCTTGTCGAGGGTGACTTTGACTTGCACGGTGCCGGATTGCGCCGACACCGCCGGGGTGATTTCGCGCACGGTGCCGGTGGTTTTGATCTCGGGGTTGTCGAGCAGGCTGACGGTGATCCTGTTGTCCGCAGGACGCTCGGCGAGCAGCGATTCATACACGTTGAACACCGCATCGCGGTCGCCATCGCGGGCCAGACTGAAGATCGGCGCGGTGGCCTGCACCACCTGGCCGACTTCGGCCTGACGCTCGGTGATGACGCCCGGCGCGTCAGCGATCAGTGAGGTGTAACTGAGTTGATCCTTGGCGTTCGCCAGTTGCGCCTGCGCCGCACTCAAGGCGCTCTGGCTGCTGCGCAACGCCGCTTGGGCGGAGTCGTATTCGCTTTGGCTGGTGTAGCCCTTGGGCAGGAGTTTCTGCTGGCGCACGAACGCCGCAGCGCTCTGTTTCACCCGCGCCTGTTCGGCCACGACCTGGGCCTGGGCGGAATCGACGTTGGTCTGCAAGTCTTTAGGGTCGAGTTTGGCCAGCACCTGTCTGGCCGTGACGCGGTCGCCGACGTCGACCATACGCTGGATGATCTTGCCGCCAACACGGAACGACAACTCCGTCTGCACGCGCGCCTGCACGTCACCGGTCAATGTCACCGAAGCCGCGTAATCCGCGGGTTTCACTTCCTGTACGAAGACCCTGGGCAAATATTCCTCAGGGGCTTTTTTTTCGCCGCAGGCGGTCACCAAGGTGAACAGACTCAGCATGACCGCTGTTTTCAAACCGGGACTCGCCATGCAGACTCCTTCCTGTGTACGAACGTGCAAGTGACGATACGACTGTGAGCTTAGAACAGGGTTCCGCCTTCGCCTGCGCGATCACAATATTTCCCCGTAGGAGCTGCCGCAGGCTGCGATTTTTTGATGTTTTTTTAGAAGATCAAAAGATCGCAGCCTGCGGCAGCTCCTACAATGGGCGCCTGAAGAGAAGGAATTCCATGCTCAACACCCTGGCAGTGGCCAATTACCGCTCGATCAATAAATTGGTGATCCCGCTCGGCCGGCTGAACCTGATCACCGGGCCCAACGGCAGCGGCAAGTCCAATCTTTACCGGGCCTTGCGCCTGCTGGCGGAAACCGCTCAGGGCGGCGTAGTCAATGCGCTGGCCCGTGAGGGTGGGCTGGAGTCGACGTTCTGGGCCGGGCCGGAAACCATCAGCCGGCGCATGCGCAACGGCGAAGTGCCGATCCAGTCGACGGTGCGTCAGGGTGTGAAGCGATTGCGCCTGGGGTTCGCCGGGGAGGATTTCAGCTACTCGATCAGCCTCGGTCTGCCCGACTCCAACGGGCACTTCATGGTGCCCGAACATTCGCGCCCCATTCCCTCGCGCTTCAGCCTCGACCCGCAGATCAAGCGCGAATGCATCTGGGCCGGCGCGCTCTACCGTCCCGCCAGCCTGCTGGTGGATCGTGACGGGCCGATGATCCGCGCACGCGCCGAACGCAAATGGGATGTGCTGGCGCAACACACGCCCAACTTCGACAGCCTGTTCGACCAGGTCGGCAGCCTGCGCAGCTCGCCGGAAGTGTTCCAGATGCGCGAGTTCATTCGTCGCTGGCGTTTCTACGATCACTTTCGCAGCGACGCCGACGCGCCGGTGCGTCAACCGCAACTGGGTACGCGCACGCCAGTGCTGCATCACGACGGCCGCGATCTGGCGGCGGCGTTGCAGACCATCATCGAGATTGGTGATGGCGACGCGATGCGTGCGGCAATTACCGATGCGTTTCCTGGTGCACGCGTGCATATCGAAGCGCAGGCCGGTGGACGCTTTGCCATCGAGTTTTATCAGGAAGGCCTGTTGCGGCCGCTATCGGCAGCGGAGTTGTCGGACGGGACGTTGCGCTATCTGCTGCTCGTCGCGGCGTTGCTGACGCCGAGACCGCCATCGCTGATGGTACTGAACGAGCCGGAAACCAGTCTGCATCCGGATCTGTTGCCGGCGTTGGCGCGGTTGATCATTCGTGCGTCGGAGCAGTGTCAGGTGTGGGTGGTGTCGCATGCGCGGCGGTTGATATCGGCGTTGCAGGAAGATCCCGAGTGCAATTGCATTGTGCTGGAGAAAACCCTGGGGCAGACCGGGATTGTCGGGCAGCGGGTACTGGATGAGCCGGCTTGGAACTGGCCGGATTGAGCGTTCCAGGCAAAAGCCCCTCACCCTAACCCTCTCCCAGAGGGAGAGGGGACTGATCGGGGGATGCTCAAGAGTGACGCCGACGTGAAAATGCTTCTGTGAATCCACAATCGACTCGTTTCCGCAGGTCAATGTCTGATGCAAGACACCTCGGTCGGCTCCCTCTCCCTTCAGGAGAGGGGACTGATTGGGAGATGCTGTTGAATTACGCCGACCTGAAAATGACTCTGTGAATCCATAATCGACTCTGTTTGTCAGGTCGATGTCTGATGCAAGACACCTCGGTCGGCCCCCTCTCCCTCCGGGAGAGGGCTGGGGTGAGGGATTGCCCTTGAGCCTCACCACCGACCTGACAGACAATCACCCCTGCCACTTGCCACCCTCGACAATCACGCTCTCAGGCTTGGTGTCATCGCTCAATTCTTTACGCACATATTGGTCATACAGCTTGAGCAGATACTTCTCCTCGCCCAGTTTGGTCAACTCGGTATTCACCCAGTCACGCAGTTCGATATTGCCCTTCTTCACCGCCGGCGCAATCGGTGCTTCGGCACCCAGTTTGTCTTCCAGCACGCGATAGCCCGGGTTCTGCTTGGCCCAGCTGAACAGCACCAGATTGTCCTGCGCGTAGGCATCGCCACGCCCGTTGGCAAGAGCTTGCAGTGATTCAGAGTTCTTCTCGAACTTGAGTAGTTTCCAGTCCGGGTGATTCTTGGTCAGCCAGATATCAGCGGTGGTGCCAGTGGTGACGATGGTGGTGCGGGTCGCCAGATCATCCAGGCTCTTCACCGAGCTGCTTTGCGGCACCAACGCCTGCACCGCAACCTTGAGATTCGGGTTGGTGAATTCCACCGCTTCCTTGCGCTCAGGCGTGACGGTCATGTTGGCGAGGATCAGGTCAACCTTGTCGCTTTGCAGGAACGGGATGCGGCTCGCCGGTTCAACCGCGACGAATTCGACTTTGCTTTCATCGCCGAGCAGATCCTTGGCGAAACGCCGGCCGATATCAGTATCAAAGCCGACGTAGCGCCCGGCCTCATCGACAAAACCGAACGGTGGCTTGTCGGTGAAGACGCCGACAATCAATTTGTCGCGAGCCTTGATCTTGTCCAGATAACCGGCCGGCGCGGTGCTTTCGCTGGCGACTTTCGGTTTTGGTGGTTCTTCGGTCTTGCTGCAACCGGCAAGCAAGGCGAGGCTGAGCAGGGGCAGTAAAAAAGCGGCAGTTTTCATAGCAGTTCCAGTTCCTTTGTCGGATTCGTTTTTGGCAGTGTTGCAACGAAGGAGAACTTCTCCAGAAACTGCTGCGCGCGTGCGGTTTGCGGGTTCGTAAAGAAAATCTCGGGCGGGTTCTGCTCAAGGATGCGCCCGGCATCCATGAACACAATGCGGTCGGCCACCGCGCGGGCGAAGGCCATTTCATGGGTGACGATCAGCAGGGTCATGCCCTCACGAGCGAGGCCCTGAATGACCTGCAAAACTTCCTTGACCATCTCCGGATCAAGGGCAGCGGTGACTTCGTCGAAGAGCATCACCCGTGGGTTCATGCACAACGAGCGGATGATGGCGATGCGTTGCTGCTGGCCGCCGGAGAGCTGACGCGGGAAGGCATCGCGCTTGTCCGCCAGACCCACGCGTTCGAGCAAGGCTTCGGCTTGTTGCTGCGCTTCGCGGCGTTGACGCTTCTGCACCTTGACTGGGCCAAGCAGCAGATTGTCGAGCACGCTCATATGCGGGAACAGGTGATAACTCTGGAACACCATGCCGATCTGCTGACGGATTTCACGCCAGTCAGTGGACTTGCCGAGCAGCTCACGGCCGAGAAATTTCAGGCTGCCGCTGTGCGCCTCTTCCAGGCCATTGAGGCAACGCAACAAGGTACTTTTGCCGCAACCGCTAGGGCCGAGGATGACGATCACTTCACCACTCTGCACCTGCAGGTCGATGCCGTTGAGCACCTGCTGTTCGCCATAGAATTTGTTGAAGCCGTGAAATTCGATCAATGCGCTCATGCTTGCGTCCAGCGCCGCTCCAGCACGCGCGAGGCGGCCGACAGCGGGTAGCAGATGAAAAAGAAAAACAGAAACAGCACGCCGTAGATCAGCACTGATTCGTAGGTGCGTTCGATGATCTGCTGGCCGACCTTGATCACATCCACCACGCCAATCAGCACCGCCAGCGAGCTGGTCTTGATGATTCGCGTATAGACGTTGATGGTCGGTGGCGTCATGCGTTTCAGCGCTTGTGGCAGCAGCACGTAGCCGTAGAGCTGCGCGGCGTTCAGGCCAATCGACAGCCCTGCTTCACGCTGCCCGCGCGGCAACGAATGCAGCGCACCGCGCGCCACTTCGCCGACCTCACTCGCGCCCCACAGCGACAGCACCAGCACCGCGCACCAGAAACTCGGAATGCTCAGACCAAAGAAAATCGGCAGACCGAAGAACAGCAGGTACAACCAGACCAGCACCGGGATCGCCCGGAACAGCTCCAGATACACCCGCAGGATCGCGTTCAGCCATGTCACGTTGAGCGTGCGCAACACACCGTAGAAAACGCCACCGACCGTGCTGATGGCAATGCTCAGAAACGAGATCGACAAGGTTTGTCCCGCGCCCTTGGCCAATTGCGGCAACGACACCCAGAGCAATTCAAGACCCGAACTGGCCATGCTGGAGCCTCCTTTCCAGACGGCTGAGCAGCAGCGACAGCGGCAAGAACAACAGCACGCAGATCAGCGTCAGCACGGCGAGCATTTCGTAGGTTTTGTAATAGAGCGCGATGTAGCTTTTGGTGGTGTAGAGAATTTCCGGCACCGCCACCGCCGAGACCACGGTGGTTTCCTTGAGCAGGAAAATGAAATTGGCGAACAGCGACGGCAGGCTGAGGATCCCCGCTTGCGGCAGGATCACATAGCGCAGCAACTGGCCGTGGGACAGGCCGATGGAGCGCCCGGATTCCAGTTGCGCCTGCGGCACCGCATCGACGCCGGCGCGCAGCACTTCGGTGAGGTAAGCGCCGCCGAGGAAGGTCATGGTGATGATCGCGGCGGTGAAACCGGAAACCTGGATACCCACGGCCGGCAAGGCGAAGTAGACGAAAAACAACTGGATCAGCAGTGGTGTGTTGCGCGCCAGTTCCACATACAGGCCGACCAGTTTTTGCAGGTATGGCGTACGGAACACCAGAATCGTCGCGTTGATTAGCGCCACCAGCAACGAGGTGCCAATGGCGATAAAACCGACCTGCAGCGTCACGCCCACGGCTTTGAGAAACGCCGGCAGGGTGCTGAGGATAAATGCGTAATCGAAGGTCATGAAACGTCCTGAACGCCGCTCGGTAAGCGGCGGTGATGCAGTCCATGGGCAGCGGATGGCTGTCCGACGAGCATCGACTTTATAGGTATAAAAACCAGAATTTAAATACCGTTAAAGCATATTGATATCACCCAAAAAACTAACCTGCGGATTTGCCGGGAAGGAATAAGAAGGCTATTTTTCTTTGCGCTGTAGGACGGATCTTTTTTTCACGAAAGCCCTCCAAGGACGAACAGCTTTTGGCCAGACTCCCCTGGCCAAACTCATAACAAGGAAGAGAACATGGACGTAAAAGTGCCGCAGCGACTGGATCCGCAGGAGATTGTGAAATTGTTGGTGGCGTTGCGCCGGGCGTTGAAGGCCACAGCGTAAATCAAAAGCCCCTCACCCCAGCCCTCTCCCGGAGGGAGAGGGAGCCTACCGAGGTGTCTTACGTCAAACATCGACCTGAAAGATCGAGTCGCTTATGGATTCGGCAGAGATCTTTCACATCGGCGTACCTCTACAGCATCCCCCAATCAGTCCCCTCTCCCTCTAGGAGAGGGAGCCGGCCGAGGTGTCTTGCGTCAAACATCGACCTGAAAGATCGAGTCGATTATGGATTCGGCAGAAATCTTTCAAGTCGGTGTACTTCTACAGCATCCCCCGATCAGTCCCCTCTCCCTCCGGGAGAGGGCTAGGGTGAGGGGCTTTTCAACGCACACACAAAAACGCCGATGACCATCACTGGCCATCGGCGTTTTCACACCTTGAAGGGGTTTACTCAAGCGTCAGATCAGAACGCCGGCAGTACCGCGCCGTTGTACTTCTTCTCGATGAACGCTTTGACTTCCGGGCTGGTCAGGGCTTTGGCCAGTTTCTGGATCGCGTCGCTGTTCTTGTTGTCCTCACGGGCCACCAGGAAGTTCACGTATGGCGAGTCAGCGCCTTCAATCACCAGCGCATCTTTCTGCGGGTTCAACTTGGCTTCCAGCGCATAGTTGGTGTTGATCATGTCCAGATCAACTTCCTTCAGAACGCGTGGCAGCAGCGCCGATTCCAGTTCCTTGAACTTGAAGTTGTGCGGGTTCTTGGCGATGTCTTTCGGCGTTGCCAGAGCGTTTTTCGGGTCTTTCAGCTCGATCAGGCCAGCCTTCTGCAGCAGGATCAGTGCGCGGCCGCTGTTGCTGCCTTCGTTCGGGATCGCGATGGTCGCGCCGTCCGGCAGTTCTGCCAGGGTCTTGTACTTGCTCGAGTAGCCACCGAACGGTTCAACGTGCACGCCCTGCACGGTCACCAGGTACTTGGACTTGTCGTCCTTGTATTTGCCCTGGTTGAAGCTGTTCAGGTACGGCAGGGTCTGGAAGTAGTTGGCATCCAGACGTTTCTCGCCCACTTGTACGTTCGGCTGAACGTAGTCGGTGAACACTTTGATTTCCAGATCCACGCCTTCTTTGGCCAGGGTCGGTTTGATCAGCTCGAGGATTTCAGCGTGCGGAACCGGGGTCGCGGCAACCACCAGTTTCTCGCCGGCATTGGCCAGGGAAGCAGTCAGAGCAGCCGCCAATGCGGTAAACAACAGAACCTTTTTCATGCAGTGTCCTTATCGAAAATCACGGTCGTCATCGACGACGGCATTAATACGTGTGCCAGTGAAGTGATATCGCTGGCGTGGGTCGGACAATACCGGGATTTTTTATTCCCGGACAATAACGTTTATTCACGTTGTTATTCCATTTTGCTCATACACGCAGGCTAGACATGTAGGAGCTGCCGCAGGCCGCGATCTTTTGATTTTCAACAAGTTAAAACGTTGAAAAGCAAGATCAAAGGATCGCAGGCTTCGCCAGCTCCTACAGGAGGCCGGTGTTTTTCAGCAGTTGCTTGAGGGCGGCCTGGTCGGTTGTGGTGCCAGTGGAGAGGATCTGGTTGATCTGGGCCTCGATCTGGGTCAGTAGCGGCGGCAGATTCAGGTGCTCCGGCAGAATCTCGTCGCCGGTACTCACCAGCAAGGCAAAGTGAATGACGTTTTCCAGCTCGCGGGTGTTGCCCGGCCAGCTGTGCTGTTCGAGCACGTGCTGCGCCGCTTCGCTGATCAGCGGCACCGGCAGATCCAGACGCTGGCTGTAGATGCCGAGAAAATACTCTGCCAGCGAGAGGATATCGCCGGTGCGCGCGCGCAAGGCCGGCAGTTCGAGATGGCCTTCGCTGAGGTAGTGATAGAGCCGCTCGTGGAATTTCCCGGCATCCACCGCTTGTGCCAGATCAATGCTGGTGGCGGCGACCAGACGCACGTCGACCGGACTCGGCTGATGTGCACCGACACGGGTGACTTCGTGGTTCTCCAACGCGGCGAGCAATTTGATCTGGATTGGCAGCGGCAAGTCGCCGATTTCATCGAGGTACAAGGTGCCGCCATTGGCCGAACCGAACCATCCGGCGCGACTGCTGGCTGAACCGCTGTAGGTGCCAGCGGCATAGCCGAAGAGTTCGGCGTCGGCGTAAGTCGGGCTGATGGCGCCGCAATTGACCGAGACGAATAAGCCGCTGCGATCACTGGCGCGATGGATGTGCCGGGCGAGCAGCTCTTTACCCGTCCCCGTCTCACCGCGAATCAATACTGAAATCGAACGCGGGGCTAACTGCTCCAATTCCTCGCGCAACTGACGCGAGCGCGGGTCGACAAACACCAGCGCTTTGGCGCGAATGCTCAGGGGACTTTTTTCAGCGTCGGGAAAGGTCAGCAATGGCTGACCGAAAGTTTCGAAACTCATGGCAGACTCCCGCCCAAAACCGCCGGCAGACGGGGGCGTTCAAAGAAAAAAGAAATCAGGCGCGACGGCGGGCGTGGTGTTCCATACGGTTTTGCAGGCGATAGAGATAGGCAAAGCCCTGCTCCCAACGCTGATGCCCGGACTTCACATTGATGTGTCCGGCACCGGCGAGAATCCCCGCCTCGGCACCCCAGTTGCGCGCCAGCTCCATGGCACGCGGCGCACTCACCGCGGCATCGTTGTCGGAGCTGACCACTTGGCTCGGGAATGGCAGCAAATCAGTCGGGATCGGTGCGAAATTGCGCAGCGCGGGTGCGCAGGCCGGGCGCTCGACATCGGCCGGCGCGACCAGCAAGGCGCCGCGCACCTGACGCAGATATTGCAGCGGCGCAGTGGCAGCCCAGTGGGCAACGGTGATGCAGCCGAGGCTGTGGGCGATCAGGATCACCGGCGTACTGTCGGCGGCGATCGCCTCGGCCAGGGCCGCGACCCAGTCTTCGCGACGCGGCGTCAGCCAATCGGCCTGCTCGACCCGCGCGCTGTTCGGCAGGCTGTTCTGCCAGTGGCTTTGCCAATGATCTTCTGGCGATCCTTGCCAGCCCGGCACAATCAGGTAGCGGATTGATTCGTTGCGCATGGGGAGCTCTCCTGCGTCGTGTCTGTTCCTGAACAAGTATAGGGAGGGGATTTATATTCGTTAAGGAATAAGAAGCTATTTATTAAGACCTGAATTGCATATACAAAACCCTATGCATGAGCTGCCGAAGGCTGCGATCTTTTGATCTTGTTTTTTTAAAATCAAAATCAACAGATCGCAGCCTTCGGCAGCTCCTAAAGGGTTGGTGTTTGACCAATAAAAAAAGGGCCGCACCCTGCCAAGGAGACGGCCCCGGAAAAACGTAAATTCTGTTAACGCGCAGTAATCACCGACAACTTGGTAATCCCCGCCCGCTCGATCGAAGCCATGGCTCGCGCCACTTCGCCGTAGTTCACCCCGTCATCCGCCTGCAACTGCACGCGAACTTCCGGGTCCTTGGCCTTGGCCGACTTGAGGTTGAATTCCAGCAAGTCCGCTTGAATCTCATCCTTGTTGATAAACAGTTTTCCCGCGCCGTCAATGCTCACCACCAGCGGATCCTTCTGTTCGACCGGCGCCACCGCTTCGGTCTTCGGCAGGTTGATCGGGATCGCGTTGGTCAGCAGCGGTGCGGTGACGATAAACACCACCAGCAGCACCAGCATCACATCCACCAGCGGTGTCACGTTGATCTCGCTGAGCACCTCGTCACTGTCTTGCGTGGAGAAGGCCATATCAGGACGCCTCCTTCACTTTTGTCGCGTTGCCCGGCGCTGCAACCTTATGCGCGGTCGGATGAATCAACACGCGGAACGCACTCTTCTGCGCCAGGCTGTAAAAGTCGTGGGCGAAGTCATCCAGATCCGCCGCCGTCAGTTTCAACCGACGTAAAAAGTAGTTGTAAACCAGCACCGCCGGCACCGCGACGGCGATCCCCACACCGGTGGCGACCAGTGCCGCACCGATTGGGCCGGCGACTGTTTCCAGGCTTGCCGAACCCGCTGCGCTGATGCCTTTCAACGCCTCCATGATTCCCCACACCGTGCCGAACAAACCAATGAACGGCGAGGTGCTGCCGATACTCGCAACCACTGCCAGACCGGTTTCCAGCGAACGGCGTTCGCGGACAATCTGCTGACGCAGAGCGCGCTCCAGTCGATCCTGATGGTTGATCGCCTGGCTCAAATCATTGGCCTGCGGCGCCTCGCCCACCTGAATCGCCGCGTAACCGGCCTGTGCTACTCGCGCGGCGGCACCGGGTTGGGTCTCGCTCAATTCAGCGGCGGAATCCAGGCTCGACGCCGCCCAGAAGCGTTTATGAAAGCGCCGATCCTGCGCCTTCAAACGACCGAACTGCACAGCCTTGAGCAATGCCAGGCCCCAGGTGGCGACGGAAAATACCACCAGCAGCCAGATCACCGCGCTTTCGATGGATTCCAGTGGAGATGCCAGTAACGTCATGATGATTCCCTCGTGTAAACGTTTCGCGCGAATTTGGTTTCGGTTTAATGAATCTTGAAATCGATGGGCACGCTGACCCAGCCGTCCTGGGCGACATCACCCTGCTTGGCCGGGACGAAACTCCAACGTTTCACGGCGTTGAGTGCCGCGTCGTCGAGCTGTTGCCGGCCACTGCTTTTGGCAATCTGGATCTCGCCCGGTTTACCGCTGGCAAGCACATGTACGCGCAGCAACACCGTGCCCTCCCAACCGCGACGCTGGGCCAGCGACGGATATTCCGGCGCGGGGTTTTTCAGGTACGCAGCATTCGCTGAAGCCGGGGTTACCGGTGCCGGCGCGGGAGGCGCAGGTGGCGCTGGCGCTGCAACCGGAGCGGCCGGTTGTGGCGGCGCCGGTGGTTGCTCGACCGCTTTCGGTGCTGGTTTAGGTGCCTGTTTAACCACCGGTTTGGGTTTCGGAACCGGTTTGGGTGGCGGTGGTTTTACCGCCAGTTCGTCTTCCACTGGCGGTGGTGGTTCAACCACTGGCGCAGGTGGCGGCGGCTCGACAACCGGTGGCGCCGGCGGTGCCGGGCGCGAGAACTCGATGGTCATCGGCGGAATTTCCGGCGGCACGATCGGCAGCACCGGCGTCGGCTTCTGGCTGATCCAGTAGATCACCGCGCCATGCGCCAACAACGCCAGCAAGCCAAGCAGAATCGCCTCGCGACGGCTCAAGATGCCTTTCGGTGCACGCTGCAAACGCAACTGCCCCAGCGGCACACGATGCGGCCGGCCGAGATCGACCAGCTCGCCACTCGGCGTCTGACGCCACAGCAATTGCTCTGTGCTGGCGGCGGTCTGGACATTGCCCATTGATTCACTCCCTGCGGTCTTTTTGCGTTCTCTACAAAAACTGTCGATCAACCGCTTGTTGAATCCCCCACGGCAGAGCGATGGGTGAATCATTGGGCTTGGCGCTTATCTCCGAAAGTAATCTTTAACGTTATGCATAGGCTTTTATGGAATATATAAAATGATCAATTCCACCAAAGCCACGTGCCACGTGGGCTGCAGCGATAGGTGAAAAAATGCATGCTTTTCAGGCATTAAAAGTATTCATGCAACGCATCAACTACGACTGACACGGTTTTGCAGGACGACTGATACCAAGTAGATAATTGATGATAATTTTTCCTGAATAACAAAAAAGGCCAGAGCACTTTCGTGCACCGGCCTTTTAAATTTTTAAACAAGACTACTGTTTGACGAATTCCCCGCCCAGGGTCACCACATCACCATCGAAGTTTGTACGGGAGCCGGCAGCGCGCAATTTTGCGTAGTTATGATCCGGCGAAAACAGTGTCCATGTCTGATAACCGCTATTACCATTCTGAGCAAGTACTGCAATGGTGGTCGGGTTACCGGTACTGTTCTGGAAATGGTAGTTTCCATAACGGATGTCGTAATTCACGCCACCCTGACTCAATGTTCCGCTGAACGAGCCGTTGGAATCATTACCATCGGTAATCACCAGCTTGGCGCCAGAGTTGGAATTCAGATAAGTGCCATTAATGCTCGACATGATGCGACTTCCTTTATCGTTGGGATAAGTGTCTTCCGATGAGAGCAAGTTTCCTCCTGGAAACTCACGACTCAGAGAATGGTTCGACATTCCCCTGCTGTCCATGTGAGCAACTAACTAAATTGCAATAAGTACTGTTCGAGTTACTCATAACTTATTGCCAATCAGTCGAACATTAATTCCAAATCAACTAACGGCTGGCGTTGGTCTGTTGCACACCGATGGCAGGCGCAATCACCGCCGTTTCCGAACGTGGCGTGCCGATGGGCACCCAGTCATAACTCACAGGCAGCGCGCGATACACCCAGTTGCTGATGGCGTCGCTGCCCGGCGCCTTGCCGAGGTACGGGCTGACGTATTCCCAGACATTTTCGCCGCCGGCCGTGACCTGGAAAAACCGCCCGTTCATGCCTTCGTCGATCAACGTATTGCCGTTGGGCAAACGTCGCGCGCTGCTGATGAACGAGCTGTAAAACGCCCACCCCGGCTGCTTCGAATTCGCCGCGCTGTACTGCCAGACAATTTCATTTTTTACCGGGTCGATTTCCAACACCCGCGAACCGGAAATCAGCCCAAGGGTGACATTGGGATAACCCGCCGAGCCTTGGTTATCGAACACCAGCACATTGCCCGCGCCAGGCAGTCCGGCAGGAATGATGTGGGCGTCATGCTGGCCGACAAACTGATCCACGGGACGCGGCAAGGTCCGCGCGGTTTTCGGGCTGGCCAATGGCAGGTTCGGCCCCAGACGCCAGACCACTTTGCCGCTGGTTTTATCGATGATCGCGATGAAGTTGGCGTTGCGTGAATCGAACAACAGATTGTCCGGATTGAAACGCTTGTCGCCGGCATCGAACCACTTGTTCGGCCCGACCACACTGAGGTTGTTGATGTGCAGGTAGTCGGCGTCCTCACTCGCCCGCACCAGCTTCAATTGCGCGGGCGTGAAGCCGAATTCGTCGAGGTGTTCCGAGGCCAGCCACTGCCATTTCACCGCTCCGTCGGGACTGACTTCATAGATCGCATCGTCAATCACCTCGGGGACTTTGAAGCCTTTGACCTTGTGCACCTTGTTCGCCAGAACGACGGTGTTGCCGTTGCTCAAGCGGCGCTGATCATGATGCTGCTGTGCCGCGCCACCGGGTGCCTTGTCGCCCCACTGCCAGACCACTTTACCGTTCCAGTCCAGTTCACCAACGCTCTGATTTCCCAGACCATTACCGGCAGAACCGAGCTTGCCGGGGTCCTTGTCACTCAGTTGCAGCAGCACGTGGCCACGTTCGCCACCGACCAGTTTCGGGTCGATGATCGCAGACGGGAAACCGGCCTGGGGCCAGCTCTTGACCTCGTTGCCATTCATGTCGATCAGGTGCGTCTGCTTGTCAGCGCCGCTGAAAATCACGTACTGATTGAAGGCTTTGTCCGGGTCGTAACGGGTGACACCGGTCGGGTAAACGCTCGGTGCGGCGAAGGCGCCCGCGCTAAACACCGCGCCGGACAACAACAGCGGAAAAGCCGTTTTGATACGCAACATGATGCAGCTCCTTGAGTGACGAATCAGAAGTCGTAGCGACCGGTGACGCCGAGGGTGCGCGGAGTCCCGAGCAGGCCTTCATAGCCGCCGTTGCCGCCCGTCCACAGGGTCGTGTAATAGGTTTTGTCGAAGGCGTTTTTCAGCCACAGCGAGATGTCCCACTGACCCTGATTGAAGTCGCCGCGCAGGCCGGTGGAGAGGTTGACCACTGCGTAGCTCGGGATCTGTCCGTAATCGGAATCCTCGACCGTGCCCACCGCTTTCGAGCGGAAGGCGTAGCTGCCGGTGACGTACGGTTCAAAGCCGTTATCGAGATTCCATTTGTATTCGCCGTTGGCGTTACCGATCCATTTCGAAGCACCGACCACTTGATGGCCGCTAAGGTCGCAAGAGGCTGGGGCCCCTGGCGCCTGGCTGATTTCCGGCGGGCACGGCGCATCTTTGTACGAGAGGTAGCTGACGTCGTTGTATGAACCGTTGAAGTTCAGGGTCAGGCCACGCAGCGGGACGATCGTGCTTTCAAACTCGACGCCGCGCGAGCGCACGGAACCGGCGTTGGTCAGGTATTGCACGCGGTTGACGTCGTCGTAGGCGTTGGTCTGGTAGGCGTTGACCTGGGTCCAGAACACGTTGGCATTGAGTTGCAGGCGGTGATCCCACAGGGTGCTTTTGAAACCGAGTTCGGCGTTGTTGGCGCGCTCAGTGCCAATCAAAAGTGAATCGGCACCCGCCGTCGGTGCAGAGCCGACAGCGAGGTTAACGCCGCCGGATTTCTCGCCGTGGGATAACGTCGCGTAGCCGAGCACATCGTCAGTGATGCGATAGCTGAGGTTGAGCAATCCGCTAGGGCTGGAACTGTACTGATTGAGATCGCCGGAATCGTAAGCGCCGGTACGACCGCGCCGCGCGGTGGCGGCAGCACCGGTGACTGCCGCGCCACCGACCGGCGCATCACGCGTTACCCACGCGGATTTTTCTTCATAGGTGCCGCGCACGCCGGCAGTGAAATCCAGACGCTCGGTGAGGTGCCAGGTGCCTTGGGCGAACAGCGCGAAACTGTCGGTCTTGATGTGGCCGTTGCCGACACTGCCGACATTGGCCAACGCGCCACGCGGTGTGCCGTTCCAGATGTCGGCTTGCGGGCCGTAATAGGCGAAGGATTTGTTATCCAGGTCCGAGCCGAAGTAGTAGGCGCCAACCACGTAATCGAAGAACTCGCCCTTGGGCGAAGCCAGGCGAAATTCCTGCGAATACTGTTTGTCCTCCACCGACACACCGGCGTTGTAGGTCGCCGGAACATTGAGACCGTCGTCATTTTTCGGGGTGAAATTCCAGAAGCGATACGAGCTGATCGAGGTCAGGGTGAAGTCGCTTGGCAGCGTCCAGTTGGCCTCGACTGAGGTACCTCCCTGATGCACGGTGACGTGCTGGTCGTTGTCCAGGTTGACCTTGCGGTGCGAGCCGTTGACCAGCGTTGCGCCAGCGGCAGCCGCACGCGCCGAGTAAAGATTGACGCCGTTGATGGTCGGCCCGGTGTTGTACAGCACGCGGGTACCGGCGCTGGAATCCTCTTCGTTGTAGTCGCCAATCCAGCGCAGATTAAAGTCTTCGTTAGGCTTGAATAACAGCTGTGCACGAAAGCCTTCGCGCGAGCCGCCGTTCAGATCATGGCCGTTGTATTCGTTCTTGATATCGCCGTCGCTACGGGTGCGATAAGCGGAAAAACGCCCGGCCAATTCATCGTTGAGCGGTCCGGAAATCGTGCCTTTGGTTTGGAAATAACCGTCTTCGCCAACCGAGGTTTCGATGCTGCGCTCAGGCGTGAAGGTCGGCGCGCGGGTGCTGATGTTGATCACCCCGGCGGTGGTGTTTTTGCCGAACAGCGTGCCCTGCGGCCCACGCAAGACTTCGAGCTGTTCGATGTCCATCAAGTCGAACACCGCCATGCCCGGGCGACCCAGATAGACGTTGTCGATGTACAGCCCGACGCTACCTTCGAGACCATCGCTCGCCGGGTTATTGCCCAGACCGCGGATCGACACGCTGGACTGCCGCGCGTGCATGTAAGCGACGTTGACGCTCGGCACCAATTGCTGCAAATCCTGAATCCGGTAAACCCGCTGCGTCTCCAGATTCTGGCCGCTGACCACGCTCATCGGCGTTGGCACATCTTGCGAACTTTCTTCCCGACGGCGAGTGGTCACGGTGACCGTTTCCAACTGCGAACTGTTGGCCGCCGGTTTGCCTGCGGGTACCGGCGTTGGCACTTGCGTTTCCGCCGCGTAGCTATGAGTCCAGCTGGCGCTCCCTGCCAGCAACAGGGCCAGAGGCAGGCGTTTGAGCCGTCGTGGCGTTAGGGGTGACGCAAGGTTCAACGGACTCATGGCGCGGCTCCTGGTCAAAAAACACACAGACATCTTCAGCGCTGCATATTCTTTTAAGTTATTTATTTATGGATTTACAAATATTTACTGCATAAGAGATTGCCTTTATAAGGAGTCGACCTAATGCATATCCAATGCATTTCCCGGATATTTTTTATGTGAAAAATGCATATCGACTTGCGCCAACTTCGTCACTTCATCGCCTTGGCTGAACAACGCAGCTTCGTCGCCGGCGCGCAGGCGGTGAACCTGTCGCAGTCCGCCTTCAGCCGCAGCATTCAGGCGCTAGAGCACAGCGTCGGCTGCCAGTTGGTTGATCGCGGGCGCAAGGAATTACCGCCGACCAAACAGGGCCAGGTGCTGCTCGAACATGCACGGCGACTGGTCAGTGGCGCGCAGCAGATGGCGAACGAGATCAGCCAGTTCAATGGCCTGGAGGCCGGGGAATTGCGCTTCGGTTGTGGACCGGCGCCGGCGGCCGGTTTGATCCCGCGCGCGATTGGCAGCTTCATCGGTCGCTACCCGAAAGCGCGGGTGCAGTTTCAGGTTGATGATTGGCAGAGTCTGAGCAAGCGACTGATGAGCGAGGAATTCGAATTCTTTGTCGCGGACACACGCTACTTCGAGGCGGATCCGGATTATCTGACTCACCGGCTGCGACCGCGCAAATGGCATTTCTGTTGCCGTGCCGGGCATCCGCTGGCGGGTTTCGATAAGGTCAGCGCCGAGCAGTTGATGAGCTATCCGCTGGCGGTGAGTATTCGGCCGCCGAACTTGCGCAAGGTCATCGTCGATCTCAGTGGGCGGCCGGATTTCACCCCGAATGTCGAATGTGAAAACAGCTCGAGTCTGCTCAGTGTGGTGCTGCGCTCGGATGCGATCGGGATTGTCGGGGCGTATTCGGATGCGCTGCACCAGGCCAAGGGTGAATTGGTGTGTTTGCGAATTGAAGGGTTAGCCGATGATCTTGAGGAGCTGTATACGCGTTATGGGATTGTCAGCCGGGCGGGGTATCGGTTGTCGCCGTTGGCCGAGGCGATGATTGAGCAGATCAAGGCGATTGATGCGGCGGATGAGGAGGTGTGTTCGCTGGATAGACTTGCCGTCTGATCGACCGCTATCGCGAGCAGGCTCACTCCTACATTTGAAATGCATTCCCCTGTAGGAGTGAGCCTGCTCGCGATAGCGCCAGTACAGGCACCGATGCACTCCCTGCATAAACCCCATTCCCCAAATGCACTTGCCGAACACCCCCACCGAAAGCGAAAACCCTCGCCTGTCCCACTGACCGGTGAACCCCATGCCCACCCACCCAAACCCCGTGCGCAACGTGCTGTACATCATGTGCGATCAACTGCGGCGCGATTACCTGTCCTGCTACGGCCATCCACACCTGCACACACCCAACATCGATCGACTCGCAACGGCCGGCGTGCGTTTCAGCCGCGCCTACACCCAAGGCACGATTTGCGGGCCGTCGCGGATGTCGGCCTATACCGGGCGTTATGTGAGTAGCCATCAAGTGGCGTGGAACGCGGTGCCGTTGCCGCTGGAAGAATTGACCATCGGCGACTATCTGCGCCCCCACGGCATTCGTACCGCGCTGGTCGGCAAGACCCACGCCACCGCGAATGTTGATGCCTTGCAACGGCTGGCGATCAATCCGCAAAGCGAGCAAGCCGAGATCCTCAACGAAGTCGGTTTCGAACCCTACATGCGCCACGACGGTATCTATCCCGACGATCCGCTGTTCGATGACAAACGCGAATCCGCGCCCTATACCCATTACCTGCGTGAACACGGCTTCGAAGGCAAAAACCCCTGGCACGACTGGGCCAATGCTGCTGAAGGCGCAAACGGTGAAATCCTCAGCGGCTGGCAAATGCGTCATGCGAATTTGCCAGCACGAATTCCCGAGCAACACTCAGAGACTGTCTACACTACAAATCGAGCCATCGACTTCATCACCGAGCAAGGCGAGAAATCCTGGTGTTTACACCTCTCCTACATCAAACCGCACTGGCCCTACATCGTACCAGCGCCGTACCACGCTCTGTACAGTACGAAATCGATTCTCGAAGCGGTCCGCGCGACGCCCTCCGAAGCCAGCAAACACCCCGTATACACTGCCTTTCGCCAGCATGAGGAAAGCCTTAACTTTTCCCGTGACGCAGTACGATTGACTGTAATCCCCACCTACATGGGCTTGATCAAGCAAGTGGATGATCAACTCGGGCGACTGTTCGACTTTTTGCAGAGCAATGGACGCTGGGATGACACGTTGATCGTGTTCACCAGCGATCACGGCGACTTTCTGGGCGATCACTGGCTGGGCGAGAAAGAATTTTTGCTGGAGCAAGCGGTGGGCGTGCCACTGATCGTGCGTGATCCTCGGGCGGCGGCAGATGTCACCCGGGGAACGGTGAATGATCGACTGGCGGAAACCATTGATGCGTTACCGACATTCCTTGAAGCATTGGGGCTGCCGGACGCGGCGCATCGGCTCGAGGGGCGTTCCTTGATTCCACTTCTTCACGGAGAAAACCCGGACTGGCGCCGCTACGCGATCAGCGAATACGACTACGCCTTTCAGGCCCCGGCACGTGAGCGCTTGGGCCAGCCGATCGATCGTTGCCGGATGACAATGGTGCGCAGCGAGCGCTGGAAATACCTGGCGTACGACGGTTTTCGGCCACAGTTGTTTGATCTGCTGAATGATCCGCAGGAGTTGTGCGATTTGGGTGATGACCCGGAATTCGCGGCGGTGCGCGAGGAGCATGCGGGGTATTTGTTTGAGTGGGTGCGCGGGTTGAAGCGACGCACGACCATCAGTCATCAGGAAATCGATTTGCGTGGGCAGCGGTTTCGCTATGGTGAGCCTGAAACCGAGAAGGTCGTGCAGATCGGCGTGTGGTGATTCCGGTAGGAGCTGCGGCACGCTGCGATCTTTTGATCCTGACCTTCAAATCAAAAGATCGCAGCCTCGTTTCACTCGACAGCTCCTACAGGAGCCGATCAGACGCCGACGATATCTGCGCCTTTGATGGTTTGACTGCGCTGCCCGTTCGCACCCACCGGCACCTCACCCTTCAACGTCACCCGACGCACCACCCGGTCCTGAGTACCGTAATCATCAATCGCATAGTGCTGCGTCGAGCGGTTATCCCAGATCGCCACGTCACCGGCCTTCCAGCGCCAGCGCACGGTGTTTTCCTGGCGGATCACATGGCTCTGCAAAAGCCCAAACAAATGCGCCGAGTCTGCCTGCGAGTAACCTTTGATGCGTTTAACGAAATGCCCCAACAACAAGCTCTTCTCGCCGCTGATCGGGTGCACGCGCACCACCGGGTGCTCTGTCTCGTAAACGGTGGAGGTGAAGACCTTGCGATAGCGCTCAAGCTTCTCCGCCGAGACGTCCGGCTTGGCGCTGGCGTAGTCGTATTCGTTGCTGTGCACGGCGACCAGTTTGTCGGCCAGTTCACGCAACTCGGTTGGCAAGCCGTTGTACGCCGTCGCGGTGTTGGCCCACAGGGTGTCGCCGCCGAATGCCGGGGCCACCACCGATCGCAGGATCGAGGCTTTCGGGTAAGCGTCGACGAAGGTCACGTCGGTGTGCCACGAGTTGGCGCGCTGACCTTCGGCACCGTCCAGCTCAAGCAGATAACGCGTGCCTTCCCGCGACGGCACGGTCGGGTGCGCCACAGGTTCACCGAGCAAATGGGCGAAGGCTTCCTGGCGCTGATCGTCGAGCTGAGTCTGTTCGCGGAAGAACACGACTTTGTACTGAACCAGTGCCTGTTGAATGGCTTCGATTGTGTCGGCGTCCAGCTCACCGGACAAATGCACACCACGGATCTCGGCACCGATACGACCGGCCACCGGATGAATTTCCAGCGCATGGACAGCGGGTTTTACTGCGAGTGCGGCATTGCTCATGGGTAGACCCTCATCGACTGCTTACGGTTGGACGGCAGCGAAACAACGCTCTATCTATATTCCATTTACATCTAATAGATATTCACATGCTTCGTTGACGGAATAAGAGCTTGCATTTAAAACCTCTAGCAACCCTCGTCGCAAATGCCTTCGAGCTATTTTTAGGATGCCGGAAAAGCATATGGATCTTCGCCAGTTGCGTTACTTCATCGCCCTCAACGAACACCGCAGTTTTGTCCGTGCGGCGGACGCGATGGGCATCACTCAACCGGCGTTCAGTCGCAGCATTCAAGGGCTGGAGCAGGAGTTCGGCTGCGTGCTGGTGGATCGCGGCAACAAGGATTTGCGCCCCACGCCCGAGGGTCAGGTGGTGCTTCAGCACGCCCTGAGCCTGGTGCAGGGCGCGGCGATGCTCAGCGCTGAAGTGACGCAGATGACCAAGCTCGATGCCGGCGAGGTGCACTTCGGTTGCGGCCCGGCGCCGGCAGTAAAACTGGTGCCGGATGCGGTGGCGCAATTCATCAATGCGCACCCGAAAGTGCGCACCTGTTTTCAGGTGGATAACTGGGAAAAACTCAGTCGCGCGCTGAGCCGTGAAGAGATCGAATTCTTTATCGCCGATATCCGTCATTTCGAGGCGGATCCGAACTTTCAGACCCAGGCGCTGACGCCCAAGCGCGGGGTGTTTTTCTGCCGTCCGGGGCATCCGTTACTGGCCAAGGAAAGCCTGTCGACCAACGACATGTTCGACTACCCGCTGGCGACCACACGGATCCCGCCGGGCATTCGTAAACTGCTGGCGAACCTCAGTGGACGCATCGATTTTTCGCCGACCATCGAGACCGAGCATTTTCCAGCGCTGGTGAAAGTGGTGCTGCAATCGAATGCGATTGGCGTGGGCACGGAGGAGGCGTTTGTCGAGGACATCGCCAAGGGTTCGCTGGTGCTGCTGCACTGGCGTAATTTGCCGCAGAACCTGGAGAGCATGAATGCGCGTTGCGGGATTGTCAGCCGTACCGGGTTCAGGTTGTCGCCGGCGGCGCGGGCGCTGATCGAGACATTGGTGGCGGTGGATCGGCAGGAAGTCAGCGTCGCTGTTTGAAGAGATCGTTCCCACGCTCTGCGTGGGAATGTAGCCTGGGACGCTCCGCGTCCCAAAGCGGACGCAGAGCGTCCATTGATGCATTCCCACGCAGAGCGTGGGAACGATCTGCGTACGTTAGAGCTTGGCCGCTGCCAACTCAGGCGCTACCCAATCGTTGACCTTGAACGGCTTGCGAATCAGTCTCTGCTGCGCCGCCAGATCGACCTTGTCCTGCAAGCTACCCAGGAACGCCGGATCCAGCGTCGACGGGAATACTTCGCTCAGTTTCTGATCTTTCAAATCTTCAGTGAGGATCACCGGCGGATAACTCGCCAGCCCCGACACCAACTGCACGTACGCATCCTTGTTGCTGTCCTGCGTCAGCCACTCTACTGCCTGCTGCTGCGCTTTCAACAACTTCGCCACCGCCTCCGGATGCCCATCAACAAACTTGCCGCTGCCCACCAACACCGACTGCACACTGCCGGCCCCGCCCAAATCCTTGGTGTTCAGCGGCAACTCGGCCAAGCCCTTGACTTGCAATGCAGCCAACCCGGAACTGCCCCACGATGCATCGATCTGCTTCGCCGCCAGCGCAGCGGTCGCGCCGGTGAAGTCGAGGTTGATGACCTTCAGATCCTTCTCGCTCAAGCCCTGGCTGGCCAGTGCCGCATCAAACGACAACTGCGTCGCGGTACCCTTGAAGATCGCCACACGCTTGCCCTTCAGATCCTGCAAGGTCTTGATCCCGGAACCCGGCACCACGCCCAGATACTGCTTCACCCCACGCGCACCGGCACTGAGCAGCCGCGTATCGAGGCCGTTGGACTTGCCAATGATCGCCGCCAGATCCCCGAGATACGCCAGATCAACCTGATCATTGGCAAACGCCTCATTGATCACCGGCCCCGCCCCCTTAAAGAAATTCCACTGAATCTTGATGCCCTGATCGGCAAAGGCCTTTTCGAAGATCTGCTGATCACGCAGCACGTCGACCACACCGCCGCCGCTGTGCTGGGTTCCGGCGCTCAGGTCAGGCACGGCGATGCGGATTTCCTTCAACTCATCGGCATGCGCCGTCAGCGTGAGAAAACCCGCCAGCGCCGGGGCGGCAAACAGACTGATGACACGTTTGAAAGGAAGGTTCATGGGTGCGGCTCCTTGATCAATACAGGCATTAAGGAGCCGAAAGTAGGCCGAAGCAGCACCTTCGCTTAAATACTATAAAAGAACATTTTTATAGCTGTTAACGCTAAGCGAACAACGCCGGGGCTTGCAGCGGCGTATGCATTAACAGCATCGAAAATATTCTTCGAATGCATTGGATGCGTGTGGGCTGGAAGCCTTAAATGGCGCTGCTTATCTCTTTAAATACATTTTTATTTATTGCTTATAACTTTTAGTTTGTAGCTAATGCCGCTAAAGATCGCAGCCTTCGGCAGCTCCTACAGGGGCAACGCAGTCCCATGCAGGAGCTGCCGAAGGCTGCGATCTTTTGATCTTGACTCGATCTCGATCCAACCCGACAACGGAGGTCACCCATGGCCCGTCAATCCCTGCTCAGTTTGCCGCTGCCAGCGCCGCCACTGAAAAGCCGAAGCATTTCACCGACCATCAACCAACGTTTGTTGCCATGGCTGTTGCCCGTCGGCCTGTTCGTTTTGTGGTGGCTGGCAGCGCGCAACGAATGGATGAGCGAACAGATCCTGCCGGCGCCGTCGCTGGTGTGGAACAGCGCCGTCGAGCTGGCGCAAGGCGAGCTGTGGAGCCATTTGTGGATCAGCCTTCAACGCTTGTTCTGGGGCTTGCTCGCAGGGATTTCCGCCGGTGCAGTGCTCGGTGCCGCGCTGGGTTTCAGCCGCCGTCTGGAGCGTCTGATTTTCCCGACCTTCGCCGGTCTGGCGCAGGTGCCAACGCTGGCCTGGATTCCGCTGTTCATGGTGTTTTTCGGCATCGGTGAAGTGTTGAAACTGGTGGTGCTGATCAAAGCCATCGTCGTCCCGGTGACCTTGCACACGCTGGTCGGCGTGCGTGACGCTCAGCCGAAACTGCGCGAAGCCGCTGCCGTGTTGCGCCTGCCACCGCGCCTGCTGATCCGTCGATTGGTGCTGCCCGCCGCCCTGCCCGCGTTCATGGCCGGCGTGCGTCTGGCGCTGGCTGCGGGCTGGACATCGTTGCTCGCAGTCGAGTTGCTCGCCTCCAGCGAAGGCATCGGTTACCTGATGGTCTGGGCGCGCCAGCTGTTCATGCTCGACATCGTTTTCGTCTGCATCGTAGTGATCGGTTTGATCGGCGTGGCGATGGATCGCGGCATCGGTCTGCTGGATAAAAAACTGGTGCACTGGCCGCACCCGGCCACTGCGGAAATTCGTCGCGGCCCGCGTTATGAAGGCTGGCAGCGTCTGCAACCGTGGCTGCTGCCGCTGGGGTTGCTCGCGTTGTGGCAGTTGGCGAACGATCAACAGTGGGTCGATCCGAATATTCTGGTGAGCCCGCTGGCCGTGCTGATTACGGCGTGGGACGGACTGCTCGACGGCACGTTGATCAACGGTATGGCCCTAAGTCTGGGTCGCACCCTCGGCGGTTTATTGCTGGGCGGCGGACTCGGTTTGGCCCTCGGCTTGCTCCTGGGGCTGTCCCGCACCAGCGAACGTGTGCTCGGCCCGACCCTCGCCGCGCTGCGTCAGATCGCGATTTTCGCCTGGGTTCCACTGCTCACCGCATGGTTCGGTTTGGGTGAATTGGCGAAGTGGGTGTTCGTCGCCCTCGCCGCATTCTTTCCGCTGTTTATCGCCACGCAACGCAGCGTCGCCAACCTTTCGCCGCAACTCAACGAAGCCGCACAAGTGCTGCGCCTGAGCCTCGGCCAACGCCTGCGCACACTGGTGCTGCCCGGTGCCGCGCCGGGGATTTTCGCCGGTCTGCGCCTGAGCCTGATCTACGCCTGGCTCGGCACCATCGGCGCCGAATATTTCATGCCGTCCAACGGCGGCATCGGCAGCCAGATGATCGGCGCGCAACAACTGCTGCGCATGGATCTGATCATGGCTTGCATGCTCTTCGTCGGCCTCACCGGCGCCCTGCTCAACCTTATTGGCCAACGCCTGGAAATTCGCGCGACCCGCTGGAGACACGCATGAACGCACCCATTGTCAGCTTCACCCACGTAGGCAAATCCTTCGACGTCGACGGTTTCGAACTGGAGGCGATTCGCGAATTCAACCTGGACATCGCCGAGGGCGAATTCGTCGCCATCGTCGGTTCCAGCGGCTGCGGCAAATCCACCTTGCTGCGTTTGCTGGTGGGTCTTGATACGCAATTTCGCGGGCAGATCACCGTCGATGGCAAAGCCGTCAGCGGCATCGGCGGCGAACGCGGCATTGTCTTTCAGGAGCACCGCTTGTTTCCGTGGCTGACTGTCGCCGACAACATCGGCCTGGGCCTGGTCAACGAGCCGTTGAGCGCGGCGCAAAAGCAAAAACGCATCGACGATTTCATCGACCTGGTCGGCCTGCGCGACTTCACCCGCGCCTATCCGCACCAACTCTCCGGCGGCATGGCGCAGCGCGTGGCGATTGCGCGCGGCCTCGTCGCCAGCCCGCGCATTCTGCTGCTCGACGAACCCTTTGGCGCGCTCGATGCGCTGACCCGCCAGCAGATGCAGGACGAGCTGCTGGCGATCCGTGACCGCGCAAAGATCACCACGATCCTAGTCACCCATGACGTCGAAGAAGCAATCTTCCTCGCCGACCGCGTGGTGGTGATGGAGCCGCGCCCGGGGCGCATCAAGCAAGTGGTCGACATCGCCCTGCCGCATCCGCGCCAGCGCAGCAGTTTCGATTTCCATCAGTTGCGCGAAGAACTGCTCCACGAACTGACCAGTGATGACCACTACCAACCGAGCCAGCCTGCGCAGATCCGCGATCTGCCGCTGACGTTCATTGCCTGCTGAACAGGAGTTTCGCAATGCCGCAACGTCCCAACTTTCTGGTGATTCTGGCTGATGATTTAGGCTTCTCCGACATCGGTGCGTTCGGCGGCGAAATCGCCACGCCGCACCTCGATGCATTGGCCAACAATGGCCTGCGCCTGACCGATTTTCATACCGCACCGACCTGCTCGCCGACCCGCTCGATGCTGCTGACCGGCACCGACCACCACATCGCCGGCATTGGCACCATGGCCGAGACGCTGACCCCGGATCTGATCGGCAAACCGGGTTACGAGGGTTACCTCAACGACCGCGTCGTCGCGCTGCCCGAGCTGCTGCGCGAGGCCGGTTATCAAACGTTGATGAGCGGCAAATGGCACCTCGGTTTGAAAGCTGAACTGGCGCCGCATGCGCGGGGTTTCGAGCGTTCGTTTTCGCTGCTGCCGGGCGCGGCCAACCACTATGGTTTCGAGCCGACCTACGATAAACAAACACCGGGCCTGCTGAAATCGACCCCGGCGCTGTACATCGAAGATGACCGGTTTCTCGACGAATTGCCGAAGGATTTCTATTCCTCCGATGCCTTTGGCGACAAGTTGCTGCAGTACCTCAAGGAGCGTGACCAGACCCGGCCGTTCTTCGCCTACCTGCCGTTCTCCGCGCCGCACTGGCCGCTGCAGGCACCTGCCGACATCGTCGAGAAATACCGTGGCCGCTATGACGCCGGCCCTGAAGTGCTGCGCCTGGAACGCCTGGAAAAACTCAAAGCCCTCGGCCTGATCGAGCCGGACGTTGAGCCACATCCGCTGATTCAGTTGACCCAGCAATGGGACGCGTTGAGCGACGAACAAAAACAGATTTCCGCGCGGGCGATGGAGGTCTACGCCGCGATGGTCGAGCGCATGGACTGGAACATCGGCCGGGTAGTCGATTACCTGCGCCAGCAAGGGCAACTCGACAACACGTTCATCCTGTTCATGTCCGACAACGGTGCCGAAGGCGCGCTGCTTGAAGCGTTCCCCAAGTTCGGCCCGGAACTGGTGACGTATCTCAGCCAGCACTACGACAACAGCCTCGACAACATTGGTCGGGCCAACTCTTACGTCTGGTACGGGCCGAACTGGGCACAGGTAGCGACCGCGCCGTCGCGACTGTTCAAAGCGTTTACCACTGAGGGCGGGATTCGCGTGCCGGCGCTGCTGCACTACCCGCAATTGGCGATCAAAGGGCAGATCAGTCATGGTTTCGGCACGGTGATGGACATCACGCCGACCATTCTCGATCTGGCTGGCGTGCGTCATCCGGGCAAGCTGTGGCACGGCAAACCGGTGGCGCCGTTGCGTGGCAAATCATGGCTGGGATTCTTGTCTGGCGAGACTGCGCAGGTGCATGACGAGCACACGGTGACGGGTTGGGAATTGTTTGGGCGAAGGGCGATTCGGCAGGGATCGTGGAAAGCCGTGTGGATCCCCGGGCCGGTAGGGCCGGCGACCTGGCAGCTTTATGATTTGAGCAATGATCCGGGGGAGATTCATGATCTGGCGGAGAGTCAGCCGGAGAAGCTCAGCGCGTTGATCGGGCATTGGCAGCAGTATGTCGAGGAGACCGGGGTGATTTTGAGTGAGTCGCCGTTTCAGCCGGATTGAGGGGAAGATCAAGAACACCCTCACCCCAGCCCTCTCCCGGAGGGAGAGGGAGCTGACCGAGGTGTCTTTCGTCAAACATCGACCTGAAAAATCGGGTCGATTATGGATTCGACAAAGCTATTTCACGTCGCTGTAACTCTTCAATATCCCCCGATCAGTCCCCTCTCCCTCTGGGAGAGGGTTAGGGTGAGGGCAGCTTGTCAGGCCTCCACCGCCTCCCCAGACACCGCGATTTCCTCCCGACGAACAAACCGGTTCGCCCGCCCAAACGTGCCGAAATCATTAAACCGCACCCCCATTTCCCGCATCACTTTATGCGCCACCGGCACGGTCATCTGGCGGATATAAAACGGCTCTTTCACCACAAAATGGTGAATCCCGTGGCTGCTGCCAAAGTTGAAGCAGAACGCCTGCAACGGCCACAGCCACCAAGGGTTGAGCACCTGACACTGCTGCAGCACATTACCCAACTCGACATCGCCGTAGTAATGCATGTTCGAGCTGATGAAGTGCAGGCAAAAGGTGCGCAACACGTTCGGGCCGATAATCACCACAGCAGCGATATCGATCACCTGCATCACCGATAACGTGGTCGCCGACCACTCGATCGGCGCGCCCAGCAGATAGGCGATGCCATTGGCCGCATGAAAACCGAGAAACACATACCACGCGCCCCAATGCACCAGCGCCAGCGGCGCGTAGACCTTCAACGTGCGTTTGATGATGCTGAACTTGTGTGCCCAGGTCTTGGCTCGCAGCATGCGGATGAACGCCGACATCACGTTGTCGCCGACCATCAGCAAACGCGCGAAGCCCCACGGCTCGCCGTTGGTGATCGCGCGCTCTTCCATGTCGGTTTCAGTGCCGGAGACCTTATGGTGATTGAGGTGCAGATGGCGGCGAATCCACGGATTGATCGTGCTCGGCCGCGCTAGCCACACCAGGCCCATCATCAAATTGTGCGGCACGCGCTGCTTGCGGAAATACATACTGTGGATCAGGTCGTGTTCCAGCTCATGGGTCAGCGAAGCAAAAAAAGCATTGAGCAACAGGCACGCCCACCACGCCATATGGCCGGTGATGTACAGCGTCGCCGAGCCGATCATCCCGATCAGGGCAAAGGCCAGAATCCCCGCGCCCAACGTATCCTGATGCTTGAGAATCGGGTAACGCTCACGCAATTCGACGCCTTTGGCCAGCACCACTTGGCGAATATGCGCTGATCGCTGGGCCGCATTGTGTCGCTGGGGACTTGCAGAAGTACCGTCCATGCTTCCATCCTCGGGTTTATGATGTTCGCATCGTGCCTCGCCAAGGCTTCAATTGCGGTAGCCGAGAACGCCAACCTGTTGACCGGAAGCGCCAATCAGCATGAAGGAACCGACCTCCCTCGCCAGTTGGACCCGTGCCTTGCGCAAGCAACTCGATGCGCTGGGGCTGGACAGCATCGCCCTGTGCCAACAGGCCGGGCTCGATCCAGACTTGATGGACGACCCTAACGCGCGCTACCCGCTGTCCGGCACTACACGCCTGTGGGAAATCGCCGTGCAGGTCAGCGGCGACCCGGCGATCGGGCTGCGCGTGTCACGCTTTGTCAGCCCGACCACCTTCCATGCCCTCGGTTACGCGCTGGTCGCCAGCGGTAGCTTGCGTGAGGTGTTCGAACGCATCGTGCGTTATCACCCGGTGGTCAGCGATGCGCTGGAGCTGGAACTGAGCCGCAGCGAAGACCGCTATCAATTCCGTCTGAAAATTCCGTCAGGCAATCCGGCGCCAGCCTTCGAAGCCATCGATGCGTTCACCGCGATCTACGTGCGCACCTGCCGCAATCGCCTCGGCCGCGATTACGCGCCACTCGCCGTGTATCTACGCCGTCCGGAGCCGAGCGATGCGCACCAATGGCACAAAGTCTTCCGCGCCCCGGTGCATTTCGGCTGTGCCGAGGATCGCCTGGAATTCGCCCTCGCCGATTTCGACAGCCACCTCGACGACGCCAACCCGGAGCTCGCTGAACATAATGAGGCAGTGCTGAAACGTACGATGGCCCAGCTCAAGCCGCTGACTTGGGAGCGCAAGGTGCGCGATGCTATTGAAGAACAATTGCCGGAAGGCGAGCCGAGTGCTGAACGGATTGCCCAGGCGTTGCACCTGAGCTTGCGCAGTTTGCAACGGCATCTGGCGGATGAGGGTTATCGCTTTGATACGTTGCTCAACGAGAGCCGCGAGAACCTCGCGCTGCTGCACCTTCGCGATCCGCAGTGTTCGTTGAGCGAGGTGAGTTACCTGCTGGGGTTTGCGGATACCAGCAGCTTCAGCCGTGCGTTCAAGCGCTGGACGGGGCTGACGCCGGGGCAGTTTCGGGATGGCTTGCGCTGATGCTCAGCTAACGAGAACTGTTCAGCTGATAGATTGGCTTAGCGATGGAAGTTTTCCTTTTTCAGCGTATCGAGCGTCGGACGGGACGGTCGAGAAACCGCAGCGAGTTCATAGCCCAAACCATTCAGTATTGCCTCCACCTTTCGCAAGCCAATCTCAGAAACGGTGTTGTTTTCGATACCAGAAATTGTCGCGCGGCTCATGCCGTACTGTTGGGCTAACATTTGCTGAGAAAGTCCCTTAGCCTTACGGAGCTCTCTAATCAACTTACCTATTTTTTCCATTGTGGATGCCTGCATTACTTACGATGCATTTTAGAAAAATCAGCAAATATGCATTCTATTTAATGCATATTTTTTGCAAGCCAATTTAAATCTGATTAGCCTCTCTATTTAAGCACCACTTGCTCACCACAAACCCTAGCTCAAAAACGGTGCCGTCAGCATCACTGCCGACCCGCACCTGCCCCCCATGCAACTGCATGATCGACTGCACAATCGCCAACCCCAACCCGCCCGAATCTCCCGGCTCTGCCCGTGATGGATCAACGCGGTAAAAGCGGTCGAACAGTTTGCCCAGATGCTCCGGCGCAATCGCCTGGCCATGGTTGTGCACTTGTAACCAGCACCAGCCCGACTCGTCACGGCGACGCAGGCTGATCACGGTTCCGGAGTCAGCATGACGCACAGCATTAGCCAGTAAATTGCCAAGCGCCCGTTGCAGCAGTTGCTGATCGGCAAGCAGTTCGCCATGCAGTTGGTTGTCCAGCCGCAGATCTCGGTCATCCGCCAAGGCTTCAAAGTAATCACACAGTTCACTACCAACGCTGTGCAAAACCAGTGTTTGCAGATTGAGCGCGCGCTCAGCCTGCTCGGCGCGGGCGAGGAACATCAGGTTCTCCGCCATGCGTTTGAGCCGTTCGAACTCTTCCATGTTCGAGGCCAGCACCTCCTGATATTCCGCCGTGCTGCGCGGATGATTCAGCGCTTGCCCGTTGCTGGCGAGCAAGGTGTGCAACGGCGTGCGAATTTCATGGGCGAGGTCGGCGGAGAACTGCGACAGCCGCTGCACGCTGTCGTCCAGCCGCGCGAGCATGCCGTTGAGCGCCTGTACCGGTTCAAGCAGTTCAGCGGGCGTGCCATGGGCGGGCAACCGTTGATCGAGGCTGCGCAGATCGATGCCGCGCACCGCTTCGCTCAACTGACGTAGCGGTTGCAGGCCCCTTCGCAGTAGCAGTAGACCCAAGGCAAAAGCCAGTAACGCACCGATCCCAACGGACAAGTACAAGCGCATGCGATAACTGCCGAGCATTGACTCGCGCTCGCTCAGCACCTTGCCGGCGATGATCGTCAGCGGTTCACCGTTTGGCCCTTGGGCTTCACCGGACAACAGCGCCAGCTCGGCACCGTCCGGCGCTTGCCAGGTCAGCACGTCGCGGCGCTGCGGCGTTTGCTCGCGGGGGATCGCGTTGAGGGTTGGCAGATCGCGCTGACGCGGGTTGATGGCGATCACGCTGGAACCGTCGGCGCGGCGCACCAGCAACAGGCTGTCGAGGTTACCGAGCATGTTCTGATACAACCGCGGCCGCGCCTGCAAAGCGTCGAGGCTGTCGCTGTCGGCAAGCAAGGCGCGTACCTGCTCCAGTCGACCGAGCAACGCGAGGTCGTCGCGGTAGGCGATTTCTGCGGCCAGCGACCGATAGAGAAACACACCAATCGCACTCAACACCAAAGCGCAGACCAATGCGAACGCCAGCGCCAGGCGCCAGGCGATCGACCTAGAGCGCATCGTCAGGGGCTTCCAGTTGATAACCGACGCCGCGCACGGTGTGAATCAGTTTCGGCATGTACGGATCATCGACTTTCGAGCGCAGGCGCCGCACCGCGACTTCAACCATGTTGGTGTCGCTGTCGAAATTCAGGTTCCATACCTGCGAGGCAATCAGCGTGCGCGACAGCACTTCGCCCTGGCGACTGGCGAGCAATTGCAGCAGGGCGAATTCCTTGTTGGTCAGGGCGATGCGCTGGCCGCCGCGACTGACGCGGCGGCGCAGCACATCGATTTCCAGATCGGCGATGCTGTACGACTCGGCTTCGCGCATCGGCCCGCGCCGCAGCAAGGTGCGCACCCGCGCGAGCAGTTCGGCGAAGGCGAAGGGCTTGAGCAAGTAATCGTCGGCGCCCAGTTCGAGGCCGCGCACGCGGTCTTCGATGGCGTCCTTGGCGGTGAGGAACAACACCGGCGTAGCGCCACGCTGGCGAATCAGCTGCAGCAATTGCCAGCCGTTGAGGCCGGGGAGCATCACGTCGAGGATGATCAGGTCATATTCCTGCTGCTCGATAAAGTAACGACCATCGAGACCATTGAGCGCCACGTCCACGGCAAAACCCGACTCGCCCAGGCCCTTGGCGAGGAAATTCGCGGTTTTGGCTTCATCTTCTACGACCAGCAAGCGCATGGCACACCTCGATTATTCAGACACACAGGCTAGGCGTCTTCGGCGGCGTTGCCCATTACAAACTTGTAATCAGACTGACGAGGTTCTGACGAGGACCGGCGATTAAGGTGAGGACCTTCGCTTTTGGAGCCTGTCCATGACCGTCAAATTCCTCGTTGCAAGCCTGATGATCGGCCTCAGTGGCGTCGCTGCCGCCAGTCCTGAGCTACCGCGCCACGCTGATCTCGACCTGAAAACCGCACGCCTGCTCGCCGACACAGCGATGAGCAATTGCACCGGCACAGTGTCGGTGCTCGACCGGGGCGGCAATCTGTTGGTGACCCTGCGCGGCGACGGTGTCGGCCCGCACAACACCGCCGCCAGCCAGCGCAAGGCTTACACCGCGCTGTCGACGAAAACCGCGACCCGATTGTTCGCCGAACGCGCTCGCAGCAACCCGGAAACCTCCAACCTAAACACCCTCGACGAGCTGCTTTTGCTCGGCGGCGGCATCCCTTTGTTCGCCGCTGATGAACTGGTCGGTGCGATGGGCGTGGCCGGTTCCGGCGGCGGCGAGCAAGACGAAAACTGTGCGATCAAGGCTGCCGAGAAAACCGGTCTGGCCACTACCCGTTCCCAATAAGGAGATTCATCCATGAGCACTTTGCGCATGTCTTTCGCCGCGCTTGGCCTGAGCGCTTTTTCCAGCCTGGCTCTGGCTGCCGGCAATCCGCTGAGCGTGCACGTCCTCAACCTGGAAAACGGCCTGCCGTCGCCGGGCATCAACGTGACCCTGGAAAAACACGTCGGTCAGAACTGGCAGCCGCTGGCCCAAGGCACCACCAATGAACAGGGGCGAATTGCCGAGCTGTTCCCGGCCAAACAGCCTTTTGAAGCGGGTGAATACCGGGTGGTGTTCAAGACCGGTGAGTACTACAAGAAGGTCAAGCACGACACGTTCTTCCCGGAAATCCCGGTGATTTTTGAAGTGAAGCAGACCGATCAGCACTACCACATCCCGCTGCTGCTCAGCCCTTACGGTTTCTCGACCTATCGCGGCTCCTGATCCCGCACAAATCCCCTGTAGGAGTGAGCCTGCTCGCGATAGCAATCTGTCAGTTGATCAATCTGTGACTGACAGACCGCTATCGCGAGCAGGCTCACTCCTACAATGGTTCGGTGTTAGATCCTAGATCGTGGCCAGGGCGCGCAATCGCGCGGCGTCGAGGATTTCGATCTCGCCATACCCGAGCCCGATAATCCCCTGCCCCTGCAAATCCTTGAGGATCTGGTTAGTGGTCTGCCGCGACAGCGACAGCATCGACGCCAACTGCTCCTGCGGCAGTTGCAGTACACGACGCGGCGAGTCGAGTTCGCCGTAGCCTTCGGCAATCATCAGCAAGCGATGAGCCAGACGTGCCGGGGCCGGCAGCAGGCTCAGTTGTTCGAGGTTGATGAAGGCCAGGCGCAGTTTGTGGCTCATCAGCAGTGCCAGATGCCGCCAGTACACGGGGTTCTCATCGAGCAGTTTCAGCAGCGTCGCCTGCGGAATATTCAGCAACGTGCACGGCCCCACAGCGTAGGCGTCATGGGTACGTGGCTGACCATCGAACAGGCAGATTTCGCCGAACCAGTGCGGCGCTTCTACCAGACTCAACAAAGCTTCCTTGCCCTGCTCACTCACCGCGCCGATCCGCACGACGCCATCGAGCACCGCGTACAAGCCGCACGGCGCATCGCCGCGCTGGAACAAGCGCTGCCCCGCCGTCAGCCGCCGCTCCCGGGCCGCCGCCAGCAAGCTATCCTGAAAGGACGCCGGCAGATGACTGAACCACTGGCCGCTCATCAACCGTGAACGAATTTGCATAAACACTCCTGGATTGTCGCCTGCCTGACAGAGCGAACCCTGATCCCGAGGGATGATGCGATCAACCCTACCGGAGGAACAACAATGAAAAGCCTCGTCGACCACCTCAGTCAATACGCCGCCTACCACCGCGATCCGCGCAACATCGCCAGCCACTTTATCGGCATTCCGCTGATTGTGGTGGCGGTGGCGGTGTTGTTGTCGCGTCCGGAATGGTCGCTGGGCGGCTTGTGGATATCTCCAGCCGTTGTCGTGGCGCTGGCTTCGGCGTGGTTTTATCTGCGGCTGGAAGTGAAGCTCGGGGTATTGATGACGGTGCTGATGGGTTTATCCGTGTGGGCCGGGCATGTGCTGGCGCAGCAAAGCACCATGGTCTGGTTGAGTAGCGGCCTGGCGATGTTTGTGGTCGGCTGGGTGATCCAGTTTGTCGGGCATCACTACGAAGGGCGCAAACCGGCGTTTGTCGATGATGTATCGGGGCTGATTGTCGGGCCGTTGTTTGTGGTGGCCGAGTTGGCGTTCATGCTCGGGATGCGGCATGAATTGAAAGAGCAGATCGAGGCGCGGGCGGGGGTGGTGCGGGTTAATCCGAACAAAAAAGCGGCGGCTTAGGCCGCTTTAAAAGATCGCAGCCTGCGACAGCTCCTACAGTGGGTTTGGTCGATCACAAAATGTGTGACCAACCGAAACCCCTGTAGGAGCTGCCGCAGGCTGCGATCTTTTGATCTTAAAGGCTGGCGACTTTCTGCCAGACCTTGGGTTTGAAGAACAGGGTTTCACCCTTGGCCAGGCCGATCAGGCTGTCATGGTCTTTCACCACTTCGGCCTCGATCAAATCAGTCTGCCCTTCAACCTTCAACGTCACCCGCGTGGTCGCACCCAACGGCCGAATATCACGCACTTCAGCCGCATGGTGATCCTCCAGTTCATGCCTGGACAACGACACCTCATGCGGGCGGAACAGCACGTGATTGTCGTCGCTCAACAGCAAGCGGTTCGAATCGCCGAGGAAGTGATAAACGAAATCGCTGGCCGGGTTTTCGTAAACGTCGCCCGGTGAGCCGATCTGTTCGATCACACCCTTGTTCATCACCACGATGCGGTCAGCAACCTCCATCGCCTCTTCCTGGTCGTGGGTCACGAATACCGAGGTCAGGTTGATGTCTTCGTGCAAACGCGCCAGCCAACGGCGCAGCTCTTTACGTACCTTGGCATCGAGGGCGCCGAAGGGTTCGTCGAGCAGCAGCACTTTAGGCTCCACTGCCAAGGCGCGGGCCAACGCAATCCGCTGACGTTGCCCACCGGACAACTGCTCCGGATAACGATCCGACAGCCAATCCAACTGCACCATGTTCAGCAGTTCGTGCACCTTGACCGCGATCTGGCTTTCGCTCGGGCGCTGGTTTTTCGGTTTCATGCGCAGGCCGAATGCGACGTTGTCGAACACGGTCATGTGCCGGAACAAGGCGTAGTGCTGGAACACGAAACCGACGTTGCGATCACGCACGTCGTGGCCGGAAACGTCTTCACCGTGGAAAACGATATTGCCGTTATCCGGGGTTTCCAGACCGGCGATGATCCGCAGCAGCGTGGTCTTGCCGCAGCCCGAGGGGCCGAGCAGCGCGACCAGTTCACCGCTGTGGATATCCAGGCTGATGTTGTCCAGCGCCTTGAAGGCATTGAAATTCTTGCTGACGTTACGCACTTCGATCGACATGAATTATTCCTCCGCGGCGCTGGCGCGCAGGCGGTTGATACGGTTTTCGCTCCACTGCTTGAGCAGCAGGATGAAGAGCGCCAGGATCAGCAACAGGCTCGCCACGGCGAACGCGGCCACGTGGTTGTATTCGTTGTAGAGGATCTCGACGTGCAGCGGCAAGGTGTTGGTCACCCCGCGAATGTGCCCGGAGACCACCGACACCGCACCGAATTCACCCATGGCCCGCGCGGTACACAGCACCACGCCATAGATCAGGCCCCACTTGATGTTCGGCACGGTGACATGCCAGAACATTTGCCAGCCGTTGGCACCGAGCAGGCGCGCGGCTTCTTCTTCCTGCGTGCCCTGTTCCTGCATCAGCGGGATCAGCTCACGGGCCACGAACGGCACGGTGACGAAAATCGTCGCCAGCACGATGCCCGGCAGAGCGAAGACGATCTGGATGTCGTGATCCTGCAGCCACGGTCCGAACAGGCCCTGCGCACCAAACATCAGCACGTAGACCAGACCGGCAATCACCGGCGACACCGAGAACGGCAGGTCAATCAGTGTCACCAGCATGCTCTTGCCACGGAACGAGTATTTGCTTACGCACCACGCGGCACTGACGCCGAACACCAGGTTCAACGGCACCGAAATCAGCACGGCGAACACGGTGAGTTTCAGCGCCGACAGCGCATCCGGTTCAAAGATCGCGGTGAAGAATGCACCGAGGCCATTCTTCAAACCCTGCGATACGACGATGAACAACGGCAGCAGCAGAAACAGGAAAAAAACCAGCCAGCCAAGGCCGATCAGGATTCTGCGCGAAGTGGCACTGCCACGGCGTGCAGCGTTGGCCGAAGAGGCGGCCGCAATAGACGATTGGGACATTGTTCGCGCCTCCTTATGGGGTTTCGATGCGCCGCTGCAGCAAGTTGATCAGCAGCAACAGGACGAAGGAAACCACCAGCATCAGCACGCCGATGGCGGTAGCGCCGGTGTAATCGTATTGATCGAGTTTGACCATGATCAGCAGCGGCAGGATCTCGGTTTTCATCGGCATGTTGCCGGCAATGAAAATCACCGAACCGTACTCGCCGACGCCACGCGCGAACGCCAGGGCAAAACCGGTGAGCCAGGCGGGCAGCAGTGCGGGGACGAGGATGTGGCGGAACACCTGCAACGGTTTCGCGCCGAGGCACGCGGCAGCTTCTTCGACTTCGCGGGGAATGTCGGCCAGCACCGGCTGCACCGTGCGCACCACGAACGGCAGTGTGACAAAAGTCAGCGCCAAGGTGATACCGAGTGGGGTGTAGGCGATTTTGAAACCGAGGTCAGCAGCGAATTGCCCGACCAGACCGGCCGGCGCGTACAGCGCGGTCAGCGCGATACCGGCCACCGCTGTCGGCAGGGCGAACGGCAGATCGATCATCGCGTCGATCACCTTGCGCCCCGGGAAGGTGTAGCGCACCAGCACCCAAGCGAGCAGCGTGCCGATGATGCCGTTGATGATCGCGGCACACAGCGCGGTGCCGAAGCTCAGCTTCAACGCAGCCAGCACCCGCGGCGCGGAAATGATCGTCCAGAACTGATCCCAGGTGAGTTGCGCGGCGTGGACGAACATCGCCGCCAGCGGGATAAGCACAATCAGGCTGAGGTACACCAAGGTGTAGCCCAGCGTCAGCCCGAAGCCGGGTATGACGGGGGAGATACGACGCGACATAAAAGTCCTTGGTTAAAAAGCATTCCGCTGAACGCACCAATGTGGGAGCGAGCTTGCTCGCGAAGAGGGAGTATCAGTCAACTCTACGTCGTCTGACACTGCGCTTTCGCGAGCAAGCTCGCTCCCACATTTTCCGCGCCTGGCTTCAGGCTTGATGTGTGGCTGAAGTCAGATTACTGCGCCTGATAAATCTGGTCGAACACGCCACCGTCGTTGAAGAATTTCGGCTGCGCGGTTTTCCAGCCGCCGAAGTCCTTGTCGATGGTCACCAGGTCCAGTTTCGGGAACTGCTGGGCGTACTTGGCCGCCACGTCCTTGTCACGCGGACGGTAGAAGTTTTTCGCGGCGATTTCCTGACCGGCCGGGCTGTACAGGTGTTTCAGATAGGCTTCGGCAATTTGCTCGTTGCCCTTCTTCTCGGCGTTCTTGTCGACCACGGCCACTGGCGGTTCGGCGAGGATCGACAGCGAAGGCACGACGATGTCGAACTTGTCGGCGCCGCCATCTTCTTTCAGCGCCAGGAACGCTTCGTTTTCCCAGGCCAGCAACACGTCACCCTGACCGTTGTTGACGAAGGTGATGGTCGAACCGCGAGCACCGGTGTCAAGAATCGGCACGTGCTTGAACAGGGTCTGGACGTATTCTTTGGCTTTGGCTTCGTCACCGCCGTTGGCTTTCAGGCCGTAGGCCCACGCGGCGAGGAAGTTCCAGCGCGCACCGCCGGAGGTTTTCGGGTTCGGGGTGATCACCGAGACATCGTTCTTGACCAGATCGCCCCAGTCCTTGATGCCTTTCGGGTTGCCCTTGCGCACCAGGAAGACGATGGTCGAGGTGTACGGCGTGCTCGCTTCCGGCAGACGCTTCTGCCAATCGGCGGGCAGGGTCTTGCCGAGTTTGGCGATTTCGTCGATATCACCGGCCAGGGCCAGAGTCACCACGTCAGCGCGCAGACCGTCGATCACCGCACGGCCCTGCTTGCCCGAACCGCCGTGGGATTGCTGGATTTTCACGGTGTCGCCGGCGTGGTCTTTCTGCCAGAACTTGATGAATTCAGCGTTGTAGTCCTGATACAGCTCGCGCGTCGGGTCATACGACACGTTGAGCAGTTCGTAATCCTTGGCAACCGCGGAACCGGCAAACACAGCGCTGGCCAGGGCGGCCAAAGCGTAACGGCGAATCGACGACATGGTGAAAGCTCCTGGAATTCTTGGTGGTGGCTTTTTCTTATGTATTTCGGAAATCGTGTTGCCGGTTCAAAGATCGCCGCCTGCGGCAGCTCCTACACACAGCCCCCTGTAGGAGCTGCCGCAGGCTGCGATCTTTTGATCTTCAACTCAGCCCGGTTGTTTACCGGGTTGCTGCAAACGGAATTTCTCTTTGCGTTCGATCTGCACGACTTGCGCGTTGTGCACAGTGATCTCCACCGCGCCGAAACGCAGATCGCGCAGGGCGCTCTGGATTTCACGCAAGATGGTGCTTTCGTCCTGACCGTCAACGCTGCGAAGGGATGCGCTCATGGTGCTGCTCCTTTGAATGGGATTTGCCTGGCAGTGGGCGGCACTGCGTTCGGCGTGGGAGCAATATAAGAGAGGCGCGGATATTCTTAAAAAGACTATTTAAGAATGTTTATATAACTAGAAAACATTATGTGGCGGGGCAAGGGTTTGCAGCCTGTTGAAGCAAAAGATCGCAGCCTTCGGCAGCTCCTACACAATTACCGTAGGAGCTGCCGAAGGCTGCGATCTTTTGATTTTTAACCAATCAATGGCGCGCGATCCCAATCAATCTCCAACGCTGGAACCGGCCGCCCAAACCAATACCCCTGCCCCAACTCACATGCCTGCTCCAGCAAAAACACCGCCTGTTCCGCCTGCTCGATCCCTTCCGCATGCACCTGCATGCCCATGCTCCGCGCCAGCGCGATGATCACCCGGACAATCGCTGCGTCATCCTCGTCCCACGGCAGCCCGGCGACGAAACCCTGATCGATCTTCAGCTTCTGCACCGGCAAGCGCTTGAGCCGCAGCAGCGACGAATAGCCGGTGCCAAAATCATCGATGGCCAGACGAATGCCCAGCTCGCGTAGACGATGCATCTGTTCCAGCGCCACTTCAGGGTCATCCATCACCGCACTTTCGGTGACTTCCAGCTCCAGACAAGCCGGGTTCAGCCCGGTTTCATGCAGTACTTGAGCGACCTGCTGATACAGCTCACGTCGGGCGAACAAGCGCGACGACACATTCACCGCAACAAACGACAACACGATCCCGGCCTGTTGCCACTGACACATCTGCCGACACGCCTGCTGCATCACCCAGGCATCGATCTCGGCGATCAGCCCGGTGCGCTCGGCAATCGGGATGAATTCCGCCGGCGACACCAGGCCGCGCTGCGGATGCTGCCAGCGCACCAGTGCCTCTACCCCGATCAGGCGACTGCTTTTCAAGTCATGCACCGGTTGGTAATAGACCCGCAGTTCCTGCTGCTCCAGCGCGCGGCGCAGTTCAAAAGCTGTTTCAACCCGTTGCTGGGCGTGGACGGTGAGTTCTTCGGTGTACAAGGCGTAACCGTTACGACCGCTGCTCTTGGCCTTGAACAGCGCCGCATCGGCATTGCGCAACAATTGCTCGGCGCTCAGTGCGTCGCTGGGAAACAGGCTGATGCCGATGCTGGCGTTAATGAATAATGGGTGAGCATCGAAGCAGAACGGTTCCTTGAGCGCATCGAGAATGCGTTGCGCCAGCGCCGCTGCCTGGCCCGGTTGTGGACAACTTTCCGCCAGCACCGCGAACTCGTCGCCACCGAGGCGAGCCAGGGTAATGCCGGGGCCGAACAACGCCTGCAAACGAATCGCCACAGCCTTGAGCAAGCGATCACCGACGTTATGGCCGAGACTGTCATTGATCATTTTGAAGTGATCGAGATCGAGCATCAGCAAGGCACAGCCACGCTTGTGGATCTGCGCAGACGCCAGCGCCTGCTCGGCGCGGTCGCTGAACAACAGGCGATTGGGCAGGTCGGTCAGCGGATCGTGATGGGCGAGATGCTTGAGCTCGTGCTCGGAGTCCTTGATCGCGCTGATGTCGGAGAACACTGCGACGTAATGACTGAGCCGGCCTTGATCATCGTGAATGATGCGGATGGTTTGCCATTGTGGATAAATTTCACCGCTTTTGCGCCGGTTCCAGATTTCCCCGCTCCACTCGCCCTGCGCCTCCAGAGTGGCAAACATCGCCTGATAGAACCCCGGCGGATGATGACCCGACTTGAACAGGCTCGGCTGCTGCCCGAGCACTTCTTCGCGTTGATAACCGGTGATCTCCATAAAGGCGCGATTGACGTGGACGATCAGCCCCTGATGGTTGGTGACCAATACCCCCTCGCGAGTGCAATCGAACACCGCAGCAGCCTGGCGCAGGCGCTCGCGATCGGCATGCCGTTCACGCAGGTGCGCTCCGATTCCGAGAAATTCGCAAAGGCGTGCCCGAGCGAGAAAGATCAGACCGGCGCTGACCGCCGCAAACAGGTAACCGTTGATCAGTTGCCATCGCGCCAGATCGACGGAGCTATCGAAGAAATTGTTTAATAAATGATCAGCACCTTGCAGCCAGACGACGGCAAGCACGAGATAGAGCAGCGCTGCACGCAAGGCATCGCGATATGTGGCAGACATTCGGCTGTCCATGTCCCTACAAAAAGGTTGGAATTATAGGTCAAGAAACATCCAGCGACTCTTATCTGAAAGGGCGACTGGTTTTATCTGTGTGCTTAGTGATAATGCAACGGCTGTTTTTATCTTTATCGAGGGCCCTATAGCCTATGTGGTACGAAGGTTTTCTTGGCTTGTCGGCCTGGTCTCTGGTCGCAGTCACCCTGCTGATGACCCACGTGACGATTGTCGCCGTCACGGTCTATCTGCACCGCTACTCAGCCCATCGCTCGCTTGAGCTGAATGCCGGCCTGAAGCACTTTTTCCGTTTCTGGCTGTGGCTGACCACGGCGCAGAACACCCGCGAGTGGACCGCCATCCACCGTAAACACCACGCCAAATGCGAAACCGAAGATGACCCGCACAGCCCGGTCATCAAGGGTTTGTCGACGGTGCTGCGTACCGGCGCCGAACTTTACCGCGCCGAAGCGCAGAACCCGGAAACCCTGCGCATCTACGGCAAGAACTGCCCCGAAGACTGGATCGAACGCAACGTCTACAGCCGCTACCCGCTGCTGGGTGTAGCGATCATGGGCGTGATCGACCTGCTGCTGTTCGGCACCATCGGCATCACCATCTGGGCGATCCAGATGATGTGGATCCCGGTGTGGGCCGCCGGCGTCATCAACGGTCTCGGTCATGCCGTCGGCTACCGCAACTTCGAATGCCGCGATGCGGCAACCAATCTGGTGCCATGGGGCATCCTGATCGGCGGCGAAGAACTGCACAACAACCACCACACCTACCCTAACTCGGCCAAGCTGTCGGTGAAGAAGTGGGAGTTCGACCTCGGTTGGGCGTGGATCAAAGTCTTCAGTTTCCTGCGCCTGGCCAAGGTTCAGCGTGTCGCGCCGATCGCCCACCGTGTCGAAGGCAAGGGCAGTCTGGACATGGACACCGCCATGGCGATCCTCAACAACCGCTTTCAGATCATGGCCCAGTACCGCAAGTTGGTGATCGGTCCACTGGTCAAGCAAGAACTGGCCAAGGTCGATCATTCGGTGCGCCACCAGTTTCACCGCGCCAAACGTCTGCTGTCGCGGGAAACCAGCCTGCTGGAAGACCGTCACCACTTGCGGATCCAGAACATGCTCGAGCACAGCCAGGCCCTGAAGGTAATTTACGAAAAACGCCTGGCCCTGCAGCAGATCTGGGTCAAGACCAGCTCGAATGGCCACGACATGCTTGCCGCCATCAAGGAATGGATTCACGAAGCGGAAGCCAGCGGCATCCAGTCCCTGCGTGAATTCGCCGACCAGTTGAAAACCTACTCGCTGCGTCCAGCAGCGGTCTGAAGCCATTGATCGGTGCGCCCGCAACCCGGGCGCACCCTTTGGAACTTCCCTTCCAATCCCCTATCTCAATGACACTTCGCCACCTCCGGCGGGTTGTACCGTGGCCGTTGTCGACTTCCGGCACGCCTTATGAGATTGGTGCCGATGGTCAATAACAACCAAAAAGACTCATCCTTGCCGCAGTGGCCAGAAGCCGCGCAAACCCTTATGGCCTTGATGCACGCTCAAGGCGAAGTCGCCCGCCTGAGCGAGCGCGAGCAGCTGTTCAGCTCGCTGCTGGTCAGCGTCAACGCCGTGCTCTGGGCCTTCAACTGGGAAACCCGGCAGGTGCTGTACGTCAGCCCCGCCTATGAACGGATTTTCGGTCACTCCGCAGCGCTGCTGCTGGCCGACTACAACCAGTGGCGCGATAGCATCTATCCCGACGACCTTGAGTACGCCGAACGCAGCCTCGCCGAAGTGCTGCACAAGGGCGCGGTAGAAGATCGCGAGTACCGGATCATCGCCGCCGATGGTCAGGTGCGCTGGCTCAGCGACAAGTGCTTCATCAATCGTCAGGACGAACCCGGACAACCGGTGATCATCGTCGGCATCGCCGAGGACATCACCGACAAGAAGCAGATGGAAACCGAGCTGCATCGTTTGGCGACCACCGACGTGCTGACCCAAAGCAGCAATCGCCGGCACTTCTTCGAGTGTGCCCACCGCGAGTTCGACGAGGCCCGCCTGCAAGGCTCGCCCTTGGCATTTCTGCTGCTGGATATCGATGATTTCAAAGTGATCAACGACACCTACGGCCACCCTGAAGGCGACAACGTGCTGCAACGGATTGCCGAGTGCGGTCGTGGATCGTTGCGCCGCGGCGACCTGTTCGGACGCATTGGCGGGGAAGAATTTGCCGCGGTGTTTCCAGGTTGTGCGCCGGACATGGCCATGCAGGTGGCTGAACGGTTGCGGCAGGAGATTCAGCGGTTGAGTTTCAACCACGACGGCCAGAGCTTCGCTATCACCGTGAGCCAAGGCCTGACCAGCCTCACCGAAGATGACGAGAACCTCGACAGCCTGTTCGCCCGTGCGGATGCGGCGATGTATGAGGCCAAACGGCAGGGCAAGAATCGCATTATCTCTGCCTGAAACCGCCCTCCCGCCTCAACACAGACCCACTGTGGGAGCGAGCCTGCTCGCGAAAGCGTCGTATCAGACAATGATGTGCTGAATGACACTCCTTCTTCGCGAGCAGGCTCGCTCCCACATTTGGAATGTGAGTGAATCCGGGTCATTTACGCATCCGCATCAACTCCGGCAAGCCGATCTTGAGCAACCGCGCCGTACGGCTCTTCGCCAGTTCTTCAATGCCTTCATGTTCGGTCAGGCGCGCCATTTGCGCCGCCATGTTCATCACCAGCGCCTCACGGGAATAGACCCCGCCACCGAGCTGGTAGACCGATGCAATCAGCTCACGCAACTCCAACGGCAATCGCCAGCGGGTGCGTAGCGCCGAGCCGTAAGCCGCGCCAAATTCCGCCAGCGCCTCGCCGACTTCCTCCAGCTCATCCAGCTCACCGCCGGCCTGCTGCCACTCCTGTAAACACCGCAGCAACGCCAGATCACCCAACCGATGGAGCATGCCCGCGCAGTAGCAGCGCTCCTGATCCAGATCGAGCAAGCGCGCCAACGTGCGCGCGTATTCAGCAGTGTGCAGCGACAGCCCCCAATAGCGCTCGGCATAGTCGGCCAGACACGGATCACTGAGCCTGGCACTGCGTTTGAGCGCCAACCCCAGGATCAGATTCATGCTCTGCCCGGTGCCCAGACGCTGCAGGGCTTGAGCCAGTGTCTGCACCGGCGCGCCATGGTGCTGCGCCGCGCTGTTGGCCGCAGCGATCAACACGGCAGTGATCTGCGGATCGGTTTTGATCTCATCTTCCAGCAGCTTCAGATCGAGGCCACCGGGATTGAGGCTGCGTTTGACGGCTACCTGCACATCGGTCATCAACGGCGCGCCGTCAGCCTGTTCGCGGCGACGCTCAAGAAACACCGCCAAGGTCATGCCCGGCGCCAGCGCCGGCACTTCACAGAACACTTCTTCCCCGGCATTGAGCAGCAAACCCTGCAAACGCTCGGTCAGGTTTTCCATGTTCAGCGGCTTGGTCAGATACGCCGTCGGTGCCAGCGGAATCGCTTCGCGCACACTGGCGCTGTCGTTGCGGCTGCTCATCAGAATGAACGGCAGCGGCGGATTGCGTTTGCGCTGACGCACACTGCGCAGCACATTCAAACCATCGACGCCGGGCAGTTCCCAATCGACGATGGCGAGGTCATACGGAATTTCGCTGAGCATCGACATGGCTTGCTGGCCATCGGCACACAGATCCAATCGCGCATCGCAACGCACGTTCAGCAACACTTGTTTGAGCAGATCGCGAGACCACGGATCAGCCTCGGCAATCAGCACTCGCGGTACGGCGGGTAAATCAACGGCAGTCATGCGCGCTCTCCCTTGCAATGCCTGAACCTTAGCCAATGCTGGCCATTCGATACAGTGCTAATGCGTCGATGTGTTTCAAGGGGCGTAAAAAAACCCGCCGAAGCGGGTTTTTTGTCGATCAGGTCACACTGGGTGATCAGAGCTCGGAAAAGCACTCTTCGATGATCGCCAGACCTTTGTCCAGTTGCTCGTCCGGCGAGGTCAGCGGTACCAGTACGCGCAGAACGTTGCCGTAGGTGCCGCAGGACAGCAGGATCAGACCCTTGTCGCGCGCCTTGGCCACAACGGACGCTACTGCCGCAGCGTTTGGCTTGTGGCTGTCGCCGTTTTCGAACAGTTCGACCGCGATCATTGCGCCCAGGGCACGGACTTCGCCGATCACCGGGTACTTGGCCTGGATAGCCTTGAGGCCAGTGACCAGACGCTCGCCGACTGCCTTGCAGCGATCCAGCAGGTTTTCTTCTTCGAACACTTCCATCACCGCCAGGGCAGCGGCGCAAGCGATCGGGCTACCGGCGTAAGTACCGCCCAGGCCACCTGGAGCGATGGCGTCCATGTATTCAGCCTTGCCGCACACGCCAGCCAGCGGGAAGCCGCCAGCGATGGATTTGGCGAAGGTGGTCAGGTCGGCAGCAACGCCCATCTGTTCCATGGCGAAGAACGTGCCGGTACGGCCAGCGCCGGTCTGTACTTCGTCAGCGATCAGCAGGATGCCGTGCTGGTCGCACAGCGCGCGCAGACGCTTCATGAATTCCTTCGGCGCAACGTAGAAACCACCTTCACCCTGAACAGGTTCGATGATGATCGCGGCGATGTCTTTCGGCTCGGCGTCGTTCTTGAAGATGCGTTCGATGGAAGCGATCGAGTCGTCGATGCTCACGCCGTGCAGTTCGTTCGGATACAGCGCGCGGAAGATGCCGCCTGGCATCAGGCCCATGCCGGCCGAGTAAGGCACGACTTTACCGGTCAGGCCCAAAGTCATCATGGTGCGACCGTGGTAGGCGCCGGTGAACGCGATCACGCCGGCACGGCCAGTGGCGGCACGGGCGATTTTCACGGCGTTTTCGACGGCTTCGGAACCGGTGGTGACCAGCAGGGTTTTCTTGGCGAAATCACCCGGGATCTTGGCGTTGATTTTCTCGCACACTTCTACGTACGGCTCGTAAGCCAGAACCTGGAAGCAAGTGTGGGTCAGCTTGTTCAGCTGTTCGGTCACGGCAGCGATGATTTTCGGGTGCACGTGGCCGGTGTTCAGTACAGCGATACCGCCGGCGAAGTCGATGAACTCACGACCTTCAACGTCAGTCACGGTAGCGTTCTTTGCCGACTCAGCGAAGATCGGGTGAATCTGGCCAACACCACGTGGAACAGCTGCGGTACGACGGGCCATCAGTTCAGCGTTAGTCTTGCTCATTACAGTCCTCATTCGCCGCTCATCGGGCGGCGTGGTTCAAGGATTAAGCGGGAGAAATCGACGGTGGCAGCATGCGATGATCGACTGCCACGGCGTTCCTGGCCGCAGAGAAAATTCCGGTTTGAAACGACGCAAAGGGACAGCGCTCTCGTGCCCTTTGCGTTTGCAGCAATCCTTGTCCGGGCTTAGATGCCCAGGCAGAGGTATTTGATTTCCAGGTAATCTTCGATGCCGTACTTGGAGCCTTCACGGCCCAGGCCCGAGGCCTTGATGCCACCGAACGGCGCGACTTCGTTGGAGATCAGCCCGGTGTTGACGCCGACCATGCCGTATTCCAGCGCTTCCGCGACACGGAACACACGACCCAGGTCGCGAGCATAGAAGTACGAAGCCAGACCGAACTCGGTGTCGTTGGACATCGCGATCACTTCGGCTTCGTCTTTGAAACGGAACAGCGGCGCCAGTGGACCGAAGGTTTCTTCCTTGGCCACAGCGGCGTTCTTCGGCACGTTGGTCAGGATGGTCGGCTCGAAGAAGTTGCCTTCCATCGCCTTGCCACCGGCCAGCACGGTGGCGCCTTTGGATACGGCGTCAGCAATGTGCTCTTGCACCTTGGCCACGGCTTTTTCGTCAATCAGCGGGCCAGTGGTGGTGCCGTCTTCCAGACCGTTGCCGATCTTCAGTTTGGCCACAGCCACTTTGAGCTTCTCGGCAAACGCGTCGTAGACCGAATCCTGAATGTACAGACGGTTGGCGCAGACACAGGTCTGGCCGTTGTTGCGGTACTTGGAAATGATCGCGCCCTCGACGGCCTTATCCAGGTCCGCGTCGTCGAACACGATGAACGGTGCGTTGCCGCCCAGTTCCAGCGAGACTTTCTTGATGTCCTTGGCGCATTCCGACATCAGTTGACGACCGATTTCGGTCGAACCGGTGAACGACAGTTTGCGCACGATCGGGTTGCTGGTCAGCTCGCTGCCAATGTCGCCGGCGCTGCCGGACACGACGCTGAACACGCCTGCAGGGATGCCCGCGCGCTGAGCCAGTTCGGCCAGGGCGAAAGCGGAGAATGGAGTTTGCGAAGCAGGCTTGAGCACCATGGTGCAACCGGCGGCCAGGGCCGGGCCGGCCTTGCGGGTGATCATCGCCGCCGGGAAGTTCCATGGAGTGATCGCAGCGGTCACGCCGATTGGCTGCTTGATCACGATCAGACGCTTGTCTGGCTGGTGACCCGGAATCACGTCACCGTAGATGCGCTTGGCTTCTTCGGCGAACCACTCGATGAACGAAGCGGCGTAAACGATTTCGCCCTTGGCTTCGGCCAGCGGCTTGCCCTGCTCGAGGGTCATCAGGCGCGCAAGGTCGTCCTGGTTCTCGATCATCAGTTCGAACCAGCGACGCAGCTTGCCGGCACGCTCTTTGGCGGTCAGGGCACGCCACGCCGGCAGCGCTTTGTCAGCGGCCTCGATGGCACGACGGGTTTCGGCAGCGCCCATCTTCGGCACGGTACCGAGAATTTCGCCGGTGGCCGGGTTGTTGACCTTGATCGTCTGACCGCTGTCCGCATCGACCCAAGCGCCATCAATGAAGGCTTGCTGGCGGAACAACAGGGTGTCTTTAAGCTGCATGTCGGCTTTCCTTAACAGCACCGCGGCCTGCGCGGAGCAAATTATGATTGTAGAAAGGCGCCTCGCAAGGCTGCCGTCAGGGAAATCAGTGACCGGGTGTGGCGCATCAAACCGTGGACGATTCGAACCACCGGCGCTTCAACACCCCGTCAACGAGCGTTTGAAATCTCAAACGGATCGTAGGATCAAAGGGGTTAAAGGACAATAGGTCGTTCGAAAAAAAGAACAAAAACGGCGTGTTTGTGGAATTTTTCAGATCAACGAGCCAAAAGCCCCCGCCGCAGGAAAACCTTAGATCAACCACGCCAAAGCGCCAAGCGAGGGTTTTGCAGGACGTTACAGCTTTATGGAATGCAGCGATTTGCGCCGACACGCGCACTGACAATCCGCGCCAAAACCCAGCATGGACGCCCCGAGCCGACCTAGGTATGATGTCGCCCGCTGCACCAGTAGCTCAGCTGGATAGAGTACTGCCCTCCGAAGGCAGGGGTCGTGGGTTCGAATCCCGCCTGGTGCGCCATTGATTTAAACGAGAAAGCCCCGGACTGTGATGGTCCGGGGCTTTTTTGTGGGCGGTCCAAAAGGACTGGAGCGACGTCACTCCGTCGTCCAGTCAAACTCATCGTAATCATCGTCGTCCTCTTCCTCCCCAACCTCCTCCTCAAAAACCTCGTCTTCATCAACGACATCTTCTTCCGGCTGGTTCAGCAGAAACTCTTTACGCGCTTCAGTAATCGCTCGCCGCATCTCTTCGCCCTTTTCCGGGCAGTTGAGCAGTTGGGCAATGCGGTCAATTTTCGATGCCACGTTGTCCTCCAGCGTATTGGCAATGCCCCGATAGTGCGCGTTTTTGCGGGGTAATGCCAAATGGCTGGAGGATCAGGCGGTCATTTTTTCTGCAACTGTTCGAGTCGGGCGTCGAGATCGGCGTTCGGGTAGCGTTTGTGCAGGTTGTTGAACAGGCTGTCGGCGGCCTGCAGTTGGCCGGATTCGCGCAGGCGCAGGACTTCGCGCAGTTGCGCGTCGAGGCCATTGACCGGGGTGGCGGTGCGTTTGCTGAGTTTGGCTTGGTCAGCGCTGATGGCTTCGCTTTGCATCGGTGCGGCCATTTCTGCCATCGGTGCCGGCGCGGGCATGGCACCTGCGGGCGCCGACAATGCTTGCGGCGCCTGCTTGCGCGCCAGCGGTGCGGCGGGTTTCGCTGCCGGGGCGAAGTCGAATTGCCCTTGCGGTTCGGGAGCACGTTGCACCAGTGACAACATCAGGGCGACGCCAATGAGACTGGCGAATGCGACTTGCCAGCGTGGTTTTCGGCACGCATCGAGCCAGCGTTGCAACAGGCTTGGCTTGGGCGCCGGGACCTCGCGGCGGGCAGCGTTGAGGATAAATGCATCGAGGTGCGCCGGTGGTTCAGCGTTGTGTTGTTCACGCACATGTTTGATCAGCAGATCTTCGGGTGTCTGGCGGGCGTCAGTCATGTCAGTACCTCCTCGGCCAGCAGCCGACGCAGTTTTTGCTGGGCGTAGCGCAAGCGGCTTTTGACGGTTTCCAGCGGTGCTTCGGTGAGGCTGGCGATTTGCGCCAGATCGAGATCGCCGTGGGCACGCAGCAGGAACACTTCGCGCTGGTCGGCGGGCAAGGTTTGCAGGGCGTTTTCCAGGCGCTGGCTGTCACGGCTGAGGCTCAGCAGCTGTTCGGGATCATTCGTCTCATCGCTGACGGCGTGGCTTTGTTCGTCATAGCTGTCGTGCAACGGTTGGTGAACCCCGTGTTTGCGCCAGTGATCGATCAAACGATTGCGGGCAATCTGAAACAACCACGTACGAAAAGTCGCCCGGCCTTGTGGCTGACTGGCGCTGCGGATCAGGCTCAGCCAAGTCTCCTGAAATACTTCGTCGGCCAGTTCCGGCTTGCCGCTCAATCCGAGTAGAAACCGGTACAAACCTTGGCGATGGCGGGCGTACAAGATCTCGAACGCCGCGCCGTCGCCCTCGCGATAACGCGCCAGCAACGATTCATCGCTGCTGGCGGCTGAGCTGTCTGCGGAGGCAAACAGCTGACTGATAAACCCCTTCAGACGATTCACTTATTCAATCCGTCGTTCAGTGGCCTGCGCATTCGATGCGGTAGAAGTGCGCAGACTCTGCGCCAGTTGCACCAGTTGCACGAACTCGTTGCGCAGGCCAAAGCGGTCATCGCCGCGCGCGCCACGGGCCAGTGTTTCCGTATCTTTCAGACTGAAATCGCCGGTGTAGCGGCCGTCCTTGAGTTGCTGGGAAAATGCGGCGACCGCAGCAGCAAAACGCAGGTCTTCGCTGGCAGATGCGACCTGATTGGTTATCGGCCGCTCGATCAGCAGACTTTTCCCACCGTCAGGACGTTGATAACGCACACGCAGCATCGCCAATTCCCCGCTTTTCCCGGAAACAACCGGCTCCGACTTGCCGTAACGCAGTGGCTCCAGCCAGCCCCTCTCGCCCGCCGGAACAATTTCGTACAGCGCGGTCACCGTGTGTCCTGCGCCGATTTCGCCGGCATCGACTTTGTCATTGCTGAAATCCTCACGCTTCAAAGCACGATTCTCGTAGCCGAGCAGGCGATATTCGCTGACCTGCGCCGGGTTGAATTCCACCTGCAGTTTGACGTTTTTCGCCACCACAGCGAGGGTCGAACCCAGTTGATCGACCAGTACTTTGCGCGCCTCGCGCAGGTTATCGATATAGGCATAGTTGCCGTCGCCCGCATCGGCCAGTTGCTCCATCAAGTGTTCATTGTAGTTATCCACACCAAATCCCAATGTGGTCAGCGAGATGCCACTTTTGCGTTTATCCACAGCCATTTGCTTGAGGCTGTCGAAGTCGCTGATGCCGACATTGAAATCGCCATCGGTGGCCAAGAGGATGCGGTTGATGCCTTTGGGGATAAAGGCCTGCTGCGCCATTTGGTAGGCCAGTTCGATACCTGAAGCGCCAGCGGTCGAACCACCCGCAGTCAATTGCTCGATGGCTGTACGAATTTTCGCCTTCTCACGTCCGGAAGTCGGCTCCAGCACCACTCTCGATTCGCCGGCATACACGACCAGCGACACACGATCCTGATCGCGCAATTGATCGACCAACAATTTCAGCGTGCTTTTGACCATCGGCAGGCCTTCGCGGCGATCCATCGAGCCGGACACATCGACCAGAAACACCAGATTGGCCGGGGCCAGTTCCGCTACCGTGCGGTCGGAAGCCTTGATGCCGACGCGCAGCAAGCGGGTGTGCGGATTCCACGGTGAGGCGGCCAGTTCGGTGGTCACACCGAAGGGCGAGCCATCGCTGGGTAACGCGTAGTCGTAGGGGAAATAATTGACCAATTCCTCCAGCCGCACCGCGCCTTCCGGCGGCAGTCGTCCCTGATTGAGCAAGCGGCGCACATTGGCGTAGGCGCCGGTATCGACGTCAGCGCTGAAAGTTGAAACCGGGGTTTCGGCGACGCTGTGGATCGGGTTGTCGGCCAGCGCCTGATATTGCTCGCGCTGCTCATCACGATAGCCCTGTGGATAACTGTCCGCAGACGGCGTCACTGTAAAACTGGCTAGCGGGGCGGGGTGTGCCATGCGCTTGGCCATCGCGCCAGCGACCGGCATCGCTTCCTGTTGAACCAGCACTTCGGGCTGCGCCGGCGCTGGCACAGCAGCGGACTCGGGTTTGGAAGACACACCGCAACCGGCGAGCGCCAGCAGCACAGCAACCGCAGCAGGGCGTAAGAGAGGAAGAGACATGGGGGCTGACCTCGGGATGAAATTGATCATTCATCCACTGAGACGGGCAGCCCTTTCAGTTCGGGTTAAACGCCGCTAAAAATTTTTTCAGCGGTGATAACGCCGCACCGCACTGCTGTTACGCAGCACATGACCTTTGATTTTTTCCATCAGCTCGGCGCGAGTCAGACCGGCCGGCAAGGCATCCGGCGCCAGATCCAGTGCGTAGATCTGGATGATGTAGTGGTGCGCACTGTCGCCCACTGGCGGACACGGCCCCATGTAATGGGTGTTGCCCTTGCTGTTGGTGCCGCCGACACCTTCGAACGCGGATTTGGCGCCGACGCCTGCCGCAATCTGGTGCGTGGTGGATTTGATGCCGTAGTGAATCCAGTGATCGACGCCCAAACCTTTCTGGCCGTCCGGGTCATGCATGACGATTGCGTAACTCTGGGTCCCGGCGGGACCTGCGTTCCAGCTCAGTGCTGGCGACTGGTTCTTGCCGCCACAACCGGCCGCGTCGCTGGCCGCTGCCGAAGTGAACAGGCGGTTATCGGAAACACCCGGGATGCTCAGGGTGAAACGCTCCTGGGCCTGCGCCGGAAACTGCACGCAAAGGGTGACAGCGAGTGCTGCCAGCCAGGGGTTGAGAGAGGTCAATCGGGTCATTCCGGGAGCACCTTGTGCAGTGGGGCCGTCGTAGGCCTGCAAACTATAGCTGTACCGTTCGTGCCATGGCAGTGGCAAATGGCTGAACCTCGCAGCGATACACAAACTCACAAGAGAAATGCCCGCGAGGAAGCCGCACATGTCCCTGCACCGCGTCGCCCGTTACGCCGATGTCCCCCACGACCGTGGCCTGGCCGTTGAAATCGGCGACTGCAAGATTGTGCTGCTGCGCGCAGGCGAGCAGTTGCGGGCCTTTCAGGGCGAATGCCCGCATGCCGGTGCGCCTTTGGCTGACGGTGCGTTGTGTCACGGACGCTTGATCTGCCCGTGGCACAAGGCTGAATTTCGCGCGGAGGATGGCGCGTTGTGCGAGCCGCCCGCGCTCGACAGCCTCAAGCGTTATCCGCTGGAACTGCGTGGCGAGGAAGTCTGGGTCGATGACCTGCCGCTGGAAGATCCGCATACGCCGCCGGCAGACGATGCGCGCACGTTCGTGATTGTCGGCGCGGGCGCAGCAGGCACCGCGTGTGCCGCTGCGTTGCGGGAAAAGGGTTTTGGTGGCCGCATCGTGATGATCGACCGCGAGGCCGATGCCGGTTATGACCGCACGGTGCTGAGCAAATTTGTCCTCGCCGGGGAAATGCCACCGGAAGATGCACCGCCGTTGCGTGATGAAAGTTTCTATACAGAACAGCGCATCGAACGTCTGCAAAACCAAATCACGTCCATCGATGCCCAGACCAAAGCCCTCCATCTCAGCGACGGCCAAACGTTGAGTTACCACGCTGCAGTACTCGCCACTGGTGGCGAACCCAATCCCTTGGAATTACCCGGTGCCGAACTGCCGCAGGTGTTTTTACTGCGCTCAAAAGCCCAGGCCGAGCAGATCATGAAAACAGCCAGCCCCGATCAGCGCGCGGTCATCATCGGCGACAGCTTCATCGCCCTCGAATGCGCCTCCGCGCTGCGCCAGCATGGTCTCGACGTCACGGTACTCGCGCGCCACGCCATTCCATTCGCCGCGCAATTCGGCGAAGCGGTGGGTAAAGCGATCCGCGCGCTGCACGAGGAAAACGGCGTGAAGTTCATCACCGAGCACGAGGCGACAGAGATCATCGGCGACGGCAAGGTTGAGGCGGTACTGCTGGACAACGGCCTGCGGCTTTCTGCGGATCTGGTGCTGGCAGGGATCGGCGTTCATCCAGCGACAGAAGCGTTCGCGTCACTGCCCAAGGAAAAGGATCAATCGTTGCGCGTCGATGGCGGCATGCGTGTCATCGAAGGGCTGTGGGCGATCGGCGACATCGCCACGTTCCCGCTGAACGGCCAGCCGCAACGCATCGAACACTGGCGCCTGGCTCAGCAACACGCGCGAATCGCTGCCGCCAACATGCTCGGTGGCGACGAGCATTACCTCGATGTGCCGTTCTTCTGGACCTGGCATTTTGGCAAGAACTACGACTACCTCGGGCATGCCGAACATTGGGATGAAGTGGAGTTTCTTGGCGAACCCGAAAATCCGCCCTTTATCGGTCTGTTCGGTAGAAACGGTGTGGTAGTTGCCGCCGTGGCTTGCGAGAAAGAAAGAGCGATGGCGTTACTCACCGAGCGCATGAAGCAACCACTGCCGATGGAAGATGCCTGGGAACTGATCCGCGATTAGCGGCCGATTGATCGTTCCCACGCTCCTGCGTGGGAATGCAGCCCGTGACGCTCCGCGTCACTGGACGCGGAGCGTCCCAAGAGGCATTCCCACGCAGAGCGTGGGAACGATCAAAGCCGGGTCAGGGGCTCGCGATTGCCATCATCTTCAGCATGCAGAAAGATCACTCGCGGATGCTCCAACGGTGCCAGTGGCGGCGGCAATTCCTCCTGCTGTACCGGCCAGAAATGCATCACCACATGGCTGATATCGCCTTCCTGATCGTTGTGAATGGTCATCACCCCGGGCGTGCGCAGCTTTTGAAAGCGGTCATCGCAGAGTTTGAAACTCCTGCTCAGGCCTTCATCGTCGATCACCGGCGACGGCAGCCGGCGTTGGGCGAAACTGCGACTCTTGCGCTGCTGATAACGCGCCCAGGAAATCAGAATCACCGCGTTGACCAAGGCAATCCACAGATAAATCTGCAGGGTACCCAGCGCGTCGAACGCCGATTTATCGATCAGCGGCCCGCCCGCGTGAGTTTCGATCAGCGGCCATAAGCCGCGGATCAGCAGAAACAGCAGGCCAACCCAGGCCACCACGGTGAGGATCACATCGATCACTACCAGAAAGGGCCGCTGGCGAGTCCGGATGATTTTCATTTGATGACCTCCTCTTCGTCGTCGCCGATCGGTTTGATGCCCCGATCAGGACTGACCCAACGCGCACGTTTCTGATGTTGGCCGAACAGCACTTTGGGGAAGCTGACCAACGTGGTCAGCAGGCTGATAAGCCAGAACACCAACGGATACCAGACCACCCAGAACATCGTGCGACCCAATCCCGGCTCATAGCGCCGGTCGATGATGATGCTGACGGCGAACTGCACCAGACAGACAAACGCCAGCAGCAACCCGGTAAATGCCGGCGGCATCAGGTGATCCACCGCGATGGCCTCCGGCATGACCACAAATTTGCCCACGCCCCAGAAAATCACCGACAACAGGAAGGTAAACGCCCAACCGGTCGACAGGCAGTATTCGAACAGCAACGGCCACAGGTAACGATGGCGGTACTGCCAGATGCCACGAATATTCTTGAACAGCACTTCGGCGCCACCCTGAGCCCAGCGCAAACGCTGCTTCCACAGGCCGCCGAGGGTTTCCGGCATCAGAATCCAGCACAGCGCGCGCGGCTCGTAGAAGATGCTCCAGTGATCGAGTTGCAGCTTCCAGCTGATGTCGATGTCTTCGGTGATCATGTCCGGGCTCCAGTAACCGACGCGGTTCAGCGCAGTACGGCGGAACGCGACGATCACTCCGGACACGGTAAAGATCCGTCCGAACACCCGTTGCGTGCGCTTGATCAAACCGATGATCGACGAGAACTCACCGACCTGCACCCGCCCGACCAGCGTCGAACGCGTACGAATGCGCGGGTTACCGGTCACCGCGCCGAGACGCGCGTTATCCAGCATCGGCGCAACCAGATACGCCGCGGTATTGGGCGCCAGCAGTGCGTCACCGTCGATGCACACCAGATACTCACTGCGCGCCGCGATGGCGCCCATGCGCAGAGCAACAGCCTTGCCCTGGTTTTCCGCCAGGTGCAGCACGCGCAGGCGCGGATCTTCCTTGGCCAGCGCATCGAGCACTTGCGCGGTGTTGTCCTTGGAGCCGTCGTTGATCGCGATGACTTCGATGTTCGGGTAATGCTGGGCCAGCGCCGCGTGGATGGTGTCGGCGGCGTTGTCACCTTCGTTGTAGCAAGGGATCAGGATCGAGATCAGCGGCTCACCTTCCAGCGGTGGCGGCAGCGTGTCGTCTTTCCATGGCCAATGGCGCTCCCAGTGCAGCCAGAAATACAGGCCACCGGCGATCCACAAGCCAGACATGAACAACGGGTAGAAGAACACGAAGTCCATCAGGAACTGCCCGGTGACCAGGAAGATCAGGCCCAGCGGCACGCCGAGGACGAGCGCCAGAACAAGCAGGGCTAACAGTCTATCCAGCATGTTATGGATTCCATTTGTTGGAGAGCGCAGGCCTTACGGTTTTCAGGTCCGGCAGGTTGTCGAGGAAGTTGTCCGGGTAGTAACCGAAACTGGTCGCGCCCTGACGTTTGAGGCGACCCATCCAGTCCGCCATCACTGCCGCGTCAATGTCGGCCTGATCCTTTTTGGTCCAGTCCCGCGCCTGCAATTCGAACACCGTGCGATCCAGTGCACCGGGACGCTGTTTGACGATTTCGACGAGTGCTTCCAGCCACGGGCCGGACTGCGCCTGCGTCTGTTTTTCCATCAATGGCATGGCCATTGGCGCCGTCCAGTCGTAGGTCGCGAAGAAGTCGTCGAGGTTCTGCGCGAACCACGCTTCGCTCTGCGGGTTGATCATCGGCTCGGCGAAAATATTGCGCGCGGTCTGCACCTGCGGGCCACGAATGGCGCGGACTTTGGCAGTCAGCTCGTTAGTGAAATCGATGAGGTATTTGCTCTTGAAGCGCGTCCAGCGTTGCATCGCGGCAGGATCGTCGCGCAGGGCGGCAATCGAACCCGGCAAACCGTGGGCAGCGTAGGCTTTCAAGGCCTCAAGACCAGCATCTTCGAAATCCGACAGCACCGCGTCGTCGTGGTAAAGAATGCCGTCGACCGAGGTCAGTCGCGCGACGTCTTCGTAGATTTCGCCGATGATCCGCCGTACTTCCGGATCAAACGGCGACAGGCGCTTGTACTGGTCAGGATCGACAGAAGTGGTGCCGGTTTTCGGGTCCCAGCGAGTGACGCGTGGCAGTTTCGAATCAAGGCCGAAACTCAGTACAGGCATCCAGGCAAAAACTTTCACGTGGGCACGAGTGCGCAGCTGCCAGGCGACACGGTCGAAGAGGTCGGCACGTACCGGCAAATGGCGGTTGGGGAAGTACAGCGAGTGCACCAGACCGTCGCCTTTCGGATCGGCGAAAGCTTGCAGGAACACCGTGTTGGCGCCCATGTCAGCCATGCGCTGCACCAGTTTGCCGAGATTGATGTCCTGTTGCGCCGGATCCGGGTCGTAGACGTTGTCCAGATCGACATGCACCACGCGCATGGCAAAATCCGACTGCACGCCGACGACGCTGTTGGCGAAATGCTCGCCGTCAGGGTCGGAGGCGACAAGGAAGCGCGGGCTGCTCATCAGGTTATCGAGGGCATCGAGACCGTCGTCCAGGGTCAGGGCCATTTCATAGCCCTGCTCGCCCACCACGGTCAGCGAAGTACCGTCGGCGGTGCCGTACGGCCAGACCCAGACTCGCGGCTTCTTGCCGGTAACCTTACGGATTTTTTCCGAGATGTTGTTCACGTCGGTGCGGATCCGCGCCTGGAATTCGGCCTCGGATTCATAGCGCTTGGTCAGCGGATCGTAGCGCCGGGTTGCGGCAGCAGGCTGCAGGTTGCCTTGCGGGTTGGCCAGAATACCTTTGTGGTTGGCGTCGGTGTGGGCAGCGATTTCCACCAGACCGGATTGCGAGATCTCGCGCACCTGATCCCAGGTCAGGAAGTCTGAACGTGCGCGCGGGGCACCGGCGAAATCCACTGGCTGATTGAGCGGCGTATCGATCCAGCTGCCGACCGGCGCCAATAGCGCGTGCCAGTTATAGGCGCGCAGCACCGGCAGTACGCGGGTGTAGAAGCTCGAATAACCGTCGTCGAAGCTGAGCAGAATCGCTTTCGCCGGCAACTCCGGACCACCCTTGCGCGCGGCCATGATCTGGTCAACCGTCACCGGTTTGTAGCCATTTTCACGCAGCCACGCGAGCTGTTCGATCATGCGCTCGGTGCGTACCGCCACCACCGCCTGATCGGGATCGCGGTCTTCAACGTCGTGATAGGCAATACCGAGCACGTGGTTTTTCGGCCAGGGTTTTTCACTGGCCGCCAGCGGGCGTTCGGACGGCGGCGCAAAGGCCGGGGCTTGCTGGGCGCAGGCGCTGATCAGCAGCACTCCCAGCAGAAGGATGAAACGCGAAATCAAAGGCATCTTCAAACTCTTCTAGAAGCGGAAAGTGAGGTCGACGAGCAGACGCAGATCGGTCTCCCGATCACCGTCGTAGGGCCGGTTGATCACACTGAACAAGCCGCCCACCTCGAACACATCGTTCCAGGCATAGCGTTGCCCATAACCGAGCAGGGCCATGCCGCCGGTGCCGTGATCACGCTGGCTGTACGTCCCCGCGCCGGCCTGGAATTGCTGACTCCAGGAAGTTTCGTAGCGGTGGTAGAGCACGTGATTGACGTTGACCAGCGGCATCACGCTGAAGTCGGATTTGGGGTTGAAGTACGGCACGTCATCGGACTTGGAGTTGTGACTGCTGCCGACTTCCAGCCCTGCATCGACCTGCACGTTCGGCGCGCTGTAAACGCCCTCGCGACCGGTGAGCAAGGCTTCGACGCGATTGTTGCCGTCGCTGAAATGCGACGGGCTGACCGACAGACGCCACTCGCGGCTTTCGTTGGCGCGCCAGCGGATGAACCCGCTGCCGCCATTGGCCTTGATATCGCTGTTGAGCGCGCGCAGCGGCGTCTCGGCCGACAGATATTCGAGGCTGCCGCCGTACTGCCAGTGGTCGTTGATGTCGCGGGCGATTGCCAGACGCGCGCCCTGCTTGTCGCCAAAACCGTAATCGTGATTGGACACTTCTGCTTCGAGGGTCATGTCACGAGTGCGCCGTTCCAGGCCAACCCGCTGGAAGCGGTGGTGACCGGTGCCTTCGGTGAAGTCGCCGGTGGCATAACCGGCCCCGGCAAACACCCGCCAGTCTTCAGCGATCGGCGGGCTGTACAGCGTGGTCTGAATGCCGAAATCGCGGCTGCCGCTGACGGCGCCTGCATCGCTGTCACCGCCACCGTTGGCTTTGCCGCCATAGGCTTCGACGCGCAGTTCGGACATGTCGTGGACTTCACGCTCGTGCGCCAGACGCTGCACTTGGCGGTTATCCGGATAACGCGCGACGACGTCGTCGGTCAGCGCATCCATTTGCCGCCATTCCTGCAATTCCATCGCAGTGTGCGCCTGGCCAATTTCCAGGCCCATGTCGCGCGGCACCATGCTCTCGGTTTCCTTGAGCTGCATTTCTGCGCGGCGCGGCCAGTTGCGGGCCAGGTACAAATCGGCCTGAGCCAGACGCAGACCGGTATTGCCCGGTGCCTGATCGACCAGTGTCTGCAAACGTTCTTCGCCATGGGGCAGATCAGAACCATAGGTGCCGGCCTGCGCCGCCAGTTGCTGGGCGTCCATCCATTCATCGTTGGGGTTGCCGATCGGCAAGCCCTTGAGTTCGATGCGCGGGCGCTGCGACTTGGCGGCGTCTTCGGCCACTTTACGTGCCTCATCGGCGCGGTCACTTTCCAGCAACGCGTAATACAGCGCGGTGGTGTCTTCGAGGCGGTCGCCGACATCGGCGTCCGGCGCGGACAGTACCTGGCGATACAAGTCAGTCGCGATTTCCGGCTCACGCTGGTCCAGATACGACGCTGCCACCCAACGCTGGGCGTAGGTCGGAATCTTCACGCCTTCGGCTTGCAACTTCTGGTACTCAGTAATGACGTCGGCGGTGCGCGCCCGGGCCTTGAGCGCGCCCATGCGGTCGATACGCCAACGGGTCACGTCGTCCTTAGCGCTGGTGTCCGGCGTCCAGGTGGCGAGCAGTTTGTCGTAGTCGGCCAACGCGCGGTCAGCGATCACGTAGCGCTCTTTCTCACTGCGAGTGGCGAGTTCGGCAAGGCGTACGCGCTCGGCAGCAAGATCGCCTTCGAGGCGGCGCAGGGTCACCGGATCGATCAGACCCGGACGTTGATTGGCCAGACGCAGCGCCGGCTCTGGCAGACGCGCCTTTTGCAACGCGACCACGTATTCACGGGCGACTTCCGGCTTGCTGCCGGCGCGCTTGAAGGCTTGATCGTATTCGAACAACGCGTCGTATTGCTTGCCCGCGCGGGACAGCGCATAGCCCAGCGCCAGACGGCGGGAAGGATCATCAGGTTTGGCTACGACCAGCGCTTTGGCGCGGGTCACCGCTTCATCGGGTTTACCGGCATCAGCCTGGGTCAGGGCTAGCCCGAGTTGCAGGTCGGCGTTATCCGGCTCCAGCGCCAAAGCCTTGTTGTAGACCTGCGTGGCTTGATCCCAACGCTTGAGGTTGCGATACGCGCGGGCGGTGGCGGTCAGTGCCTGCACCGGCAGGACACGGTCACGGCCCTGGGTTTCATAGACCTGCACCACTTCGCCATCTAGTCCCGCCCAACTGGCGATTTGCAGGTGATCGCTGATCTGCCCGGTGGTCGATTGGCCGGGTGGTACCTGACGCAACACCGTCAGCGCCGGCGTGGTTTGCCCGGCACGGGCATCACGGACCATCTGATCGTAGGGTGTGTCGGCAAACGCCAGCGCCGGCCAGAGCAATTGGCTGCACAGCGCGACTCGAAACAAAGGGCGTAAACCACGATGCAATACAGGAACATCAATACGCGGCATTCGTCAGCATCCTTACATGGCCAGCCGGGTCGCAATGCCCTCCTTGCCCTTTCGTAACGGTGGCCGCCCATGCACATGCAACGGCCAAGCTTAGTCAGGCAGTCTTGCACGCAAGCGTAGACCAGAATCCAGAACACAATAATTGTTCAGAATCGTCCCGACGGTTACGCCGGGACAGCCAAAACCCGAACGCCAGACAGCAAAACGCCCGGCGTCTGTAGCATCCAGAGGCCGGGCGTTGCTATTAAGAACGCAGAATTACTGCACTTGCGTGACGCCTGCGAACTTGCTCATCAGGAAGCCGACGAACTGCTCGACGGTCATCTTCTGGCCGTTGAATTCGACCTGATTGGCGGCGTAATGCAGCTTGGTCACGACGTTGGTGCCATCGACAACGGCCAACTGCGAACCGACCGCCATGCCGGCGAACATGTCGGCGGCTTCCTTGGACTGATCGACGATGGCTTTGGCATCGGTCTGACCGTCGAGTTGCGCTTGCACGCTGAGCAGATCAACCAGCATCGGCTTGGACACCTGGATATTCAGGTCAAGCAGCGCAATCAGTTGTTTACCCAGTTGATCCGGCGGCAGATCCATCGATTGCGGTTTGGTCAGGTCAATCACCAGATTGGCCTTGCTCTCACCGTTGGCGGTGTTGAAGGAGAGGTTTTCCAGCGCAAACTGTGGGCCGGCGGCCAGCAGTTTCTGCAGGTCAGCTTTGACCTGGGCGTTTTCAGCCTCGGTCAGGTTCAGCTCCGGCGCTGGCAGGCCTTGGGCTGCTGCCTCGGCGGCGGCTTTTTCGTAAGGCTGCAGTTTGGTCTGGTAAATCTGCATCAGCGACATCGTCGACGGGATGTCGAGGTTTTTCAGGCTCATGGCCATGTTGGCCGAACCGATTTTCTTGTCGTTGAGGCTGACTTCGCCAATCTTGTAATCGGCGCGACCGGAGGCATTGCTGCCGTTTTCTTCGGTGAGGTTCTTCATTTCAAACTTCTTCACACCCAGCACCGACTGCTTGGGCCCGAAGGTGGTTTTGCTGTCGGTCAGCTCCAGAGTGTTCTCGCCGGTGTAGTAGCCGTAGCTGCTTTTGGCGAGGTTGCTGGCCAGGGTCAGACCGTTGAGTTCGACCTGCACCGGCGCCTGATCTTCAGCCACCGTGACCAGTTTCAGGTTGTCCATGTAGCCGTCAGCCTTGACCTTCTGCGCCTGCGCGTTGGCCGAGATATTCATGGTCAGGCCGGAGAATTTCAGGCTCGACTGCTCATCCAGTGCGGTTTCGAAAGGCAGCAGGTCGAGGGTGCTGGTGGTGGATTCGTCGTAGCCGATGCTGGTCACGCCTTTAAGCGGAGCGGCGCCCTTGGTGGCGGCGAACCACTTCTCGGTGGCCGGGTTCTTTTCCAGCTCGTAGTTGCTGGTGGCCATGACCGGCAGCCATTTCAGCGAAACCAGGCGCGAGAACGGTAGCGGGCCGTGCTCGATGTGGTCGACGAACAGCAATTCGACCGGCTTGTCGCCAAACATCTCGCCTTCACCCTTGAGGCGGTAGTGCGCGGTGCTGGTGAAGGTATGGCGGTCGAGCGACACCAGTTCCAGCGACGCGCTGCCGTTGGAACCGGCCATCGCGGTTTGCAGCTCTTTGTTGGCATTGCTGACGGCGTTGTTCAACACGCCTTCGATCTTGGTCCCGGTGTACCAGGCCCCGCCTGCGCTGATCGCGCCAATGGCAACAACAATTCCGAGGAGCACGCCTGCTGATTTATTCATGGATGACCTGATCGATTTCCGTGGCTGTGAGTGTGGTCGTCTTCCCTGAACCCGTGACCGGGTCGCGGCTCGACTGCGCTGAAATTAGCGATGGAGATTAGCACCGGGCGCGCAAGGTGGCCCAATGTTTAAAGGTTAAAGAGTGTCTATGGGAATTGTGGACAGTCGACAGGCGGGAAGAGTTTCGGTGTTTTTTAGGGCGCTATCGCGAGCAGGCTCACTCCTACAGGGGAACGCATTCCAAATGTAGGAGTGAGCCTGCTCGCGATGAGGCCGGTCGATTCAGCCGAGAATCAGGAATACTGAACCTCGATTTCATCCAGCTGATGATCAAAGCTTTTCAGTCGCGCGGTCCAGGTGTAGACCAGCACTTCAAAATCCCGATCGATCACCGCCCCGCCCGGCCCGTCAGCGCGCGGATCGCAGAAATCCAGTTGATAACGCTCACGAGCCATGGCCGTGGCGACATCGGATAATTCGCGGGCGTTATTCAACCAATGCCAGCCCTCGTTATCGATCTGCTTGTCGAGTTCCAGGCACTGTTTTTTCAGCGCTTCGAGGCTTTTTTCCAGCGGCGTGCCGGTGAGTTCGCCCATGACTTCGGCGAAGGTGCGCCCCGGTTGCCAGTAGCTGCCCCAGAAATACCGGTCGAAGACCGTTTCGACCCGGCGCAGGGCGACTTTAGTGTCCCAGATCAACACCAGGGTCTTGCCCTGTTCAAGCTGGCGTTTCTTGACCCGCTGCACCTGAACCGATGCCCACGCCACGACGACGATGGCCATGACCGCGATCAGCGCGACAGCGCTGTCGAGAAAGACCATGGCCTTGTCGATCTGATGGGCCAGCATGATGCCGTAGAAATAGGTGGCCGAGAGCAGCATCAGTGCTACCAGGGCGCACCAGAAGCCGAGAGCGTAAGGGTTTTTCATTATTGGTTTCCCCTAGACCAGCGCTAGCAATGTGCGCTGAAGGGGCGCTTTGCACGGGGCGCCCCTTCAACACTTCAAAGCATAGCAACGGCCTCAGGGTTTGCCGGGGCTTGGAGCGTTCGTTCGTCCGCTTTCCCAACCGCCGCCCAAGGCGAGGAACAAATCGATCTGGCTCATCGCAACCTGGGTGTTGGCGGCGGCCAGTTGCGCGGTGACATCGGTGTAGGTACGGGTCGCTTGCAGGTCAGCGAGAAACGACTCGCGACCGGCCTGGAAGAAGCGGTGGGTCTGGTCGGCAGCCAGTTTCGCCGACTGCTCGGCATCGGCCAGTGCGTCGCGGCGTTGCAGCAGCGCGCTGTACTGGGCGAGGCCGGTCTGGGTTTCGCGAATGGCGTTGAGCACCACGCCGTCGAAGTGCGCCAAGGCGCCTTGGGTGGTCGCCTCAGCTTCACGAATGCGCGCGCGGGCGCCGTTGGTCGGCACCTTCCAGCTCAGCGACGGGCCGAAGCCCCAGCGGTTGGTCGACGGATCACCGAGGTCATCGAGAATGCCGACAGTACCGATGGTCGCGCCGATGCTGATGTCCGGGTACAACTCGCCGGTGGCCACGCCGATGCCGGCGGTCGCGGCGGCCAGACGTCGTTCCGCCTGACGAATGTCCGGGCGACGTTTGAGCAAAGCGGCGCCATCACCGACCGGCACCAATTGAGCGATTTTCGGCAGTTCAGCGCAAGTCGCGGTGCCGGCCGGCAATTGGTCGACCGGTTTCGCCAGCAACATCGACAGACGGAACAACCCGGCCTGACGCGCCGCTTCATAACGCGGCATCTCGGCGCGCAGGGATTTGAATTGGGTTTGCGAACGGGTGACCTGGGTTTCATCGCCACGCCCGGCGTCGCGCAAACGCTGGATCAGCGTAGTGCCTTGGGACTGCAGGTCGAGGGAATGCTGGGCGATTTCGCGTTCTTCGTTGGCCGCGCAGACTTGGGTATAGGCGCGAACCACGTCCGCGACCAAGGTGATGCGCGCGGTATCGGCGGCGGCTTGGGTCGCGTCGGCGTTGGCCTTCGCGCCTTCGATGCCGCGCTGCAACGTGCCCCACAGGTCGAACTGATACGAGGCGCTGATGCCGATGTCACCGATGTTGGCCACCGGGACTTTTTCCGGCAGCAAGAATGCCTGACCGGATTCCTGCAAACGCTGGGCACCCATTTTCACCCCGCCGCTCCAGCCACCGGCGGCTTCGGCCTCATCGACCTGCGCACGGGCGCGCTGCAAATTGGCAGCGGCGACGCGCAGATCGGTGTTGGAAGCCATGGCTTGCTGCACCAGTTGATCCAGACGCGGGTCTTTATATAGCCGCCACCAATCCGCCGGTACTGGCGCCGACACCACAGGTTTGCCGGCAACGGCCAGTTCGCCCTGAAAATCCTTGCGTTGCACTGCCGCGTCTTCCGGCACGTAATAGTCCGGGCCAACCATCTGACACGCCGACAACATCACGCCCAACCCGGCGATCATCAGGGCCCTGCTCATTGCGCGGGCTCCTGCTTTTTATCGTCGACTTTTGAGTCTTCAATGATCGACACCGTAGCGGTACGCCCGGCGATCATGCGGAAATCTTCCGGCACATCATCAAAGGCAATCCGCACCGGGATCCGCTGCGCCAGCCGCACCCAGCTGAACGCCGGGTTGACGTTCGGCAGCAGGTTGCTGCCGCTGGTGCGGTCGCGGTCTTCGATGCCGGCGACGATGCTTTCGACATGCCCGCGCAATTTCGCACGGTCGCCGATCACACGGATATCCACCGACTGACCGACATGAATGCCGTCGAGTTTGGTCTCTTCGAAATAGCCGTCGATGTGGAAGGAATTGCTGTCGACCACCGACAACACCGGACGCCCGGCGGTGACGAACTCCTGCGGACGCGGCGCACGGTCGTTGACGTAACCGTCCACCGGGCTACGGATTACCGAGCGGTCGAGGTTGAGCTGGGCGCTGTCCACGGTGACCATGGCTTCGGCCAGTGCCGATTGCGCACGCGCGACCTTGGATTGGCTTTCTTCCAGCTGTTCGGCCGGCACCAGGTTGCCGAGGCCACGGTTACGCTTGGCTTCGCGCTGGGCCTGGGCGAGGGTTTCTTCGCGGTCGGCAACAGCCGCTTTGGCCTGACGCAGGGCCAGTTTGAAGCGATCCTGGTCGATGCTGAACAGCACCTGGCCGCGCTTGATCAACTGGTTGTCTTTCACTTCAACCTGCTGGATCAGTCCGGACACGTCCGGAGCAATCTGGATGATGTCGGCGCGAATGTGGCCGTCACGGGTCCACGGCGCAAACATGTAATACATCACCATGCGCCAGACGAGGACAACGGCAAAAGTCACGATCAGCAGGGTCAGTACCACGCGACCGATGGTCAAAAACGGTTTTTTCATGTCATCAGGTATCGACTGAGTGAGTCCACGCCGTACAGCAGTACCGCGTAGAGGGCCACGTTGAACAATGCCCGGTGCCAGACCAGACGGTAAAAGTGCACGCGCGTGAGCACGCCATGCACCAACAAAAACAGCACATAAGTGATGCCCATCAACACCAGCAGGGTCGGCAGGAAAATGCCGCTGATGTCCAGATCACCGATCATAGGGGCGCTCCATCGGGCAGCGGTTCTTCGGCGTCGGCACTGGAGACGAATTCGACGCCGGGCAACAACGCCAGACGCAAACCGCTCAAGGCGTGCAACAGGTTCAGACGGGTTTCGTCATCGCCGTGGCCATTGAGCGCACGGCGGGTGCGATCAAGGGTCATCAGCAACGGCGCTGGCGCCGGCAAGCGTTCGCCAGCCTTAAGGCAGGCGCGGAAATACTCGCCGACCTCACTGACCACTTGCTGCAACAGCGCGTTCGGCGCGCCGGTCACCCGTGGGGTGTAGGCGAGCAAATCGAGCAGGTTGAGGCCGACGCGCACTTCGCGCATGGCGATGCCGGTGTCCTGGCCGGTCAGGGCCAGACGCGGCAGGTGCTGCATCAGTCGATCGAGCAACTGCACGCCCAATTTGCGGTGTTCGGCAAGGTTGGCCGGTTCGGTCATGTGGACAATGTCTTTCCAGCTGAAACGGGTCAGGCGCTTGGCCGCCAGCTCGGCGCCGAACGGACGCGCCACCAGCGTCCAGATGAAAGCGAACAGCAGGCCGATCGGTCCAGCGAGGTTGGAGTTCACGAAGGCGAAAAAATCCGCATCGTAAGCGCCCTGAATGCTGATAAACGACGAAGTGTTGACCAGTGTCAGCAGCATGCCGAGGAAAAAACGCGGCTGCACCGTGAGCGTGCCGACGCAGATGAACGGAATGGAGAACGCCAGCACCAGCATCGGGAAGTCATGCAGGTTGGGCAGAATCAGAAACAGATAAAGGCTGGCGAACAGCACCGACATGCCGGTCCAGAAAAAGAACCGGTAAATCTGCGGTGCCGGGTCGTCCATCGAGGCAAAGAAACTGCACGCCACCGCGGCGAGAATCACCGCACTGCCGCCGTCCGGCCAGCCGAGCAGAATCCACAGCACCGAGGCGGTGATGATCGCCAGAACGGTCGAGGCCGCCGAATAGAGCATCAGCCCACGATCAATGAACGGCGTCAGACGACCCAGGCGCCAGTGACGGTAGACCGCGCGCCAGCTGTCCTGGCGCTCGCAGAGAATCGCGTCCTGCAGACTGCGGCAGTCCTGCCATAAATCGATGAATTCGCCGAGGCGATAAATCGAGTTGGAGAACAGCAGTTGTTTGCGATCCTCAAGCGCCTCGACGCTCGGTTGCAGGGCTTCGAGCTGATCTTTCAGCGCTTGCCAGCGGTCGAGGTCGGCGTCCGGGTGACCGAGCCATTCACGGGTCGCGGCAAGCAGCGGTGCGAATTTTTCCACCAGTTCCGGCGTGCGTCGTTCGAGGGCGTAGAGCGAATCTTCCAGCGCATCGATCACCGATAATAGATGAATCATGCGCCCGCGCAATTCTTTGGTGTTGCGCACGGTTTGCGGTCGCGCGCCTTCGTGGGGCAACTGGCCGATCATCAATTCGAGGCTGTTGAAGTTGGCAACCATGGCCATGCGCAGCGCGGTGACCTCTTCGGGCTGCACGTCGCGGCTGAGGAATTTCAGGCTGTAGGTCGTTGCGTCGGCGAACCACTTGCTCACCGCGTCGTTGAACACCGGCGCCAGACGGCGTGGCCAGAACATCGCGCCGACCACCGCAGCCACGGCGATGCCGAGGAAAATCTCTTCGGTCCGCGCTTCCGCCACGTCCCACACCGCCAGCGGGTTATCCACCACCGGCAAGGCAATCAGCGGCAAGGTGTAACCGGCGAGCATCAATGCGTAGTTGTTGGCCGTGCGCAGTTGCAGGGACAGGAACAGCAAAATCCCCGTCCACAGCGCGATGACCACCACCAGCACATACGGGCTCTGCACGAACATCGGCACGAAAAAAACCGCCGCCGCGGCACCGAGAAAAGTCCCGATGGCGCGGTATAGGGCCTTGGAACTGGTCGGCCCGAGAAACGGGCTGGAGACGATATACACCGTGGCCATCGCCCAATACGGACGCGGCATTTGCATAAGCAAAGCGATGTACAGCGCGATCATCGACGCTGCAAACGTACGGACCCCGTAGAACCAGTCGCGGGCCGGCGGAATGCCGGAGAAAAAACCGTTCAAGAATTGATCACCACAGGCGGATGGGCCGCCTCAAAAGCTCTGAGTACCCGAAGCGTAGCCTCCAGATCGCTCTGGTCGATGCCCTCAAGCACTTCATGACGCAGACGCACCAGTTCGATCTCGACCGCTTGCACCAGTTCACGACCGGTGTCAGTCAGGCTCAGGCACTTGGCGCGGCGATCCTGGACATCTTCGGTGCGGCAGACGTAGCCGGAATGACACAACTGATCGAGCAGACGCACCAGCGACGGACTCTCCATCCCGGCCGCCTGCGCCACCTGCACCTGGCGCACGCCCTCACCCAAGCGGCCGATCATCAACAACGGCACGGCGCAGGCTTCGGAGATTCCATAGTTGACCAGCGTGGTCTGGCAGATCTTCCGCCAATGCCTGGCGGCCACCACCATGGCACTGCTGATGTTCATCTGGAGAGCGTCGAGTTCGTTCGGCACGAGGAAATGCACACTGTTAGTTTGCTAACTATCAATATCGCATTGGAGGGGAATTTCAGTCAAGTTTTGAAACAAATTGCCTACTGGGGCGAAGAGAGCCGCCGCTGAGAGATAAATCAGCGCTTTTTTGCATTCTCATAAACGCTACTGCGCTCACGTTTACCGACCGCTACGACTGAAACGACGACCCTCTCGTCAATGACCTGATAAACCAGACGATAGCCTGAAGCCTTCAATTTGATTTTGTAGCAATCAGGCATTCCATGAAGTGCGTCAGCGGAGACTCTGGGCAGCTTCAATCTCTCACCCAGCTTCTTTTTGAATTGTTCTCGTAGTGTATGACCCAACTTGTTCCACTCTTTGTGAGCGGATGGCAAAAATTCGAGCTTATAGGTCATCCAGGCTCACCGAAATTGGCGTCTCATGGCTGCGGGCGCGAACGATTTCAGCAAGCTCCAAATCATCAAGTCGCTCCATCATTGCTTCGTACACATCCGCTGGCACCATATAGCCCATAACGCGATTGTGGTTAAGAACAGCCACGGCACCGCCATGCGCACCGCTCAGCACAGCGGAAGGGTTTTTCTTTAATTCTGAGACACTGACAGCCATATCGGCCAGAACGTTTTGCATAATAAAAGACCTCAATTGAGGTCGTGATTTTGGTCTATTTTTTGATCCTCAACAACCGTTTCACTCAATTGAATGACAAGAGGTTGGCTTTCAGTCAGCTCTCACGCCCCTTGCGCAACAACACATTCAACTGGTCCACCACCTCCGCCCAATCGGCGTCATCCAGAATCTCGTCACGCAAGAACTGCGACTGGCTCTTCGTCCAGAAAAACGCATCAGCCAGGTGCAGCTCTGGTTTGAGCGGGGAATGGGTGGTGAGGAATTTGTCGATGTTGACCGGATCATCCGGAAGGCCGAGTTGTTTGAACAGGGATGGCAAGCTGTGCGTTGGGCTTTCCATTGAGCAATTCCTTGATGAATGGGGTGTTTGGAAGATTATTCGCGAGCAGGCTCGCTCCCACAGGGGAATGCGATCAACCTGTGGGAGCGAGCCTGCTCGCGAAGGCGTCAGTGCCGGCGCCACGAAACCTAATCACTCAACTCCCGCACCTCGGCATGCGGCACCATTTTCAGAAACTCGGGCATGCTCATGTGCAGCAGATAATTGTGGTTGCCCGCCTCCAGATAAATATCCTTCTGCCGCGTCAGCAACGGGTCGATGACCATGTCCAGGCCATAAGAGCCACCCAGCGGCGGCACCGCGCCGCGTTCGCAATCATCGAAAATGTGCGCCAGATTGCTTTCGCGGGTCAGTTGCCATTCGCCGCTGGTGCGCACTTTGCTCAGGTCAAGGTGACGGCTGGCCGGCAGCACGGCCATCAGGTAGTGCCCGTGGTGGTCGTCGAGGATGATCGATTTGGCTACCCGCTCGGCGGGCACCCCGGCGACCCGTGCGGTTTCCAGGCTGCTGGACGAGTGCCGGTGGGCGACGATGTCGTATTCGCAGTGCGCCCGGTTCAGGCTGCTCTGCACCTTTCTTGCCATACGCATGATGCACCTCGGTGTTGCGCTGAACGGTGATTGCCGTGTCTTTGAGTCTAGTTCGGCGGGTGTTTGGCGCAGGGAAATCCGCTCACCGGACATATCTGCACATTGATCAAAATTCATACAGGACAACCCTCAACTAGACTGAAAGAACCAGCCCATGACGCTCGCGGAGGGTCACGTGAACAGCCGATGTTGTGCGTTTGCCTTGCTCCTGCTGATCAGCGGCTCAGCCCTCGCCGCCGACAGCCCGTTACCGGCCATGAGTCCGGCCGGTTTGTGGCTGATCACGTTGGGCATCGTCTTCCTGATCGCCGAAGCCGTGCTGCCCAACTACGGCGTTATCGGTCTGGGCGGCATCATCATGTTCGTCATCGGTGCGCTGATTCTGAGCAACGCCCAGTTGCCGGTGCCAATGATGATCGGCCTTGGCCTGATCAGCGCTCTGTTGTTGATTGCGCTGCTGATTCGCGCCCTGAAAACCCGCCCCCGCCACGCGGTCAGTGGCGATGCCGGCCTGCTCGGCAGTGTCACCGCGATCACCACGGTGCAACCGGGCGATGCCCGTAATGGCTGGGTGCAACTGCAAGGTGAGCGCTGGCAAGTGCTCAGCGCCACTCCGCTGCACACCGGGCAATCGGTGCGCGTGGTGGGTCGCAAGGGATTGTTGCTGCAAGTGGCCGCGACTGACGCGGCGCCACTCGGAGAGTGATCATGGGTCTGCAAATCGGTTTTGTTGCGCTGCTGTTACTGGTCATTGCCCTCGCCGGCTCGACGTTTCGCATCCTGCGTGAATACGAGCGCGGCGTGGTGTTCCAGCTCGGCCGCTTTTGGCAGGTCAAAGGCCCCGGGCTGATCCTGTTGATTCCAGTGGTGCAGCAAATGGTTCGGGTCGACCTGCGCACCGTGGTGCTCGACGTGCCGCCGCAGGACGTAATCACCCGCGACAACGTGTCGGTCAAGGTCAATGCCGTGCTGTATTTCCGCGTACTCGACCCGCAAAAGGCGATTATTCAGGTCGAGGACTATCTTTCCGCTACCAGCCAGTTAGCCCAGACCACCCTGCGTGCGGTGCTCGGCAAGCATGAACTGGATGAACTGCTGGCCGAACGCGAGCAGTTGAACATCGACATTCAGCAAGTGCTCGACGCGCAGACAGACGCCTGGGGCATCAAGGTCGCCAACGTCGAGATCAAGCATGTCGACCTCAATGAGTCGATGGTGCGCGCCATCGCCAAACAGGCTGAAGCCGAGCGCGAGCGGCGGGCCAAGGTGATCCACGCCGAGGGCGAGTTGCAGGCCTCGGAAAAACTCATGCAAGCCGCGGAAATGCTCGGACGTCAGCCCGGGGCGATGCAGTTGCGCTATATGCAGACCTTGAGTTCGATCGCCGGCGACAAGAGTTCGACGATTGTCTTTCCGTTGCCGATTGAATTGCTCAAGGGCATGGCGGATTTGTCGGGGAAATCCTGAAGGTCAAAAGATCGCAGCCTGCGGCAACTCCTACAGGGGTTGGCGTTAGCCTGCGGGAGGGGTGGGGGTGAACAAGCGCGCCTTGAGTCCGCCCGCATGGACTTCGGCGCTGACCTGCCAGGTCGCGGGCAAGGGTGAGAATTCTTCCGGGCCGTCGAAGCTGCCGACCAGCCACACCCGGCCATTTCCCGGCAACTCAGCGAGGCTGTCCAGATAGACATCGCGCGTTACCAGTGTGCCGAAGCCGTACTCATTCGGCTGCGTCGGTTGGCCATCCGTCGTCGGTGGCGTGTAAAGGCGCACCTGCGCGCCGCTGCGGTCGTAGTAGACGTAGCTCAAGTACCAGAGCATGTCGCTGGTGACGATGCGATCACCCGGCAGAAAATGCCGGTTGACGTAACTCACCACTCGGTCGAGTTGGTCGTTGCTGTCGACCGTTGCATTGTTGTTCACACCCACCAGTTCCACACCGATCAGCGCCACCAGCAGCGCCAGTGCAACCAGTCGGGCGCGGCTGTACAAACGATCAATGGCCAGCGCCGCCAGCATCGGCAAACCGAGGGCGTACGCCGTCAGGTAGCGCTCGATGAAGACCGGGGTGATGAAAGACACCAGATACACCAGCAATAGCGGCAGTCCGGTGTACAACGCCAACAGAATACTGCCGCGCGACACACTGCGATCACGCATCACCGCGACAACCGTCAGCGCCAGCAATGCCAAGGGCAACGCGGCGAAAATCAGCAGCGGCAGCGTCTCGCCATCGTCCTGAATCAGCCACGACCAGATCATCGACGGCAGCGAACTCAATGTAACAGCAGGTTCCCAACCGACATCGCCGCCGGCCTTGAGCTGTTCCATGTGCTGCATCAAGTCGAGCAGATTGGGCAGCCAGGGCAGGTACAGTACGACGATGGCCACGTTCGCCAGCCACCAGTTCCAGCGCTGGATATGCCGAAAGCGGTAATCGCGCTGTATGCGGATCGCAATCAGATAGAGCCAGTGACACAGCGCCGCGAGCACGGCGAAGTAGTGGGTGTAGAACGCCGCGCTCATCAACAGCGCGTAGTACAACAGAAAGCGATGGCGTTGCGGGCGCCGGATCCAGTAGACCAGCGCCAGGCTTGCGGCAATCAGCAGCGCTCCGAGCAGCGCGTACATGCGCACTTCCTGGCTGTAGCGCACCGCCGTCGGTAGCAGTGCGAGCAACAATCCGGCGATAAACGCGGCGCGTCGAGTGGCCAGGCGATCCACCAGCCACACACCCAGCCCGACCGCCGCAATGCCGGCCAGCGCACTGAGTGTGCGCACCGCGAGAATGCCGTCCCCGAACAGTTCGACCCAGCCATGCAGCAGCATGAAGTACAGCGGCGGATGCACATCGAATGCGGCGTGCCGCCAGATTTCACTCAGCGAATAGCGCGCCAGCAGCAGGCTGGAGCCTTCATCGCCCCAGATCGCCGCCGCCGTCAGGTCATAAAAACGCACGAACGCGGCCAGCGCGAGAATCGGCCACAGCCAGTGATTTTTTACCCAGCGCACCCAGCGCAGACTACCGAACCAGGAGCCGGGCGCGGCAAACGGGTCTTGCGTGTCGCCCATCGGCGTGACTCGATTGACCGCCATCGCTTCCTCTTGCCGCACCGCAGCGCCACGAGAGTATGACGCGCCAACCTGCCAATCACTTTAGGTCAGCCACAGCAGAACCGTCGATGGCGGCAGGCGCTTTCACGACACCCGGCAACCCGGCGACGATTTTCTCTTGCGGATACACCGACTCCCACCCCCCGCCCAATGCCTTGTACAAACCGACCATCGCCAGCGAAACCCCGGTCGAACTCTCGACCCACTGTTCCTGCGTCGCCAGCAACGCGCCTTGCACAGTAAGAACGTTGACGAAGTCGACCACGCCTTCGACGTATTGCTGTTGCGCGGTGCGCAGGGCGATCTGGTTCTGGCGGACGGCTTCGGCGAGGCTGTCGCGGCGGCGCTGGCTGGCGTTGTAGGCGGTCAGCTGATCGTCGATTTCGTGCCAGGCGCGCAACACGGTCTGCTGGTAGGCGATGGCCGCTTCCTGCTGCTGGGCTTCGCGCAGTTGCAGCACGCCGCGCAGGCGTCCACCGTCGAACAGCGGCAAACTGAACTGCGGGCCGATGCCGAAGGCACGCGACCCCCACGAACCGAAATCGCTGAGTTGCATGGCTTGCGAACCAAGGTTGCCGGACAGGGTAATGCGCGGATAGAAATCGCCTTTGGCCACGCCGATATTGGCAGTAGCGGCGTGCAGGCGCGCTTCGGCCTGGCGGATGTCCGGGCGGCGTTCGGCCAGTTGCGACGGCAGGCCGATGGCGACTTGCAGCGGCGACTGCGGCACGGCGGCGTCTGTGGATAACTCTTTGGCGAGGGCCTGTGGCGGTTCGCCCATCAGCAGGCTGATCGCGTTGATCAGTTGCGACTGGCGTTGTTCCAGCGCCGGCAGACGCGACTCGATGGCGGCGACTTGCGCGGCGGCTTCGGCGACGTCCAGGTCAGTGGCAACGCCATCGGCCAGGCGCAGTTGCGAGAGTTTCAGGCTGTGCCGGGCGACGTCGAGGTTTTCTTCGGTGACCGCGCGAGTGTTCTGTACGCCGCGCAACTGGATGTAGTTCTGCGCGGTGTCTGCCAATACCGCCAGCAACACACCGCGACGGTCGTTTTCAGCGACTTCGAGGTTGGCGTCGGCGGCTTCGGTTTCGCGGCGCACGCGACCCCAGAAATCCAGTTCCCATGAGGCGGAGAAACCGGCGTCCCACAGGTTGAAGGCGGAATCACCGTTGTGGCCGGATGGGTCGTTCAGGCCTTTGCCACTGTTGCGTTCGCGCGAGTAACTGCCGGTGGCCGCGGTGTTTGGATAGCGCTCAGCAGTGATGACCTGGCGGGCGGCGCGGCTTTGTTGCAGACGGCTGCTGGCCAGTTGCAAGTCGAGGTTGCTCTGCACCGCACGCTGAGTCAGCGCGGAGAGTTGCGCGTCGTGGAAGACCTCCCACCAGCGTTCGTTGAGGGGTTCGCTGACCGCTTGGCTGGGGGCGGACTTGGCGGGTTTGGCCCAGTCGGTGATTTGTGTGGCTTCGGGTTTCTGGAAGTCCGGGCCGACGGTGCAGGCGGCGAGACTCATTGTGAGCAAGGCACTCAGAGTGATTTGCTGCCACTGGCCTCTTCGCGAGCAGGCTCGCTCCCACCTGTTGGAATGCATTCTCCCTGTGGGAGCGAGCCTGCTCGCGAAGGCGTCGGTTCGATCAACACGGCTCATCGCTGAGTCACCTCACGCACCGACGTCGCCGAACTGGCGGTATCAATACTCGCCTCCACCGACATGCCCACGCGCAAGCGCTCGGCCAACGGCTGACCCGGTTCGAGCATGATCTTCACCGGAATCCGCTGCACCACCTTGGTGAAGTTGCCGGTGGCGTTATCCGGTTTGACTGCTGCGAAGGTCACTCCCGTGGCCGGCGCAATGCTCTCGACACGACCGGTCAGCGCTTCACCACCCAGGCTGTCGACGCGTACTTGCACCTCTTGCCCTGGCTGCACGTCGGTCAGTTGCGTCTCCTGAAAATTCGCCACCACGTAAGCCTGTTTCAGCGGCACGACGGCCAACAGCTTGCTGCCCGGCGTCACATAGGCGCCGACGCGCACGGCCCGCTCGCCGATCATGCCGTCCTGCGGCGCGGTGATGCGGGTGTAGGAGAGTTCGAAACTGGCGATTTCCAGCGCCGCTTGTGCGTGCTTCAAACTGCCTTCGGCAGCGTCACGCTGGGCGCTGAGGATATCGACTTGCTTGCGCTCCGCCGCCAGTTTCGCCGTGGCCGTGTCGAGATGAGCCGTGGCCTGATCGATGCGCGTGCGCGCCTGTTGCGCGTTCTGCACAGTCCCGGCACCGACGCCGGCCAAATGGTTGTAGCGATTCAGTTCTTGCTGGGCGAAGGCCATTTCAGCCTTGGCCGACACCACCGAGGCTTGCGCCTGAGCGATCACCGAGGTCTGCCGCTCCAGCGTTGCCTTGGCGTTTTGCAGTTGCGCCCGCGCCACCAGAGTTTGTGCATCCGCGGCTTCTGCCGAAGCACGCAAATCACGATCATCGATCAACGCCAGCAATTGCCCGGTCTTCACTTGCTGGTTGTCTTCTACCAATACCTCCTTGATGAAACCGGCCACGCGCGGCACCACCAGGGTGTAATCAGCGGACACAAACGCGTCGTTGGTATTTTGCTGGGTACGTTTGCCAAACACGCCGGGCAGCGCCAGATATACCAGCACGCCTACAGCCAGCGCGGCCGCTACAGCCACCGCGAGTTTTTGCTTTGCTTGAGTCGTCATAAAAACCTTCATTGTTCAGTGCAGCAATCAGGTCGGTGCGCGCGGCGGATAAATCCGCGTCGGCAGCCAGAAAATCAGCAGGATCAACGCCACTGCGACGCCAGCCATGCACACGTAGAGATCGGAAGAAGTCAGCACCACGGCCTGTTCGTGCAGGCGATGGGCGAGGCCCGGATCGCTACGATCGGCCAGCGGCGAATTGCCGAGGCTGTCGACCAACATGCTTGAGTGGAAATGCAGGCGCGACGTGGTAAGCGCCTCGATCACCCCGGTGGCGACCACGGCCGACAGGCCTTTCACGGTGTTGAACCATGCCGATGCGAAGGGACCGTCCAGCGGTGTGATGCTGCCGGTCGAGAGCATCAACAGCGGCAGCACCGCCATCGGCTGGCCAAAAATCTGCAGCCATTGCAGAACATAGAAGTCGTCGCGAATCCACTGCGAGGTCAGCTGCGATCCGCCCAGGCAGGACAGCGCCAACATGCTCAAACCGATGCCGAGTACCCAGCGGCAATCGACCCAGCGCAGGTTGCACAGCGCGGCCACCAACGGCAGCGCAATCAGTTGCGGCAATGCGGCGATGAGCATGATCGGCGCGGTCTGCACCGGGCGATAACCTTGCACCTGGGCCAGATAGCTCGACGGAATCAGCACCACCGCCAACAACACCACCAAAACGCCAGCCAGGGTCATCAGTGCGAACGAAAGGTTGCGGATACCGAGCATCTGCAATTTGAAAAACGGAATCGGCTGCGACCACTCGTTGATCAAAAACGCCACCAGCAGCAACGAGCCGGCGCCGAGCAATCCACAGATCAGGCTCGACTCGAACCAGTCCAGTCGATTGCCTTGCAGCAAACCGATCACCAGCATGCAGATCGCCGGAAAGCCCAGCAGCAGGCCTTTCCAGTTGAATGACTTGAGGCGCTCCAGGCGCAGCGGATCCTGCGGCAAACCGTAAGCGACAGCGGCCATGGCGATCAGACACGGCACGATGATCTGCCAGAACGTCCATTGCCAGCCGACGTATTCGGTCCATAAACCGGCCAGCGGCGTGCCCAGACCCGGGCCGAATGTCGCCGTTAGCGCATAACCAGCCAGACCATAAAGCTTGATGTTGGCGGGCAGAAACCGCAGGGCCACGGTCATCAACATCGGCGGCAACGCACCGCCGGCGAGGCCTTGCAGGATGCGCATCAGCAGCAGGCTTTCGTAATTGGGGGCGAACGGGCACAGCACGCCGAGCAGAGTGAACAGACCGATCGCGCAGAGGGTGAAGCGGCGCAGCGAGAAGGTCACCGAGCACCACGGCGCGAAGGCCATGGCCGCGACCGAGGTGGCGGTGTAACTGGCGACCAGCCAGGTGCCTTCGTCGTAACCGATGCTCAGCGCGCCACGGATGTCGGCCAGGGCCACCTTGGTGACCATCTCGTTGAGGCCCGACACCAGCACTGCCAGCAACACGCCGACCAGACCGATGATGATCCGCGCCCCGAACACCGGTGGCGTGATCGCCTTCGCCGGGCTGGCCGCAGCGATGGGCGCTGCCGCCGTCAGGGATGTCATGAATACTCACTCCGGAGGGAAAAATACCGGAGCATCTTAGTCGGGCTTGGCAATGACGAAAATTGACTTATTGGCAGGTTATAAGTGCGCCAGACACAACAATGAACATCCCTTGTGGGAGCGAGCCTGCTCGCGAATGCGTCGGATCAGTCAATATCATTTGTGCCTGATCCAGCGCTTTCGCGAGCAGGCTCGCTCCCACAGGGTTTTGTGTTTTCTCGGGGATTAAGGCTGGGCCGCCAGCCACGTTTCGTCGCAACAGGCCTTAAGCGTTTCGCGCAGCCAGCGGTGTGCCGGATCCTTGTCGAAGCGCGGGTGCCAGGCCTGGGTCAGCATCAACGTCGGCAAAGGGATTGGCAGGTCGAACGAACGCAGTTTCAAACCCAGCCGGCGCACACTCAGCAGCGCTTCCTTGGGCACCGGCAGGATCAGGTCGGAATCCGGCAGCGCAAACATCGCCGCATGAAAACTCGGCGCAATCACCGCGACGCGGCGCTCCAGCCCCAAGGCATTCAGCGCCGTATCAATCGGGCCACGGGCGATGCCACGACGCGACATGCTGATATGGGAAAACCCGGCGTAGCGCTCGGCAGTGATTTCGCCGTCAAGCAAGGGATGGTCTTCACGCACCAAGCCAACGAAGTGTGTAGAAAACAGGTTCTGCACTTTGACTTCCGGGGTGACGGGCCGGGTGTTGCTGACGCTCAGATCGATGCGCCCTTCTCGCAGGGCTTCATCATCGCCATCGCCTTCCGGGACAAAGCGCAATTCGCAGTGCGGCGCGAGTTGATCGAGGGTGTCGAACAGCTTACCGCCGTACACCCCGATGAAAAAGTCGTTGGCGCGGATGCTGAAGCGCCGACGCAGCGTGCCCAGCTCCACGGTGTCGGCGGAGCGGAACAACAGCGCGGCCTGCTCGACCACATCGCGCACCTGTTCGCGCAGTTCCAGCGCTTTGGGCGTTGGCACCAGACCTCGGCCGGCACGCACGAGGATCGGGTCGCCGATGGCTTCGCGGATTCGCGTCAGGGTGCGGCTCATGGCTGCCGGACTGAGGTTCATCCGCCGCGCAGCGCCGACCACACTGCCCTCGTCGAGCAAGGCGTCGAGGGCGACCAGAAGATTCATGTCCGGGAGTTGCATGCTGAGCACTCTTGGCTTATCAGGATTGATCTGGGCGCAATGCTAGCAAACATCCTTCAAGTATTGCGGTGGCATGACTGACGCTATCGCGAGCAGGCTCACTCCTACATTAGATCTTCAGTGCCTACAGATTTTGTGTCCTACACAGATCCCGTGTAGGAGTGAGCCTGCTCGCGATGAGGCCAGTCGCAACGCCACAGAATTACCGCTGCATCCCCCACCGCTTCACGGTCACCCGCTCCAGCGTATCGAACACCAGATTCTCCACCAGCAAGCCAATCAGAATCACCACCGCCAACCCGGCAAACACCTTGTCGGTGTACAGCTCGTTGCGATTCTGAAAGATGTACCAACCCAGCCCACCCTTGCCGCTGGTCGCGCCAAACACCAGTTCCGCCGCGATCAACGTGCGCCAGGCAAACGCCCAGCCAATCTTCAGCCCGGCCAGAATCGACGGCAGCGCCGCCGGGATCAGGATGAACAGCACCAGCCGCAAACCCTTCAAACCGTAATTGCGCCCGGCCATGCGCAAGGTTTCCGAGACCCCGAGAAACCCCGCGTAAGTGTTCAGTGCCAAGGCCCACAACACCGAATGCACCAGCACAAAAATCAGGCTGTTCTGCCCCAGGCCAAACCACAGCAGCGCCAAGGGCAGCAGGGCAATCGCCGGCAACGGATTGAACATCGAGGTCAACGTGCTCAGCAGATCGCGGCCCAACTGCGTCGACACCGCGAGCGTGGTCAGGGCAAACGCCAACACGATGCCGATCAGGTAACCCTTGATCAGCACCACCAGCGATATCCACACCTTGGCCAGCAGTTCACCGCTGAGCAAGCCTTCGAACAGCGCATGGCTGGTCTGCAGAAAACTCGGCAGCATCAAATCATTGTTCTGAATCCGCGCGACCACTTCCCACAGCACCGCTAGCACAATCAGGATCAGGCCTTTACGCAGCCAGCCCTGTTGCCACAGCCGCGTGCCGAGCGACAGTTCGCGCTCGACCGGCACTTCAGTCAGCGGCTCCAGCACAACTTCGAATTCTTCACGCCCAGATGATGAATGGCTCATCGGGTAATCCTCCTGGCCGCTCAATAGGCGATGCGAATGTCGTTGAAGTCGTGGTCACGCTCGGTTTCCGGCGACTGGCCTTCGTCGAACAGCAGACGATGAATGCGCCGCGCCGATTCCTGAAACGCCACGCCACCGAGGCTGTGCAAATCGTATTGATGGCTGTGCACTTCGGCGCGCACCCGCCCCGGATGTGGCGATAACAGCAGGATGCGATTGCCGACCACCAGCGCCTCTTCAATCGAGTGGGTGACGAACAACAGGGTGAAACGCACCTCTTCCCAGAGCAGCAGCAATTCTTCCTGCATCTTGCGCCGGGTCAGTGCATCAAGGGCGGCGAATGGCTCGTCCATCAGCAGGATTTTCGGCTGCATGGCCAACGCTCGGGCAATCGCCACGCGCGCTTTCATGCCACCAGACAAGGTGTGCGGATAGGCATCGGCGAACGCCGCCAGTCCGACCTTTTCCAGATAGTGCAGCGCACGTTCTTCGGCTTCTTTTTTCTTCAGGGTGCGCGACGCGAGCAGCGGAAACATCACGTTCTGTTTGACGGTTTTCCACGGTGGCAGTTGGTCGAATTCCTGAAACACCACAATCCGGTCCGGCCCCGGCGCATCGACGCGCAGGCCTTGCAGACGGATCTCGCCTTCGCACGGTTGAATGAACCCGGCCACCGCTTTGAGCAAGGTGGATTTGCCGCAGCCGGACGGGCCGAGCAGCACGTAGCGATCGGCCGGGTCGATTTCAAAACTGACTTGATGGGTGGCACGCACCACGCGTTGCGGCGTGCGGTATTCGAGGCTGACGTGATCGACGGCCAGCAACGCGTCGCTGCGAGCGATCGGGTTGCTGGCCGCGTGGCCTGGCAAGGGAGCGTTCATGATTTGGTCAATCTCCGGCGAATCAGAAAGGCGCATCGCCCTGAATGGTCGTGCGATACAGCTTGCGGCGCAGGTGCGCCGGGCAGCCGGCGGCGAGATGGATCAGCGAACGGTTATCCCAGAACACCAAGTCGTGGGGCTGCCACTGATGGCGGTAGATGTTTTGCGGCAGCACGCTGTGGGCGTATAGCTCAGTCAGCAATTGCTGGCTCTCGTCATCCGGCAGGCCGACGATGCGCGTGGTGAAACCTTCGCTGACGAACAGCGCCTTGCGGCCGTTTTCCGGGTGCGTGCGCACCACCGGGTGCACCACTTCCGCGACCTGGGCCAGTTGCTCCGGGGTCAGGGTCGGGCGCCAGTTGCCTTCGAATTTGGTTTCGCTGTAACGGGCGGTGTAGGAATGCGCGGCACTGCGACCTTCAACCGCTTTGCGCAATGCATCGGGTAGGCTTTCCCAGGCTTTGTGCATATCGGCGAACAGCGTGTCGCCGCCCTCGTCTGGCAACTCCTGTGCGTGGAGCATCGAGCCGAGGCTTGGCAGCTCTTTATAGGAGAGATCGGAGTGCCAGAACTTGCCGGCGTCGCCAAGGCCGATGTTCTGGCCGTTTTCGATGATGTTGGAAACGATGAGGATTTCCGGGTGATTGGCCAGCAGGAACTGCTTGAGCACATGGATCTGCAACACGCCGAAGCGGCGGCTGAAGTCGATCTGTTGCTGCGGGGTGATTTGCTGGTCGCGGAACACCACGACGTGGTGATCCAGGTGCGCGCGATGGATGCGCGCGAAGTCTTGATCATTGATCGGCCGGGTGAGGTCGAGGCCAATGATCTCGGCGCCGACGGCACCACTGAAAGGACGGATTTCAAAGGATTGCGGCGCGGCGGTCGCGGCGCTTGGGGAAGCAGTAGCTGCGGACATCTTTCCATCTCCCACGCACGGCACGCTCAGGGGCGCGCTCGTCGATCAGACACTCACGCTGGATTGCGTGTTGGTTCAGCTCGTGCGGCGCGCCGATTGGTCGGCAGGTACGCAGGGGGATGACTTTATAGCTATAAGAATCGGAAATTAAATACCGTTAATGAATAACGATATGGCGAATGGTGAGGAATGGACTGAGTGGTGAGTGACGGTTTTTGTCACTTACTGACGGGGATGTAGTGTTTCGGCTGCCGCCATCGCGAGCAGGCTCACTCCTACAGGGATCGCATTCCATCTGGAGAAATGCGGTTACTGTAGGAGCGAGCCTGCTCGCGAAGAGGCCGTTAGCAGCGCTGAAGATCTAGCGCTCGTGCAACGCCTCGGCCCGCGCGCGGATGATCGGCTTGAGCAGATAACTCAACACCGACTTCTTGCCGGTAATGATGTCCACCGACGCAACCATCCCCGGAATGATCAGCAACGGCTTTTCATCCGTCCCCAAGTGGCTGCGCTCAGTGCGCACCTTGATCACGTAATACGTGGTTTTCTTGTCTTCGTCGGTGATGGTGTCCGCGCCAATCTGCTCCAGCTGAGCCTTCAGCCCGCCGTAGATGGTGTAGTCGTAGGCAGTGAATTTCACGATCGCTTCCTGTCCCGGATGCAGGAAGGCAATGTCCTGCGGGCGGATCTTCGCTTCGACCAGCAAGGTGTCGTCCAGCGGTACGATTTCGACCATGTCGCTGCCTGGCTGGATTACGCCGCCGATGGTGTTGACCAGCAACTTGTTGACGATACCGCGCACCGGCGATGTCACCAGCGTGCGGCTGACGCGGTCTTCCAGCGCCTTGCCAGTAGCACTGGCCTTGTTCAGGTCAGTGCGTGCTTCGTTAAGCTGAGTCAGCGCTTCGCTGCGGAATTTGCCGCGTGTCTCGTCGATCTTGCGCTGCACTTCCTTGATCGCCGATTCGGCACGCGGGATGGCCAGCGTAGTAGCGTCGAGCTGACCGCGTGTTTCCACTTCGGCACGCTTCAACCGCAAGACTTCCACCGGGGACACCGCGCCCTGGGCCACCAGCGGCTCGGACATGTTGATTTCCTGGCGCTGCAAACCGAGCTGCTGACGATACTGCGCTTGCTTGGAGGCGAATTCGCGCAGCTCTTGCTGACGCTGGATCAACTGCTCCTGCAACCCGCCAATCTCGTCGTGCAATTGCTGACGGCGGCTGATGTACAGCGATTCTTCACTTTTCGCCTGACCGGGCACGGCTTTGAGCACGTCTTCGGGGAAATTCAGCGGACGATCATCGACTTCGGCGCTCAGACGCTCAACGCGCAGCAGCATCGACAGACGATCGGCCTCGGTTTCGCCGACGTTGGAAGCAAATCGCGTGTCGTCGAGGCGAATCAGCGGTGCGCCAGCCTCAACGATCTGGCCTTCCTTGACGAACAGTTCGGAGATGATCCCGCCCTCAAGGTTCTGGATTTTCTGAATCTTCGACGACGGAATCGCCTTGCCGTCGCCCTTGGTCACTTCGTCGATCACGGCGAAGTTGGCCCAGAGCATGAGGAACACGAAGAAGCCGATGATCGCCCAGATGGTCAGGCGCACGACGCGCGGGGCGTCTTCGATCAGTGCCTTGTTGACTTCCGGCAGCGGCTGGCCCTGCAGCGATGCCGAGCCTTTGAAGTAGCGACGGATCGAATCCTTGAAACCCGACTTAAGCAACACTGATCTGCCCCTTCTTCAACGCTTCCATCACGGCGGCTTTCGGGCCATCGGCGAGAATCTGACCACGGTCGATCACCAACAGGCGATCAACCAGCGACAACAGTGAAGCCCGGTGCGTGACCAGTATCACGGTCTTGTTTTCAATCACCGCCGCGAGGCGTTGTTTGAGGCGTTCTTCGCCGGTGTTGTCCATCGCACTGGTCGGCTCGTCCATCAGCAGAATCGGCGGATTGAGCAACAGCGCCCGGGCCAGCGCGACGTTCTGTCGTTGACCGCCGGAGAGGTTCTGCCCGCGCTCGCCGACTTGCAGCTCATAGCCTTGCGGGTGCAGTCGGGCGAATTCGTGGACACCCGCGAGTTCGGCGGCTTGCAGAACAAGTTCGTCTTCTACATAGCGCGCGCCGGAGACCAGGTTGTCACGCAGGGTGCCAGCCAGCAGTTGAATGTCTTGCGGCACGTAACCGATGTTGTAGCGCAGCTCGCTGACGTCGATCTGGCGGATATCCACACCGTCGACCAGCAACGCGCCGTCGTCCGGCTGATACAGGCCGACCAGCAGTTTGGCGAGGGAGCTTTTGCCCGAGCCGCTGCGGCCGATGATGCCGATCTTCTCGCCGGGACGGATCACCAGATTGATGTTCTTCAGCGCCGGGTTCTGTTGTTCCGGGTAGGTGAAGTTGAGCTGGCGGCATTCGATCGCACCCTGCAACACCTTGCGGCTGAGTGGGCGCTCTTCAAAATTGCGCTCTTGCGGCAGCTCCATCATCTGATCGACCGAGGTCATGGTCACCCGTGCCTGCTGGTAACGCGTCAGCAGACCCGACAGCGACGCCAGCGGGCTGAGTGCGCGGCCGCTGAGCATGTAGCAAGCGATGAGACCGCCCATACTCAGGTTGCCGGCGATGATCTGGTACACGCCGAAGACAATCATGATCACCCCGGCCAGTTGCTGGATCAGCAGGGTGATGTTCATCGCCAGGCCGGAGAGCATTTTCACCCGCAGTTCAAGGCGACTGAGGGTGCCGATGGTCTGTTCCCACTGGTACTGGCGTTCGCTTTCGGCGTTGTTGACCTTCACCGCGTCGAGGCCGGCGAGGGTTTCGATCAGGCTCGACTGGCGCTCGGCACCAAGGGCCATGGTGCGTTCCATGGTGGCCACCAGCGGCTTCTGCAAGGCATAGCCGATCAGCAGGGCAATCGGGAACGCCAACACCGGAATCCACACCAGATGCCCGCCGAGAATGGCGATGACTATAAAGATGAGGATAGTGAACGGCAGGTCGATCAGGCTGGTCAGGGTCAGCGAGGCGAGGAAGTCGCGCAGGCTCTGAAACTCATGGATGTTCTGCGCGAAACTGCCGACCCGTGCCGGGCGGTATTTCATCGACATGCCGACGATGCGTTCGAACAACGTCGCCGAGATGATCAGGTCGGTTTTCTTCCCGGCAAGATCCAGGCACAAACTGCGCAGGCTCTTGAGGATCAGGTCGAAAAGGTAAGCGCCGGTAATACCGAGGGCCAGCACCCACAGGGTCGCCTCGGCCTGGTTCGGCACCACGCGGTCGTAGACGTTCATCACGAACAGTGGCGCGGCCATGGCGATGATGTTGATCAGGAAACTCGCGGCAATCGCATCGGCATACAGCCAGCGCGAACGCTTGAGGGTGTCGCGGAACCACGAGCGTGCGCGCGGAATCAGTGTGCCGTGGTTAACGTCGAATTTGTGTTGCGGCTGAGCGAAGAAGACTTTGCCGGTGTAATCGTCGGCGAGCAGTTCGCGGCTGACAATCGACTCGCCGCCATCGCTTTCGCTGAGCAGCACCCGCGCTTCGTTGTCGCCCTGCCAGCCGAGCAGGACAGCGCTGCGGCCATCCTTGAGCAGCAGCAACGCCGGCATGGCGATCGCCGGAATTTCTTCCAGTTTGCGCTGCAGCACCCGACCTTGCAGGCCGGCACGAGCCGCCGCGCGGGGCAGCAACTCGACACTCAGGCGTTGTTTGGGCAGCGGCAGGCCGGTGGTCAGCATCGCCGCGCTGGCTGGTTTCTGATGGAGCATGCAAAGGGCGAGCAGGCCATCCAGTAACGGATCGTCGTGCAACGCGCGTGGATCATGACTGAGTTGAACTCGACTGACTTCTGATTCCACGCTCGACACTCTTTGACAGTTGAAAAGGGATAACTCAATTCATCCCAGGCAGCTGGACCTTGGGCTTCACGTCGTTCTGCACAACGGATGCCAACGGTGCGACCACTCCCTGGCTTCTGAGCAACTCGCCCATGGTCGCCTTGATTCGATACTGAGTAAATAACTGAATGTTTTTGATTTCCGCCAGACGCCGCGAGGCGGTGAACAACTCGTTTTCGCTGTCGAGCAAATCGAGCAGGGTGCGTTCGCCGAGGCTGAACTGACGCTGGTAGGCGGTGCGCACCGAGGTGCTGTGGTCGACGTATTGCTGTGCAATCGGCACCTGCGCGTTGGCATTGTTCAAAGCGTTCCAGGCCAGACCGAGTTCTTCGTTCAACTGACGCAGGGCGTTGTTACGGATGTCCAGCGCCTGGTTCGACAGGTACGACTTGGATTCCAGATCGGCCTTGTTGCTGCCACCGGAATAAAGGTTGAAGCGCATGCGCAGCATGGCTTGCCATTCGTTGTTGTGACCGTTCTGGCCATCGAGATCGTTGTCAGCGGTACGGCCCAGTTCGGCGTCGAAACGTGGGTAGAAGGTCGACTTGGCGGTTTCGTACTGCTTCTCGGCAGCGGCGATGTCGGACTCGGCCGAACGCAGGATCGGGCTGTTTTCCAGCATCTGCTGGCGCGCTTCATTGAGGTTGGCCGGCATCATTGCCATGAACGGCGCCGGACGCTCGAGTTGATCGGGCATCTGGCCGACGGCGCTGAGAAAGTTGGTTTCCGAGTCGGCCAGATTGGTCTGCTCGGTGATCAGGTTGTTGCGCGCCTGGGCCATCCGCGCTTCGGCCTGATCGAGGTCGGCGCCGCTGCCGACGCCGCGTTGGGTACGCAGCTGGATCTGGTCGTAGATGCGCTGGTGGCTCTTGAGATTTTCTTCGGCCAGACGCACGAACTCGCGACGGGTCAGCACGTCCAGGTAAACCTGAGCGACGGTCAGCGCCGTGCGCTCGGACGTACCCAGCAAGGAATAAGCGCGGGAATTAACGGTGGCTTGTTGACGCCCGACTTCGCTGGACGTCGCAAAACCGTCAAAGACCATTTGCGAGAGACGTAAACTTGACTCGCTACGGTTCAGGGTCTCCCAGTGATTGCTGTTACCGGCGGCGCGGGTGGTGACGCTGTCGGTGCCTTCACGGCCATAACCGCCCAGCAGATCGACCTTGGGCAGGTATCCACCTTTCGCCGCTCTTAATTGATAATCCGCGGCCAAACGACTGTTGACCCCTGCCTGGATTTCCGGATGGACATCCAATGCCTGCTGCATGGCTTCTGGTAAGGATTGTGCTTGTACAAAAGAGGCGGCGAGAGCGAAGGGTACAGCCAGAAACAGGGGCGAACGCATGATAGGAATTTCCCAGAACTTCTTGTCTTGAATCACAGCAAAACGTGGCGCTGCGTCGGATGATGGCAACCAGATTGACCGTATGTCGGAAAGTTCAAAACAGGAACTGGATCACACGCTGAAGGACAGGTCGCCGCGGAAATATCAATGTGACATTAGTGGGGCGATTGTTTAGGATGGCACCCAGAAGGTCAATAGTTTGGCATAAAGTTAATAGCGAAAGAATCTAGCCAAAATATTGACGAAAACATGCGTCAAACTTGTTTCGCAAATTTTTAAAGTACGTCCAGACTGAATCGGCGCCCATGCCCTCAGGTCCATGGAAGTCAACTGAACGTGACACCCCGGAGAGTCTTCAATGAGCAGTGTTGTTGCCATCGTCAAAAGCATTGTCGGTCAGGTATTCGTGGTGTCCCCAGAGGGCGTGCGTCGCGTACTCGTTGAAGGCGATCGCCTGTTTGTCGGCGACCAGATCGACACCGGCCTCTCCGGCGCCGTGTCGCTTGAATTGGCAGATGGCCGCACCCTCGATCTGGGCCGTGAAACTCAGTGGAGCGCCAACGCCCCCGACTCCAGCACTGACCTGGCTGAGGCCACCGCGCAGGCCGCCCCTTCTGTAGCAGAACTGCAGCAAGCCATCGCTGCCGGTGTCGACCCGACTACCGCGCTTGAGTCCACCGCTGCCGGCCCGAGCGCCGCAGGCACTGGCGGGGCCGCTGGTGGCGGTCACAGTTTCGTGATGCTAGACGCCACCGCTGGCCGCGTTGACCCGACCATTGGCTTCCCGACTGCAGGCATCAATGCTGCCGGTCAAGCCGCGCAAAACATCACCGGCGGCCAGACCACCGACACCACCACCAACGCGCTGCGTGATTCGACCCTGAGCCTTAGCGCTACGCCGAGCATCACTGAAGCCGGTGGCGTGCTGGTCTACACCGCGACCCTGACCCAGGCGCCGCTGACCGACCTGACCATCACTCTGTCCAACGGCGCGGTGATCGTGATTCCTGCCGGTTCCACCACCGGCACCGTCAACGTGCCGCTGGCACCGAACGACACGGTTTATAACGACCCGAGCCAGATCGACGTGACCGTCACCGGCACCACCGGCGGCAACGGCATCACCGTGACGCCGCCGACCACCCCTGCCACGACCCAGGTCACTGACACCATCGACACCACCACCGTCACCCTGACGGCGGGGTCGAGTGTCACCGAAGGCGGCCAGATCACTTACACCGCAACGCTGACCAACCCGGCGCAAACCCCGGTCACCGTCACCCTGTCGAACGGCTCGACCATCACCATCGGCGCGGGCCAAACCACCGGCACCGTCAACGTGCCGACCCCGGCCAACGACGTCTATAACAATGGCAGCACCGTCACCACGACGATTACCGGTGCGACTGGCGGCAACTTCGAAAACCTGGTGCCGAACCCGACGCCAGCGGTGACCACCATCACTGATTCGATCGACACCACCAACCTGACCCTGACTGCCACGGGCACAGTGGTCGAAGGTGGCCAGATCACTTACACCGCGACCCTGACCAACCCGGCGCAAACCCCGGTGACCGTCACCCTGTCGAACGGTTCGACCATCACCATTGAGGCTGGCCAGACCACGGGCACCGTCAACGTGCCGACGGCGGCCAATGACGTCTACAACAATGGCGGCACCGTCAGCACCACCATTACCGGCGCTACCGGCGGCAACTTCGAAAGCCTGGTGCCGAACACTACGCCGGCGACCACCACGGTTACCGATTCGATCGACACCACTAACGTGAGCCTCACCGCCACCGGTACGGTCGTCGAAGGCGGCCAGATCACTTACACCGCAACGCTGACCAACGCCGCGCAGACCCCGGTGACGATCACCCTGTCGAACGGCTCGACCATCACCATTGAAGCCGGCAAAACCACTGGCTCCGTCAACGTGCCGACCGCGGCCAACGACGTTTACAACAATGGCAGCACGGTCAGCACCACGATTACCGGCGCTACCGGCGGCAACTTCGAAAACCTGGTGCCGAACACCACGCCAGCGACCACCACCATTACCGATTCGATCGACGATACCAACCTGTCGCTGACGGCAACCGGGACGGTGGCCGAAGGTGGTTCGATCGTTTACACCGCGACCCTGACCAATCCTGCCGGTACACCGGTGACCGTGACCCTGAGCAATGGCTCGGTGATCACCATCGAGGCGGGCAAGACCACTGGCACTGTGACCGTTCCGGCGCCAGCCGATGACGTCTATAAAGACGCCGGCAAAGTTGAAGTGACGATCAAGGACGCCAGCGGCGGCAACTTCGAGAATCTGCTGCCGAGCACTGTCCCGGCCGTGACCGAAGTGACCGACACCCTCGACACATCGACCGTGAAACTGACGGCTGATACCTCGGTTGCTGAAGGTGGCACCGTCACTTACACCGCCACCGTCGGTGCGCCGGTCACCGGTTCGCCTGTCGTGGTAACCCTGGCCAACGGTCAGAGCATCACCATTGAAGTCGGTAAAACCACCGGCACCGTGACCACTACCGCCCCTAACGATGCGTTGACCGGCAATGCGCCGCTGACCAATTCGATCACTGGCGTTTCGGGTGGCAATTACGAAGATCTGGTTGCCGACAAGACCCTGGTTTCGACCAGCGTTACCGATGTCGCCGACACCACCAACCTGTCGCTGAGCGCGACCGGCTCTGTGGCTGAAGGCGGCCAGATCACTTACACCGCGACCCTGACCAACGCCGCAGGTTCGCCTGTCACCGTAACCCTGTCGAACGGTTCGGTGATCACTATCGAAGCCGGCAAAACCACTGGCACCGTGACCGTCGCAGCACCCGCCGATGACGTCTACAAAGACGCTGGCAAAGTCGAAGTGACCATCAAGGACGCCACTGGCGGTAACTTCGAGAACCTCGTTCCGAGCACCGTTCCAGCCGTCACCGATGTAACCGATACCGTCGACACCACTACCGTCAAACTGACGGCTACCGAAAGTGCGGCTGAAGGTGGCACCGTCACCTACACCGCCACCGTTGGCGCTCCGGTGACCGGTTCGCCTGTGGTCGTGACCCTGGCCAATGGTCAGAACATCACCATCGAAGTGGGTAAAACCACCGGCACTGTGACCACCACTGCACCGAATGATGCGTTGACCGGCCACGCGCCGATCACCAACGCGATCACGGGCGTGAGCGGCGGCAATTACGAAGATCTCGTCGCCGACAAAACCCCGGTCAGCACCACTGTTACTGACACCACTGACACCACCGACCTGACACTGAGTGCGACCGGCACCGTGGCTGAAGGCGGCCAGATTACCTACACCGCGACCCTGACCAACGCCGCAGGCTCGCCTGTTACCGTGACCCTGTCGAACGGTTCGGTAATCACCATTGAAGCCGGTAAAACCACCGGCACCGTGACCGTCGCTGCTCCAGCCGATGACGTCTACAAAGACGCCGGCAAAGTTGAAGTCACCATCAAGGACGCCACGGGCGGCAACTTCGAGAACCTGGTGCCAAGCACCGTTCCCGCCGTCACCGACGTCACTGACACCATCGACACCTCGACGGTCAAACTGACCGCCACCGAGACTGCCGCTGAAGGTGGCACCGTCACCTACACCGCTACCGTGGGTGCGCCGGTCACCGGTTCGCCAGTTGTCGTGACTTTGGCCAATGGCCAGAACATCACCATCGAAGTGGGTAAAACCACCGGCACCGTGACCACTAACGCGCCAAACGACGCGCTGAACGGCCACGCGCCGCTGACCAACTCGATCACCAATGTGACCGGCGGCAATTACGAGAATCTCGTCGCCGACAAAACACCGGTCAGCACCACCGTGACTGACACTAACGACACCACCAACCTGACGCTCAGCGCCACCGGCACCGTGGCTGAAGGCGGCTCGATCGTTTACACCGCAACCCTGACCAACCCGGCTGGCACCCCGGTAACCGTGACCCTGTCGAACGGTTCGGTAATCACCATTGAAGCCGGTAAAACCACCGGCACCGTGACCGTCGCTGCCCCTGCCGATGACGTCTACAAGGACGCCGGCAAAGTCGAAGTCACTATCAAAAACGCCACCGGCGGCGACTTCGAGAACCTGGTGCCAAGCACCGTTCCAGCCGTGACCGACGTCACTGATACCCTCGACACCTCGACGGTAAAACTGACCGCGACCGAAACCGCCGCTGAGGGTGGCACCGTCACTTACACCGCCACCGTCGGCGCGCCAGTCACCGGTTCGCCTGTCGTCGTGACGTTGGCCAACGGCCAGAACATCACCATCGAAGTGGGTAAAACCACCGGCACCGTCACCACCACTGCACCGAACGATGTGCTGGCCGGTCACGCACCGCTGACCAACTCGATCACTAACGTTTCCGGTGGCAACTACGAAAATCTGGTCGCCGACAAAACCCCGGTCAGCACCACCGTGACCGACACCGTCGACACCACCACCGTTTCGCTGACCGCCACTGGCAACGTCAACGAAGGCGGTTCGATCGTCTACACCGCGACGCTGACCAACCCGGCCGGCACGCCAGTGACCGTGACCCTGAGCAACGGCTCGACCATCACCATCGACGCCGGCAAGACCACCGGCACCGTGACCGTTCCTGCGCCTGCCGATGACGTCTACAAAGACGCCGGCAAAGTCGAAGTGACCATCAAGGGCACCGACGGCGGCAATTTCGAAAACCTGGTGGCCAATCCGACGCCAGCGGTGACCAACGTTGCCGACACGATCAACACCACGCACCTGACCCTCAGCGCCGAAAGCTATGTGCTTGAAGGCACGTCGATCACCTACACCGCGACCCTGACCAACGCCGCGCAAACGCCGGTCACCGTCAACCTGAGCAACGGCCAGACCATCACCATCGAGGCTGGCAAAACCAGCGGCTCGGTGACCATCGCCGCGCCGAGCGATGACGTCTACAAAGATGTCAGCAAGCTCACCGTGACCATGACCGATGCGACTGGCGGCAACTTCGAGAAACTCGACGTCAGCAAGACCCCGGTCAGCACCACCGTCAACGACACCGTCGACAAAACCACGCTGACCCTGAGCGCCAGCGACACCGTCAGCGAAGGTGGCCAGATCACCTACACCGCGACCCTGAGCAATCCGGCTGGCACCGCCATGACCGTGACCCTGGCCAACGGCGCGGTGATCAACATCGCCGCCGGCGCCACCAGCGGCTCGGTGAACTTCGCCGCACCTGCCAATACCCCGTACGTCGATGGCGGCAAAGTACAAACCGCGATTGCCAGCCATAGCGGCGGCAACTTCGAACAGGTCGATGCCAACCGTTCGGCAGTGGTTACAACTGTCACCGATACGGTCGATACCACCAATATCAGCCTGAGCGCCACCGCTTCGGTCGCCGAGGGCGGCTCGATCATTTACACCGCGAGCCTGACCAACCCGGCAGGCACGGCGATGACCGTGACCCTGAGCAACGGTGCAGTAATCAACATCGCCAAAGGCGCGACCACCGGCACCGCGACCGTCGCAGCGCCTGCCGATGACGTCTACAAGGACGCCGGCAAGGTCGATGCGAGCATCACCAAGACCACCGGCGGCAACTTCGAGAACCTGGTGGTCGACAAGACCCCGGCCGTCACCGACGTGACCGATACCATCGACAACAGCACCGTGTCGCTTACTGCCACCGCCAGCACCACTGAAGGCGGCGTGGTGGTTTACACCGCCGCCGTGACCGCTCCAGTCACCGGCGCGCCGGTTGTCGTGACCCTATCCAACGGCCAGACCATCACCATCCCGGTCGGCGCCAGCAGCGGCAGCGTCAACTTCACCGCACCGAACGATGCACTGGCCGGCGGCAACACGCTGAGCGTGAAAATCGACGGCACCAGCGGCGGCAACTACGAAAATCTCGTGGCCGATAAAACCCCGGCCGTGACCTCGGTGACCGACACCGTCGACACCACCAACCTGTCGCTGAGTGCGACTGACACCGTGGCGGAAGGTGGTTCGATTGTTTACACCGCAACGCTGACCAATCCGGCTGGCACGCCAGTCACCGTGACGTTGAGCAACGGCTCGGTGATCACCATCGACGCTGGTAAAACTACCGGTACCGTGACCGTCGCAGCGCCTGCCGATGACGTCTACAAGGACGCCGGCAAAGTCGAAGTGACCATCAAGGATGCCACTGGCGGCAACTTCGAGAACCTCGTTCCGAGCACCACGCCAGCCGTGACCGACGTCACTGACACCATCGACACCTCGACCGTGAAACTGACGGCCGACACCACTGTGGCTGAAGGCGGCACCGTCACTTACACCGCCACGGTTGGCGCGCCGGTCACCGGTTCGCCAGTCGTCGTGACGTTGGCCAACGGCCAGAGCATCACCATCGAAGTCGGCAAAACCACTGGCACCGTGACATTCACTGCGCCGAACGATGCGCTGACCGGTCAGGCTTCGCTGGGTAATTCGATCACTGGTGTCAGCGGCGGCAACTTCGAAAACCTGGTAGCCGACAAGACCCCGGTTTCCACCACCGTCACCGACACCGTCGACACCACTGACCTGTCGCTCAGCGCCACCAATTCGGTCGCCGAGGGCGGTTCGATCATCTACACGGCGACCCTGACCAACCCGGCCGGTACGCCGGTGACCGTGACCCTGAGCAACGGCTCGGTAATCACCATCGAGGCCGGCAAAACCACTGGCACCGTGACCGTCGCGGCCCCTGCCGATGACGTCTACAAAGACGCCGGTAAAGTCGAAGTAACCATCAAGGACGCTACGGGCGGCAACTTCGAAAATCTGGTGCCGAGCACCGTGCCGGCCGTAACCGACGTCACCGATACCATCGATACCTCGACGGTCAAACTGACCGCCACCGAATCTGCGGCTGAAGGTGGCACCGTCACTTACACCGCCACCGTCGGCGCACCAGTCACCGGCTCGCCAGTTGTCGTCACCCTGGCCAACGGTCAGAACATCACCATCGAAATCGGCAAAACCACCGGTACCGTCACCACCACTGCGCCGAACGACGCATTGACCGGCCACACCCCGCTGACCAATGCGATCACTGGCGTTTCCGGCGGTAATTACGAAAACCTCGTCGCCGATAAAACTCCGGTCAGCACCACCGTGACCGACACCGTCGACACCACCGATCTGACGCTGACCGCGACCGGCACCGTGGCTGAAGGCGGTTCGATTGTTTACACCGCGACCCTGACCAACCCGGCCGGTACCCCGGTCACCGTGACCCTGTCGAACGGTTCGGTGATTACCATCGAAGCCGGCAAAACCACTGGCACCGTGACCGTTGCGGCGCCTGCCGATGACGTCTACAAAGACGCCGGCAAAGTCGAAGTGACCATCAAGGACGCCACCGGCGGCAATTTCGAGAACCTCGTTCCGAGCGCCACGCCTGCGGTTACCGAAGTGACCGACACCATCGACACCTCGACCGTGAAACTGACGGCCGACACCTCCGTGGCTGAAGGCGGCACCGTCACTTACACCGCCACCGTCGGCGCGCCAGTCACCGGCACGCCTGTCGTGGTGACTCTGGCCAACGGTCAGAACATCACCATCGAAGTCGGTAAAACCACCGGTACCGTCACCACCACTGCGCCGAACGACGCATTGACCGGCCACGCACCACTGACCAACTCGATCACCGGCGTTTCCGGCGGCAACTACGAAAACCTCGTCGCCGATAAAACCCCGGTCAGCACCACCGTGACCGACACCACCGACACCACCAATCTGTCGCTGACCGCGACTGGCACCGTGGACGAAGGCGGCCAGATCACCTACACCGCGACGTTGACCAACGCGGCTGGCTCGCCAGTCACCGTGACACTGAGCAACGGCTCGGTGATTACCATCAAGGCTGGCGAAACCACCGGCACCGTCACCGTCGACGCACCGAAAGATGACGTCTACAAAGATGCCGGCACCGTTGAGGCGACCATCAAGGGCGCAACCGGTGGCGACTTCGAAAATCTGGTCACCAGCACTGCACCAGCGGTCACCACCGTCAACGACACCATCGACACCTCAACCGTGTCGCTGACTGCCACCGCCAACGTCGCCGAAGGCGAAACCGTGGTCTACACCGCGACCGTGACTGCACCCGTGACGGGCTCGCCAGTTGTCGTGACTCTGTCCAACGGCCAGACCATCACCATCGCCGTCGGTGAAACCAGCGGCAGCGTAAACTTCGTTGCGCCGAACAGCCCGTTGGCCGGCGGCAGCTCGCTGAGCGTGACCATCGACGGCGCTACCGGTGGCAACTACGAAAAACTCGCGGTTGACGGCAAGTCCGCCGACACCGCGGTTTCGGACACCAACGACACCACCAACCTGAACCTGACCGCGACCGACTCGGTGGCTGAAGGCGGTTCGATCGTTTACACCGCGACGCTGACCAACCCGGCCGGCACCCCGGTGACCGTGACCCTGTCGAACGGTTCGGTGATCACCATCGAAGCGGGCAAAACTACCGGCACCGTGACCGTTGCTGCACCTGCCGATGACGTCTACAAAGACGCTGGCAAAGTCGAAGTGACGATCAAGGATGCAACGGGCGGCAACTTCGAGAACTTGGTATCGAGCACCGTGCCGGCCGTGACCAACGTCACCGACACCATCGACACCACCACCGTCAAACTCACCGCGACCGAATCGGCGGCTGAGGGTGGCAGCGTGACTTACACCGCAACCGTCGGCGCGCCAGTGGCCGGTTCGCCTGTGGTCGTGACCCTGTCAAACGGTCAAACCATCACCATTGGTGTTGGCCAGACCACCGGCACCGCGACCACCACCGCGCCGAACGATGCAGTGATCGGCCACGCGCCGATCACCAATGCGATCACCGAGGTAAGCGGCGGCAACTTCGAAAATCTGGTGGCGGATAAGACGCCGGTTTCGACCAATGTCACTGATACCGTCGACACCACTAACCTGTCGTTGACTGCAACCGGCACCGTGGCCGAAGGTGGTTCGATTGTTTACACCGCCACCCTGACCAACGCCGCTGGTTCGCCAGTCACCGTGACCCTGTCCAACGGTGCCGTGATCACCATCGAGGCCGGTAAAACCACTGGAACCGTGTCTGTTCCAGCTCCGGCGGATGACGTCTACAAAGACGCCGGCAAAGTCGAAGTGACGATCAAGGATGCAACGGGTGGCAACTTCGAGAATCTGGTGCCGAGCACCGTGCCGGCCGTGACCAACGTCACCGACACCATCGACACCACCACCGTCAAACTCACCGCGACCGAATCGGCGGCTGAGGGTGGCAGCGTGACTTACACCGCAACCGTCGGCGCGCCAGTGACCGGTTCGCCTGTTGTCGTGACCCTGGCTAACGGTCAGACCATCACCATTGGTGTTGGCCAGACCACCGGCACCGCGACCATCACCGCGCCGAACGATGCAGTGACCGGCCACGCGCCGATCACCAATGCGATCACCGAGGTAAGCGGCGGCAACTTCGAAAATCTGGTGGCGGATAAGACGCCGGTTTCGACCAATGTCACTGATACCGTCGACACCACTAACCTGTCGCTGACTGCAACCGGCACCGTGGCTGAAGGCGGCTCGATCATCTACACCGCGACCTTGACCAACGCGGCTGGCTCGCCAGTCACCGTGACCCTGTCGAACGGCGCCGTGATCACCATCGAGGCTGGCAAAACCACGGGCAGCGTCACCGTCGCAGCGCCGGCCGATGACGTTTACAAAGATGCAGGCAAAGTCGAAGCAACCATTTCGACCGCCACCGGTGGCAACTTCGAGAACCTGGTACCGAGCACCGTGCCGGCCGTGACCAGCGTCACTGACACCATCGACACCACCACCGTCAAACTCAGCGCGACCGAGTCGGCAACTGAGGGTGGCACGGTCACCTACACCGCCACGGTTGGCGCAGCCGTCACCGGCTCGCCTGTGGTCGTGACGCTGGCCAACGGTCAGACCATCACCATTGGCGTTGGCCAGACCACCGGCACCGCGACCACCACGGCGCCGAACGATGCATTGACCGGTCATGCACCGCTGACCAACTCCATCACCAATGTGACTGGCGGCAACTATGAGAGTCTCGTAGCCGACAAGACCCCGGTTTCGACCACGGTCACCGACACCGTCGACACCACCAACCTGTCACTGAGCGCCACCGGTTCTGTGGCCGAGGGCGGTTCAATCGTCTACACCGCCACGCTGACCAACGCAGCCGGCTCGCCAGTCACCGTAACCCTGTCCAACGGCGCCGTGATCACCATCGAAGCCGGCAAAACCACCGGCACCGTAACCGTTCCAGCACCGGCTGACGACGTCTACAAAGACGCCGGCACCGTGCAGGCGACCATCAGCACCGCCACCGGTGGCAACTTCGAGAACCTGGTGCCGAGCACAACGCCGGCTATCACAAGCGTTACCGACACCATCGACACCACCATCGTGAAGCTGACTGCCACCGCCACTGCCGCTGAAGGCGGTAATGTCGTCTACACCGCAACCGTCGGCGCGCCAGTGACTGGCTCGCCAGTCGTGGTAACCCTGTCGAACGGTCAGACCATCACCATTGGTGTTGGCCAGACCACCGGCACCGCGACCACTACCGCGCCAAACGACGTGTTGGCCGGTCACGCACCGCTGACGAATGCGATCACCAATGTCAGCGGTGGCAACTACGAGAATCTCGTGGCTGACAAAACCCCGGTCAGCACTACCGTGACCGACACTGTCGACACCACCAACCTGTCGCTCAGTGCGACCGGTTCTGTGGCTGAAGGCGGCTCAATCGTTTACACCGCGACATTGACCAACGCCGCTGGCTCGCCAGTGACCGTAACCTTGTCAAACGGCGCCGTAATCACCATCGACGCCGGTAAAACCACCGGCACCGTGACCGTTCCAGCACCGGCTGACGACGTTTACAAAGACGCCGGCACCGTGCAGGCGACGATCAGCAACGCCACCGGTGGCAACTTCGAAAACCTGGTGCCGAGCACAACGCCGGCTATCACAAGCGTTACCGACACGATCGACACCACCACCGTAAAACTCACTGCAACCACAACTGCAGCCGAGGGCGGCAACGTTGTCTACACCGCGACAGTCGGCGCGCCAGTCACCGGCTCGCCGGTTGTCGTGACCCTGGCCAACGGTCAGACCATCACCATTGGTGTTGGCCAGACTACGGGGACTGCGACCACTACTGCACCAAACGACGCGTTGACTGGCCATGCTCCACTGACCAACTCGATCACCAACGTCAGCGGCGGCAACTACGAAAACCTCGTGGCCGACAAGACGCCGGTTTCGACCAACGTCACTGACACCGTCGACACCACCAATCTGTCGCTGTCCGCGACCGGCACCGTGGCTGAAGGTGGCCAGATCACCTACACCGCGACATTGACCAACGCTGCTGGCTCGCCAGTGACCGTCACCCTGTCGAACGGCGCCGTGATTACCATCGAAGCCGGCAAAACCACTGGCACCGTGACCGTCGCTGCGCCAGCCGACGACGTCTACAAAGACGCGGGTACCGTGCAGGCGACCATCAGCACCGCCACCGGTGGCAACTTCGAAAATCTGGTGCCGAGTACGACGCCGGCAATCACCAGCGTCACCGATACCATCGACACCACCACCGTGAAATTGACGGCAACAGCTACAGCGGCAGAGGGCGGCAATGTCGTCTACACCGCGACCGTTGGTGCTCCGGTGACAGGTTCGCCGGTGGTTGTAACGCTGGCCAACGGTCAGACCATCACCATTGGTGTTGGCCAAACCACGGGCACCGCAACTGCCATTGCGCCAAACGACGCACTGACCGGTCATGCTCCACTGACCAACGCAATCACCAACGTTACCGGCGGCAACTACGAGAATCTCGTAGCCGACAAGACCCCGGTTTCGACCACGGTCACCGACACCGTCGACACCACCAATCTGTCGCTGAGCGCTACTGGCTCGGTCGCAGAAGGTGGCTCGATCGTCTACACCGCGACATTGACCAACGCCGCTGGCTCACCAGTCACCGTGACGCTGTCGAACGGCGCCGTGATTACCATCGAAGCCGGCAAAACTACCGGCACCGTCACCGTGGCAGCGCCAGCGGACGACGTTTACAAAGACGCCGGCAACGTTCAGGCAACGATCAAGACCGCCACCGGTGGCAGCTTCGAAAACCTCGTCACCAGCACAACGCCAGCCGTGACCAGCGTCACCGACACCATCGACACCACCACGGTGAAACTGACCGCAACCGGCACCGCAGCTGAAGGCGGCAACGTCGTCTACACCGCGACTGTCGGCGCTCCAGTGACCGGCTCGCCAGTGGTCGTAACCCTGGCCAACGGCCAGACCATCACCATTGGTATTGGCCAGACCACCGGCACCGCAACCGCCACTGCGCCAAACGACGCATTGACTGGTCATGCTCCACTGACCAACTCAATCACTAACGTGAGCGGCGGTAACTACGAAAATCTGGTGGCCGACAAAACCCCGGTCAGCACCACCGTGACCGACACCGTCGACACCACCAACCTGACGCTGTCCGCGACCGGCACCGTGGCCGAAGGTGGCCAGATCACCTACACCGCGACGCTGACCAACGCCGCTGGCTCGCCCGTCACCGTGACCCTGAGCAACGGCTCGGTGATCACCATCAAGGCTGGCGAAACCACCGGCACCGTGACCGTCCCGGCTCCGGCTGATGACGTCTACAAAGACGCCGGCAACGTGCAGGCAAGCATCACCGGCACCAGCGGCGGCGGCTTCGAAAACCTGGTGACCAGCAATACACCAGCCGTGACCAGCGTCACCGATACCGTCGACACGACCACCGTCAGCATCACCGGCAGCAGCTCGGTGACCGAAGGCCAGATCGCCAGCTACACCGTCAGCCTGAACCACCCGGCGCAAACCGAAGTGACCCTGAAAATCGTCTACAGCGGCACCGCCGCCGACGGTTCGGACTTCACCGGCGTGTACACCGTGAAGATCCCGGCCGGTGCCAGCAGCGCGCAGTTCAATGTCGCCACCCTCGACGACAAGATCACCGAAGGCACCGAGAACTTCGTGGTCAAGATCGATTCGGCCACGGGCGGCAACTTCGAAAACCTCGCGGTCAGCGCCACCAACGGCAGCGTCAGCACTTCGATCATCGACAACGATGCGCCGCCGGTGCTCGACCTGGATGCCAACAACTCCAGCGGCGCCAGCGGTGCCGACTACAAGGTGACCTTCACCGAAAATACCCCGGGCGCGGGCGTATCGATTGCCGACACCGACATCAGCATCACTGACCCGGACAGCACCATGCTGACTGGCGCCACCGTGGTCCTGACCAACCGGCAGGACGGCGATGCGCTGAACCTCGGCAACAGCGTCAACGGCATTACCATCAATGCCAACAGCACCAACGGCACCGTGACCCTGACCTTGTCGGGCAACGCGACGCTGGCCGACTACATGCAGGCCATCAAGAACATCAGCTTCACCAACGGCAGTGAGAACCCGAGCACCGTGCCACGGATCATCACCGTGACGGTGACCGATGGCGGCAACTACTCCAACACCGCGACCACCACGGTCAATGTGGTGGCGATCAACGATGCGCCGGTTGCTGCACCGAGCAATGTCACTGGCACCGAAGACACCCCGCTGGTACTTGGCTGGTCGACCTTCGGTGTGACCGACGTCGACAGCCCGGCCAGCAGCCTCGGCATCAAAATCACCCAGCTGCCCGGCGAAGGCAAACTGCAGTATCTGGACGGCTCGACCTGGAAAGACGTCGCCAACAACCAGACCTTCAGCAAGGCTGACATCGACGCGGGCAAGCTGCGTTTCCTGCCGGATGCCAACGAGTCGGGCGTCAATGGTTACGGTGGCAGCGGTCTGGGCAACAACCAGGCGGACTACGCGCAGATCAAGTTCCAGCCAACCGACGGCCAGTTGCTGGGCAACACCGGCACCGTGAAAATCGACATCACGCCAGTGGCGGATGCGCCGACCGTGAGCGTGGCCGACAACAGCGTGAAGTCCACCGGCCTGATCAAGGAAGTCTGGACCGGTCTGTCGGGCCTGGGCACCAACGGTAATGGCGCGGATTCGACCACGCTGAAAAACGTCATCGACGGCGCCGGGAAACCGAACTCCAGTGGCTCGGTCACCAATGTGCAGTCCGACGGTAGCGTTGCGGCGGGCACGGCATCGAAGACGTCAGGCCTGATTTATCTGGAAGCCGGCAAGACCTACACCTTCAGCGGTATTGCCGATGACAGTTTGTTGATCACGATCGGCGGCAAGAGTGTGGCTTCGGGTACCTGGGGCGCGGGCGGCGCCATCAATGGCTCGTTCACCCCGACCACCAGCGGCTACTACACCCTGGACATCTACCACCACAACCAGAGCGGCCCGGGCAGCTACGACGTCAACCTGTCGGTCAACGGCAGCACGCCGATCGACCTGAGCAGCGCCGGCGTGCCGATTTACACCGGCGTGCAGGATCTGATCAATTCGGGCGTGACCGTCTCCGATCTGCACGGCAGCGGCGGTGAAGGCTATTACGACGGCTACAAACTCAACACCGGCGCCGAAGGCACCACGGTGAAACTGTCGGCAGTCACCACCGCCCTGACCGACACCGACGGCTCGGAAACCCTGAGCGTGAAGATCAGCGGCGCACCGGTCGGCTCGGTGCTCAGCGATGGCGCGGGTCATACCTTCACCGTCACCGCCAGCAGCGGCGACGCCAACGTCACCGGCTGGAACCTCGGCAGCCTGACCGTAACGCCACCGCCGTACTACAACGGCCAGTTCAACCTGACCGTGACCTCGACCTCCACCGAACAGGTCGGCGGTTCGGCCAGCAGCACCGCGACCATTCCGGTCACCGTGGTGCCGGCCGTCTACAACGCGGTCGTGGCGACCTCGGGCGACGACACCGTCACCGGCACCGATGGCAACGACATCATCGTCGCCGACATCGGTGGCCTGACCGTGGTCCCGGGCACCAATTACAACATCGCGTTCATGGTCGACAGCTCCGGCAGCATGAGCGCGTCGTCGCTCAACGCCGCCAAAGATTCGCTGACCTCAGTGTTCAACAGCCTCAAGCAGAGCCTGGGCGGCAGCAATTCGGGCACGGTGAACATTTTCCTCGTCGACTTCGATACCCAGGTGAACAAGTCGGTGTCGGTAAACCTCAACGACCCGAACGCACTGACGCAACTCAAAGCGGTACTGGACTCGATGGCCTCCGGCGGCGGCACCAACTACGAGGATGTGTTCAAGACCACGGCCAACTGGTTCCAGAGCGCTGACGCGGTGGCCAACACCGGGGCGAAGAACCTCACGTACTTCATCACCGACGGTCAGCCGACCTACTACCAGAGCGGCGAGCAGACCAACCCGACGCTGTACGGCAACGTGAAGCTCGACGATGTGGTGAAAACCAGCAACTACAAGCCGGGCGACACCTTCAGCACCTACATCGACAATACCCACGCATTGACGATCAACAGCGCCGGCACCGTGACCCTGCAAACCTACAATTCGTGGTGGGGCTGGAGCAGCTCTAATCTGGGCACCATCCACGCGCAGGGCGACGGCACGTATGAGTTGTCTAGTCTGGCGGGGACCGGTAACAGCACCAACTCGGCAACGACCAGCAACTCGACCAGTGGTTTTGCCTTGCTCAACGGTCTGTCGAACGTCGAGGCTATCGGACTGAACAACGATGTCAGCCTCAACGATCTGAAACCTTACGATTCGGATAAAACTCCGCAGACCAACATCGATCCGAAGGATCTGGCCAACTCGATCATCGGCCACACCGAAGCGACGATGCCAGGCAACGACACCGTCAGCGGTGGCGACGGTAACGACATCCTGTTCGGCGATCTGGTCAGCTTCAACGGCATTGCCGGCGAGGGTTATCAGGCGATGCAGGCGTTCGTGGCCAAGGAAACCGGGGTCGACGTCAGCAAGGTCACCACCAGCAATGTGCACCAATACATCACCGAGCACTATCAGGCGTTCGATGTCTCCGGCGCGCATGACGGTAACGACACGCTGTTGGGTGGCGCGGGCAATGACATCCTCTTCGGCTCGGGCGGCAACGACTGGCTCGATGGCGGCAAAGGCAATGACATCCTCCTCGGCGGCACCGGCAACGACACGCTGATCGGCGGTCAGGGCAACGACATCCTCATCGGTGGTTCGGGTGCCGACACCTTCGTCTGGAAAGCGGGCGACACCGGCAACGACGTGATCAAGGACTTCAAGGCCAGCGAAGGTGACCGTATTGACCTGCGCGATCTGCTGCAGGGCGAGACCGGCAGCACCATCGATAACTTCCTGAAGATCACCACGGTCGATGGCACGTCGTCGCTGCAAGTCAGCTCGGCGGGCAAGTTCAACTCCGGCGACGCCGCTGCCGCGACTCCGGATGTGACGATCAAACTGGAAGGCAACAACTGGTCGAGCGCCAACATTCATAACCTGATTGCCGGCAGCGACCCGACCATCAAAGTCGACCACAACAACAGCTGATACGTGAACAAACGGCCGCCCCATTTGGGGCGGCCGTCACGTTTGTGCGGTCCGGAGCGGTGACGATTGCGTCGCCGCCCCGCATACTCGCGCACAGTTGGCTATGCTGCTGACAGCATGACGCTGGTTCATTTCCGAGGGATGCTCAATGTTTTACGTGCAACGCGATGCGCAAGGTCTGTTGATTCGCGTGGAAGCCGCGGCCTACGCCGAGGCCACGGAAACGCTGCCGGCCGACAGCCATGAAATCCAGGCCTGGTTCGCCAATGAAGTGGTGGAAACCAGCCTGAAACAGCTCAAGCAGAGCGACTTCGAAATGATTCGGGTACTCGACGACCTGATTCAGGTGCTGACCCAGAAAGGCGTGATCCGCGTCACCGACCTGCCACCTGCGGCCCAGGCCAAACTGATGGACCGGACTCAGGCGCGTGAGGCATTGGGCGGGTTGAGCCAGTTGATCGATGAGGATGAGGGCGGGTTGATCTGATCCGCTCAGAATCAAAAGCCCCTCACCCCAGCCCTCTCCCGGAGGGAGAGGGAGCCGACCGAGGTGTCTGGCGTCATACATCGACCTGAAAAACCGGGTCGATTATGGATTCAGCACAAATCGTTCACGTCGGCGTATCTCCCGAATATCCCCTAATCAGTCCCCTTTCCCGGAAGGAGAGGGGGCCGACCGAGGTGTCAGCCGCTATACATCGACCTGAGAGATCGGGTCGATTATGGATTCAAAACAAATCGCTCACGTCGGCGGACTTCCCGAATATCCCCCAATCAGTCCCCTTGAGGGAGAGGGCGCCGACCGAGGTGTCTGGCGTCATACATCGACCTGAGAAACCGGGTCGATTATGGATTTAAAACAAATCGCTCATGTCGGCGTACTTCCCGAACAACCCCCAATCAGTCCCCCCTGCCTCCGTGAGAGGGACCGACCGAAGTGTCTGACGCTATAAAATCGAGTCGATTATGGATTCAGCGCAAATCGCTCACGTCGGCGTATTGCGTCAATATCCCACGGTCAGTCCCCTCTCCCTCTGGGAGAGGGTTAGGGTGAGGGTTGCTCTTACCGCCAAGGCTTCGGTTCACCCAACAACTGCCCCTGAACCCCATACAAGCCCATCTCGCGAATCACCGCCAACTCGCCTTCCGTCTCGACCCGCTCGGCAATCAGCGGCAGATCAATGCTGTGCGCCGCGCGCTGGATCGCTTCGATGAACAAGCGCTTGTCGCCCTCCTGATCAATCGCGCGAATGTAGCTGCCATCAATCTTCAAGTACGCCAGCCCCAACCGCGCCAGGTTGCCGATCATGCTGAAGCGCCCACCAAAGCGCTGCAGACTCAGTGAGAAGCCCAGCTCACGCAGGCGCCGGGTCAACTGCTCCAGCACCGCTTGCTCCGGCAACTGCTCCTCGCCGATCTCAAGGGTCAGGCGCGCGCCGAGGTTGGAATGCGCGCGCAGAATCTCGAAGACTTTATTCAGTGCCTGCGGATCGGCCAACGTCGCCGAGGACAAGTTCAGCGCCAGCGACTCCTCGTGTCCTTTCATCTGTTCCAGCACACGTTCGAGCATCAGCCGATCGAGCCGGGCGGTCCAGCCAAAGCGCTCCAGCCACGGCAGGAAGCGTCCGGCCGGAATGGTCTGGCCCTGCTCGTCGAGCAGACGCGAGAGCACTTTGTAATGCAGTACCAGTTGCGAGTCCTGAGCCGCCACCACCGGTTGGAAATACAGCTCGAACCGCTGCTGACTCAACGCCTGATCCAGCAGGCGATGCCAGGCGTGATGATCGTCGCCAACGTCCGCCGTGAGGCTCTGATCAATGCAGGCCCAGTTCTGCTCACCCTGCCCTTCGGCTTGCGCCAGTGCTTGATCACCGAGACTGAGCACCGATTGCGGCGAATCGCCGTGGGCGAAAGGCGCCAGGCCGATCGACGCCACCGCTGCCACATCGGTCGCGCCGGTGGCGTGCAGGCTGCTCAAGGCATTGTCGAGGTTCTGCGCCAGTTGCAGCGCTTCTTCACGCACCAGGCCTGGCGCCAGCACGGCAAATTCACCGCCGCGAATTCGCGTGACGAGATTCTGGGTTTCCGGGTATTTGGCGCATTCACGCGACAGTTGCTCGCCGACCGCTTTCAACAGTTCATCGGTGCGCTGGCCACCGAGCCGTTGGTTGAGGCCGGCCAGATCCTTGACCCGCAACAGCAGCAGATAACCGGAACTGGCCTGCTCCGGGTTGCTCACGCGGTTGTTCAACTGCATCTCGAAATAACGGCGGTTGGCCAACCCGGTCAGGTTGTCCTGATACGACTCGGCACGCAGCTTTTCACTGCGCTCGGCCTGTTCCTGAAACAGCGCCTTGAGCTTCTCGACCATCTGGTTCATCGCCTGCACCACGCGACGCAACTCAGGCGTGCGCGGCAGATCCGGCAGACTCAGGAATTCGCGCCGGGCGATGGCGTGGGATTGCTTGACCATGTAATCCAGCGGCTTCAATTGCCGACGCAGCAGCAACGCGCCGAGCACTGCACTGATCGCACCACAGATCAGCAGCCAGCCAAGGCTGCCCAACGCGCTCTGCCACAGCTTGGCCACAGCAAACATCGGGTGACTGACTACCTCAACCCTTGCCGCCTGTTCCCAGCCGCGGCTGACCAGTGCATCGCCACCGGCCGGCTCCAGTCCGATCAGTCTGACGAACCAGTCCGGCACATTGCTGACGGCCGGAATGCCGCTGCGCTCGACAATCGTCTGATCGGTCTTCACATCGACTACACGGATGCTCGCGTAGTAACCGCTGTCGAAAATCGAGCTGACCAACAACTCGACCATCGCCGGGTCGTCGATATTCGGCGTCAACGACAGGGCCAGCGCTGTTGCAGCGTCCTGAGCATGGGAACGCAACTGGTTGACGTACTGGGTACGCGAGCTTTCCAGACTGACCATGAAGCTGCCGGTGAAGGCGACCACCAGGAACAGACAGATAGCGATCAACAGCTGTTTGAACAAAGACATCTGAGCGCGTGCTCCTAGTTAGTCGTCTCGACCGGAAAACCTTCGGCCTGCATTTTCTTCAAGACATCCTGCCAGCGTGACAGGCGTTTGGTGTCACCAACCTTTTTGTTGCCCTTGGCTCCGGGCAAATACAGACCTTCGGCATTGAAAGAGTAGACCGGCAGCAAATCGGTTCGCTGCGAGGCCGGCTGGATCGGATCGATCAGGCTGTCGAGCACCAGCGGCATGGCATCGGGGGTGGCATAGTAAGTCAGGACCATGTGCGCGCGGTTCTGGCGCAGTGCCTTGACGTAGGTGATGCGCAGCTTGTCACTGGAAACCCCGAGGTGGCGCAGGCTGAAATACTTGGCTATCGCATAGTCTTCGCAGTCACCGGCGCCCTTCCACAGCGCCTCGATGGGCGTTTCCCAATAATCGACCTCGTGCCACAGATCGATGTCTTCGACGTAGCGCACCTGTTTGTTGAAGAACAGGTTGACCACTTTGAGTTTTTCCATCTCGCTGACTTGCTTCTGTGTGGCCAGCAGATTCTGCCAGGCATCGATGCGTTGCTGCCCGGCGCCCAGCGGCCCGTAGAGCGCAGAGGCCTTGCGGCTGATCACGGAAAAATCCCAATCGGCATGCAGACCGCCCAGCATGACGCCGGCCAGCAGCAGTGCGCAGCCTAGCCAGCGCAGAGTCCGGGGGATCGCGAAACGTACCGCCACAGCAGGTTTCCAAGGGGGCAGGATAGAAAGCGTTTGATGGTGAAGCTTAGCCCGCTAAAAAACAATGGCACCATGAGATCATCGCGACCGCGCTAAACTGCAAATGTAACGGCGTTCTTCTACACGGTTTGACAACCTGTAGAGCAATCACTAGTGTCATTTGGATCCAAATTCAGCCGAAAACAGGGTGCGTAGTCGTGACACAGAAGCCCAAACCGTTGCACAGCATCAAAGTCGATGGACCGATCCCTGCGCATCTTGCCCGTTCGGTCATCGAGGAAACCCTGCGCGCTGCCATCCTTGATGGGCGCCTGCCTTGCGGTACTGCGCTGCGCCAGCAGGATCTGGCCGATCTGTTCGGGGTCAGCCGCATGCCGGTGCGCGAAGCCTTGCGCCAGCTCGAAGCGCAGGATCTGCTCAGCGTCACCGCGCACAAAGGCGCGGTGGTCGCACCCCTGATTCAGGGCGATGCCCCCGAAACCTATCAACTGCGGATTCTGCTCGAGACCGAAGCCCTGCGGCAGTCGATTCCTTTGCTGACCAGCGCCGATCACGAACGCGCGGCCGGCTATATAGAAGAGCTCGAACACCAACACGACTACAGTGAAATTGGCCGGCTCAATCGTCTGTTCCACATGACCCTGTACAGCATGGCACCCAACCGGCGCCTGCTGCGGCTGGTCGAAGACGGGCTCAACGAAGAAGAACGCTTCCTGCGTTTCAATCTCGAAGCCATGGGCCTGGGCAAGCTGTCACAGGACGACCACCGGGCGATGCTGCAAGCGGCAATCGCGCGTGATGTCGAAGGCTCGGTGAGGTTGCTGGTGCATCACCTCAATCGTGGTGTCGATGTCATCACACGCTACCTTGCCAGCCCCGCCAGCCAGAGCCGCAAAACCTCGCGCTGAGGCCGTTGCTGCCGACGAATCACCCGCTTACAAATCCCTCGCCCGCGCCGCCACGAACGCCAGTGGCGGACTGGCGCACCTGCTCTAACCTTCCCGCGCCGCGCAGTCCGGTTTCGCCCTTCGCGATCACCAATCGGTAATAGCCGTGGCGGCAATTTACCCGCACTCTTGATCCGCCAACCCAATAAAGAACGGGCGACGCACCGCATCGTCGGCGCAGTCCCCGCACCAGGAACCTACGGAAGGAGCCTTGTCACGGGAAAAGGAAGTACAGGCGCCGGTCCCGGCCAACTTTCGCCCCTTTAAAACATTTAATTCTCTTCAGTAGAAAGTTGCTTCGAGTGAGGCATTCACTCTTGTCGATCGATTTTGGCCGTTATTAGCCGAAAGGAGCAACTACGCCCAAATAAAACTTAAATAAAAAGTTTTATCAGCACTCTTCATACTTGAAAAACAGCAAACTTGAAATAATTGAAAATATACTTGTTAAACACTTTCCGTCTGTATTAGTTTTTTCCACGCCGAGTTTGAACTTCGCCATACATTTCGGCACACGCCCAAAGCATCACCGGCAATGACTGCGGACTTAGGGCTAAACACCCATGGCGCCGCCGACGGGTACTACTGACTTTTCGGCAATAGCAGAGAGTTTCAATCAGCTGCAGCCACGACACATGCAAGTTACGGCAGCATTGATTGTTTAGTTGAAACAGCCGTTCCATTTCATATCAATGATAAAGGACATCATGATGCCCATTAAGAACCAACTCGCCCTGAAGAAAGCTGAACTGAGTATTCACCCGATCTTTTCCGAGATTACTTCGTTATCGGTATTACGTCGGTTCATGGAGACCCACGTATTTGCGGTGTGGGACTTCATGTCGCTGACCAAGCGTCTGCAACAGGAATTGACCTGCACCCGCTTGCCCTGGCTACCGCCACGCGATCCGCATGCCGCCCGGCTGATCAACGAGATCGTCTTGGGTGAAGAATCGGACGATCGTCTGGCAGAGGGGCACTACAGCCATTTCGAGTTGTACCTGGATGCAATGCGCGAAATTGGCGCCAGCACCACAGCAGTAGAGCGCTTTGTTGCTCTGCAGCAGGAGGGCGTGGGTTATGACGTGGCGTTGCAAAGCGTCGACGTTGATCCGGCCGCCGCGCAATTCGTCCGCGACACCTTGCGCATCGCCCTGCATGCGCCGGGACATAGCGTGGCCGCAGCGTTCTTGCATGGTCGCGAGAGCGTGATCCCGACCATGTTCCAGCGCATCCTCGATGATTGGGGCATCGGCATCGAGCAGGCACCGACCTTTCGTTATTACCTGGAACGGCACATCGAGGTCGATTCCGAGGATCACGGTCCGGCGGCGGAGCAATTGCTGGACCGACTGGTCGATGGCGACCCGCAGCGTGAGGCCGAGGTCTACGCCAGCGCCATCGCCGCCGTGGAAAGCCGCATCGCCCTGTGGGACGGCCTGCGCCTGAGCATGCGTGAGCCATTGGCGGAGGTGGCCCAATGAATGCCGCCGACTATCAATCTTTCGCGGATGTCTGGGAGAGTCGCGCGACCATTCGCACCCGCCCTCGACGTGTGCTGGAGGACGACGAGCGCCTGATCTATCCCCTCAGCCGGCAACCCCTGGTGCTCAGTGAAACCTTCCTGCGCGAATGCCCGCAACAGCGTGATTTCGCGCTGGTGCAGACGCTGTACAAGTTCATCAACGATGTGGTGATTTTCGAAACGGAAATCGTCGACAAGACCGCACGCAGCATCGCCAAGGATCGCTTCGCCGTGCCCTTCCCGTTCGCCTGTCGTTACGACGCGATGACCGTGGTGGTCGACGAGGATTACCACGCGTTGGTGGCGATGGATTTCATGCAACAAACGGTGGCGATGACCGGCATCGAGCCGATCCGGTTGCCCGATGAAATCGAGTTGAGCCGGGCGATTCCGGCGGCTGTAGCGCTGGCACCGGAGCACCTGCGCAGCGCGGTCGAATTGATTTGCGTGGCTATTGCTGAAAACACCGTGACCGGCGATGTCGCCGCGTTCGCCCGCGACGACTCGGTCAAACCGTCGATCAAAGGCCTGATGGCCGATCACTTACTTGATGAAGGTCGCCATTCGAGTTTCTGGGCGCGGATGGTGCGCATCTATTGGTACACCGCAAACGCGGCGGATCGCGAAACCATTGCGCAGATCCTGCCGGTGTTCATCGGCCACTACCTGACCAACGACATCCAGAAAGCCTTCGACCTGCGCCTGATCGATGCGCTGCCGGTCAGCGAGGCCACACGGCGCTCGCTCAAAGACGAAATGGCCGGACTGGCGTTCCCGATCAATCGCCATCACCCGCTGGTGGGCAACATCGTCAAGTTCTTCCACAACAGCTCGCTGCTCGACACACCGTGCGTGCAGCACGCCCTGCGCGACTACCTGGTTTGATGAGGAGGCCGACATGAAACGTCTCGACATTTTGCTGATTGGCACCAGTCAGGCCATGACCGATCTGGCGCAGGAACTTGAACAACACGGTCACTCCTTGCAACGCAGCGTTGCGGGTACATCGACGGTGGATCTGATCATCGACGATGGCTTCCTCGGCGCCGGCGATCACTGCGCCATCCCGCACCTGCATTTGCGTCTGGGCGTCTGCGCGCACAGCGCAGCGGGTTTACCAACACTCGATCTGCTGTGCTTTCTCGGCTCATCACTGATCAGTCGTGTGCCGATTGGTGATGAACCGTCCGGCAACGGTCAGGCACTGCGTCAGCGGGTACTGACGCATATCGTCGACGAAGTAGCCTTGCTAGTCAGCCGCTTCTCCCGCGATACGGATTATTTTCAGCAGACCACATCGCTGAAAGCCCCGGATTTCGAGCGCATGGAAAACCTGCTGTTTCTCGAGAGCCTGGCGTACGTCCATCACCACAACGACACCGCGAATACGGCGTTGCTGGAACAGGCGAAGGCTCCCGTTATCGAGCGGCTGCAACAGAGCCTGATCGAGCACGCCAAACGCCCGGCGTTGCACATCGGCGAACGCTCCTTCAGTTACCAGCAATTGCACGCCCATAGCCGGGCTATTCAACAGCGTTTGCTGCCGTTACTTGAGCAGCATCCGCAGCCATGGGTGGTCGGTATCTGCCTGCCGAAAAGTCCGGCGCTGTTCGCCTCGATTCTGGCGATCCTCGGCAGCGGCGCGGTGTACTTGCCGCTGGAGCCGAGCCATCCGCTGCAGCGTCAGCAATACATTCTGCACAACGCCGGCGCGTTGTTGCTGCTGCACGATGGCGAGCATCCGCTGAGCGCAACGATGGCTGGGCTCGACGTCAGTGGCGTCGACAGCGCCGAAGCCGATCTCGGCCAACCGTTGATGCGCCAGCGTCCTGAACTTGAGGCGCCGTGCATGGCGCTTTACACCTCGGGTACCACCGGCCATCCCAAAGGTGTGTTGCTCAGTCAGGCCAACCTTGCGCACTTCACCGCTTGGTACGCCGAGTACGTGCAGTTGCACGCCAAGAGTCGGGTGCTGCAGTTTTCTTCGTTGAGTTTCGATTCATCGTTGATCGATATCTTCCCGACCTTACTTTCAGGCGCCGAACTGGTGGTGCCCGACGACACGCAGCGGCGTGATCCGCTGCAACTGATCGCGCTGATCCGTCGTCGGCAACTGAGCCACGCGTTCCTGCCGCCGGCGCTGCTGAGCATCCTGCCGCTGGAACAACTGGAAGGTGTGCAAGTGATGACCGGTGGCGATGTCTGCGAGCCGTTCGTCATCGAGCAACTGACCCGCCAGGGCACGCTGCACAACCTTTATGGCCCGACCGAAGCCACGGTGCTGATCACCGCGCGGCAACTGCAACCCGGCGACAGCAACCGCAGTCTCGGCGCGCCCATCGCCAACAGCCAGGTGTTGATTCTCGATGACGATTTGCAGCCCGTGCCGGAGCAAACCGTCGGCGAATTGTTCATCGTCGGCCCCGGTGTCTGCCTCGGTTATCTGAACAATCCACAGCAGACCGCCGAGCGTTATCTGACCTTGAATCTGCCGGACGGCCAAACGTTGCGCGCCTACCGCAGCGGTGACATGGCGAAGTGGGGCGAGCACGGGATCGAGCTGTGTGGGCGACGCGACAATCAGGTGAAGATCCGGGGTTTCCGGGTCGAGCCGGAAGAGATCGAGCGTTGCCTGCGCGAGAGCCGGCTGTACCGGCAAGTGGCGGTGGTGATCGACAGCCAGCGGCGGATTCTGGCGTTCCTCGCGCAAGCGCAATCAGACACCGCACGCGAAGCGCTCAAGGCCCACGCCCGACAGTTTTTGCCGGACTACATGCAACCGGTGGCGTGGACCGAACTGTCGAGCATGCCGTTCGCCAGCAACGGCAAGGTCGACCGCAAAACGCTGCTGGAACTGCCGGTGAGCGTGCAGGACACCGGCCCGAAGTGCCTGCCGGCAAATGCCGACGAAGCGCTACTGCTGGAGATCTGGGCCGAGTTGCTGGAGCTGCCGGGCAGCGACATCTCTACCGACGAAAGCTTCTTCAATCTCGGCGGCCACTCGATTCTGTTGTCGCGGATGTTGCTGCGTTTGCGTGAGGAGTTCGGCCGCAGCATTTCGATCAATCGCTTCATCGAACTGCCGACCATCATCAAGCTTGCGACGCTGGTGCGCGGCACCGATGACAGCGCCGTACTTAGCGCTCAGGCCATGGCCGACGCCGAGCGTGCACTGGAAATCGATCCGCTGCCGATCAGCCGCATGGGCGATGTGCACAAGGTCATCGTCACTGGCGCCAACAGCTTTGTCGGTGTGCACATCGTCGAGGCGCTGCTCGGTTGGGGTGCCAGCGAAGTGGCGTGTCTGGTGCGCGACGGCGGCGGGCAAACAGCGGCGCAACGCTTTGCCGAGTCACTGCGAGAAAACCGCCTGGAGCATCTGGATCTGCGTCGTGTGCGGGTTTACGCGGCGGATATAACGCGTCCGCAGTTGGGCCTGGATGACGACGATTATCAGCGCCTCGATCGTGAGTTCGGCGCACTGGTGCACAACGCTGCCAACGTTAACCACGTACTCGATTACGAGTCGCTGGCGGCAGACAACGTCGAGCCGATTTTTGCCCTGCTGCGTTTGTGCGAAGGGCAGAGCAAAAAGGTTTTCAATTTCGTCTCGACGCTGTCGGCTTCAAGTACGGTCGACGACGCGGGGCGAGTGCTGGAATTGCCTGCCGCGTCAACGCCGCCGATCTACATTCGCAACGGCTACAACCTGTCGAAGTGGGTCGGCGAACGCATTCTCGAACGGGCGCGGGAACGGGGTGTGCGGGTCAACTTGTATCGCCCCGGCAACATCAGTTTCAACAGTTTGAGCGGCGTCTGTCAGCCGCACAAAAACCGTTTGATGTTGATGCTCAAAGGCTCGATCCAGCTCGGTCAGGTGCCGGCCTTCGCACTGAACTTCGACCTGATGCCGGTGGACTTTCTCGCCCGCTTCATCGCCTTCCACGCCAGCCGTTATTCGCCCGAGCGCGCGGTGTTCAACCTGCATAACCCCGAGCCGCTGAGCTGGGATGCCTACGTCGCGTCGTTCCGCGAAACCGGCAGCGAGTTCGCGCTGGTCAGCGTCGCCGACTGGCAGCAGCAACTGGGGCGCGTCGATGCCGACAACGCGTTGTTCGGCGTACTCGGTTTCTACCTCAACGGCTTTGAGGAAGACATCGGTGACATCTCGCTGATCGGCCACGCCAACGCCCAGGCCGGCGTGCAGCAAATGGGGGCGCACTACCCGCAAAAATCCCCGGCGCTGCTGCGTCGTGGCTGCGACTACCTGAAAGAAATCAACTTCATCTGACTCAACAACAAGGAGCAACACCATGAGCAATTTGCAACCGGACACCCTGATCAAAAATCCGCATGGCTGCCACGTTGTGTCGTCGGTGGAGGTACCGGCGGACGCGGTGCAGGTCTGGGCAGTGGTCGGTAACTTCGGCGGTTTCGACCGCTTCATTCCGGCGCTGTCGCACATCGAAATGACCGGTGAGGGTGTGTCCTCGCTACGCAAGAAATGCTTCAAGGACGGCAACGTGGTGGTCGAACAACTCAACTCCCGCGATGAGCAGGCACGCAGCATGACCTGGACAACGATTTACAACACGCTGGGGGTGGCGAATCTGTGGGCGGCGATGAATGTGGAAGCGCTGGGCGCAGGCAAGTCCCGGGCGACGTGGACGATCATTGCCGAGCCGGCCTCGGGCGGTGAGGAAGCGCTGCCCGGGTTCAAGGATTTTGTGCAGGGGTTTGCCGATGATGCGATGGGGAATGTGCTGAAGCTGTTTGTTTAAGGCTTGAGTTTGGCGGTGAGTTGTAGACCGCTATCGCGAGCAGGCTCACTCCTACAGTTGATCGGGTTCCTTCAGATGGAACCCGGTTAATTTGTAGGAGCGAGCCTGCTCGCGATGAACGATAACGCGGTCTGACTTGAGGTCAGATCTTGAAGCTGTCGACCAGTTGCTTCAGGCGGTTGGCCTGCTGCGACAACGCATCACAATCCTTCAACGTTTCATTGAGGTTGGCCACGCTCTGCTGGTTCAGCAGGTTGATCTGGTTGACGTCGACGTTGAGAGTTTCCACTACGGCGGTCTGCTCTTCGGTAGCGGCGGCGACCGACTGGTTCATGCCGTCGATTTCGCCGATACGCTGGGTCACGCTGACCAGGCGCAAACCGGCCTGATTGGCCACTTCAACGCTTTGCTCGCTGGACGCCTGGCTGGCGTTCATCGTGCTCACCGCTTCACGCGAACCGACTTGCAGCGACGTGATCATCTTGTGGATCTCTTCCGCCGACTCCTGGGTGCGATGGGCAAGGTTACGCACCTCGTCCGCCACCACGGCAAAACCACGTCCGGCTTCACCGGCACGCGCCGCTTCGATCGCGGCGTTGAGTGCCAGCAGGTTGGTCTGTTGCGAGATGCCTTTGATCACATCGAGGATGTGGCCGATGTTGTCGGTGCTGGCATTGAGGGTTTCGATCTGCGTGCACGACAGGCTGATCTTCTGCGACAGCTCGGTCATCGCCAGGATCGTCTGCTCGACCACCTGACGCCCATCATCGGCCTGCTCACTGGCGCCGCTGGCGTGTTGCGAAGCATCGGCGGCGTTGCGGGCGATTTCCTGAGTAGCAGCGCCCAGTTCGTTGATCGCCGCAGCGACGCTGTTGGTGCGCGCGCTTTGTTCGTCAGAACCGACGATCGAGGCGTTGGACGACGCCATCACCCGTTGCGACAGGTCATGTACATGGCGAGTCGCCGAAGACACTTCGGAAATCGACGCATGAATTCGCTCGACGAACTGGTTGAACGCACTGCCCAGCTCGCCGAACTCATCTTTGCTCTCAACCACCAGACGACGGGTCAGGTCGCCCTCGCCCTGAGCGATGTCCTGCATCGCGCGGCCCATGGTGGTCAGCGGACGCATCAGCACGTTGATCAACAGGCTGAGCAGCAGCGCAATCGCGCCGACAGCGACAAACATCGCGATCAGTGCCGAGGTGCGGAATTGGCTGAGTGCGGCGTAGGCTTTGTCGCGATCGATCGACAGACCGATGTACCACTGCGCATTCGGCAGATCGCTGACCGGGGTGAACGACAGAATGCGTTCCTGGCCGTTGAGCACGACGTTCTGGTTGCCCTTCTCGATGCGTACGCTGGTGTTCGGGTAGATGTCTTTCAGGTTTTTCATGACCTGATCTTTGTCCGGACTGACAATCACTTGACCGTCGGCGCTGACCAGGAACGCGTGGCCGAGGCCGCCGAAGTCAACCGAGTTGATGATCTTCACCAGGGTTTCCAGGCTCAAGTCACCACCAACCACGCCGAGCAGCTCGCCGTTCTTTTTCACCGGCATGGCGATGGTCACTACCAGGCCACCGACAGCGGCCATGTACGGCGGCGTCAGCATGGTTTTGTCAGCCACAACGGCTTGCTTGTACCAAGGGCGCTGACGCGGATCGTAGCCGTCCGGCATCTTCGCGTCAGGGCGCTGGGTGAACACACCGTTGGCCTGACCGACGTAGGTGAACTGGAAATTCGAGGTGAAGGCCGGTTGATCGACCAGACCCGGGAAGTCGGCGTCCTTGCCCTGATGGGCAACGTTCTGCGCGAGGTTTTCCAGCACCAGAATCCGCCCGCTCATCCAGTTCTGCACGCTGCTGGCGGTCAGATCACCGGCCTGCTGCACAGAGGACTGGAGGTTCTGGCGAATGGTGTTTCGCTGCAGATAGTCGTTGTAGAGGGTGAACAGCGCGAACGCCAGGACCACGACGCCCGAGGCGGCCAACAGGATTTTATGGCTGAACTTGAGATTCATTTCATGGGACTTCTTATGCCAAAAGTGGGGATGCGTTCCGGATGCAACATTCCATGTACAGCGCAGGCAGCGTTCTTCTGGCCGCTCTACTTTGGTGCACGCATGTCTCACCAGTCTGTCGGCACGTTTCGGAGAAATCTTAGGGTCGTGGGGGAAATGGATGGAATTTCTGGCGGATTCCCGCCGAACGGCGCGCTAGAGCGGCTGATAACCGGTTTTTTACGACGGTCGCATCAACGGCAGTTGCAAATTCTGTAACCCTTGATGACAATGCGAGTAATTATCATTTGTGACGTTCGCGTTCATGTCCTCACCTGAGTTTGCAGTACAGGCGCTTTACAGTAGTCATCACGGCTGGCTCAACGCTTGGCTGCGCGTGCGGTTGGGCAATGCAGCGGATGCAGCAGATCTGGCACAGGACACCTTCGTGCGCCTGTTGCAACGCACCGAACGCCTCGAACTCAAAACGCCCCGCGCCTTTCTGCGTACCGTCGCTCGCGGCCTGGTGATTGATCACTGGCGCCGCGAGGAAATCGAACGCGCCTATCTGGAAACCATCGCACATCTACCCGAAGCCGAAACGCCGAGTGCCGAAGCCCGCGCACTGGTGATCGAACTGCTGGAGAGCATCGCGCGCATGCTTGAAGGACTGAAACCGAAAGTGCGTCAGGCCTTTCTGTTGGCGCAGTGCGAAGGGTTGACCCACAAGCAGATCGCCGAACAGATGGGTTTGTCGCTGCGCTCAGTGGAACGCTATGTCGCTGATGCGCTGTATCACTGCTACGTACTGCGGTACGAAAGCTGATGCCTGTGGATAACGTGTCTCTCGGACGTCGCGGCGAGCCGCAGCAGCAAGTGGTCAAGCAAGCCATCCATTGGCTGTTGCGCTTGCGCAATAACCATGGCAACTCGAGGTTGAATCGCCAGTGTGAGCAGTGGCGTGCCGAACACCACGAGCATGAACTGGCCTGGCAACGGGTGCAGTCGCTGCAAGCCGAGTTGAGCAGTAACCTTCGCGCGGTGCCCGGTGCGCAAGTGGCATTCAATACCCTGGAAAACGGCGCACAGGGTTTGGGTCGGCGACAGGCTTTGAAGTTGTTGTCTGGCGCATTGCTGATGGGCTCCGCCGCTTGGTTGGCCAAGGACACGGCTGCGTGGCAGCAATGGCGTGCCGATTACGCCACAGCGACTGGCGAGCGTCGCGGCTTCCAGCTGCCGGACGGCACGCGCATCGAACTCAACACCGCCAGCGCCGTGGATCTGGATTACACCGCGCAGCAGCGCCTGATCAAACTGACTCGCGGCGAGATCATTGTCACGTGTGGTGGCTCCGACGAGGGCGCGCCGTCTGATCGGCCGCTGCGCGTACAAGATCGTCACGGGGCTTATGAGCCCGTCGATGCCCGCTTCATTTTGCGTCAGGAACATGACTGCACTCGGCTCAGCGTCACCCATGGTGAAGTTGCGATCCTTTCCGGCAGCACTTCGGTACAGGCACTCGCCGGGCAGAGTTATCTGATCGACCATCATCAGGTCCGCCCGGCCCCGACGCCGGACATGGACGCTGGCGCTTGGGTCGATGGCTTGATCGTCACACGCAATATGCGCCTCGGTGATTTCCTCAGCGAAGTCGGACGTTATCGTCAGGGCTTTCTGACCTGCGCTTCGGACGTTTCCGACTTGCGTCTGTCCGGCGTGTTCCGCCTCGAAGACACCGACAAGCTGTTGGCCATCCTGCCGCAGACGTTGCCGGTGAAATTGCGCTATCGCACCCGCTGGTGGGTGACCCTGGAACATGTCGTGTGAAATTATTCTGGCGGGTTTTCGCAGACTGTCCGGCTTAGTCAGTAAGCACTTCAACTCAAGCGTTTGCGACTTCCTACGGAAACCCACAATGACTGTCCCCGCCACCTGTAAGAACTCTCCGAAATTCACCGGCGAATCGCGTGTTTTGCGTCATGCCGTTCGAGCAGCGCTGCTCTCTACCGCGCTGGGTGTGGCGGTGTTGCCGAGCCTGAGCGTGGCTGCCGGCACTGTTAACAGTGAAGTCGGCCAACGTTACAACATCGCTGCGGGTCCATTGGGTGAAGCGCTGAATCAATTCGCGCGTCAGGCTGGCATCACCCTGGCGATGACTCCGCAACAAACTCAGGGACGGCAATCGCCAGGCGTACAAGGTGAGTATTCGACTGATCAGGCATTGAGTCATTTGCTCGGCGGCTCCGGACTGGAAGCGATCAGTCTGGATGGCAGCAGCTACACCTTGCGGTCGGTCGCGCAAAGCGATGCACTGGCCCTGCCCACCACCGACATCAAAGGCTTCGCCCTCGGTAACGCGCTGGGCAACATGGACGGCTACAACGCCACCCACAGTCAGATCGCCACCAAAACCAGTACCGCGCTGCTGGAAACTTCGCAAAGTGTGTCCGTGGTTACTCGCGAGCAAATGGACGACCAGGGCTCGCAGACGGTCTCGCAGGCGATGCGCTACACACCCGGTGTGCTGACCAATCCGTATGGCGCAACTCACCGTTATGACTATGTCGCTATGCGCGGCTTCAACGACGGCTCGGTGGACAACATTTACCTCGACGGCCTCAAGTCGATGGGCGACAGCGGCACTTACAGCACCATGCAGGTCGATCCATATTTCCTTGAGCGCGTGGACATTCTCAAAGGCCCGTCGTCGGTTCTGTACGGTCGCAGTTCGCCGGGCGGCCTGGTGGCGTTGACCAGCAAAAAACCGCTGTATGAGGCTTACCATCAAGTGCAGGCCACGGTCGGCACGCAGGGTCAGCGCGGGGTTGGTTTTGACTTCAGCGGCCCGATCGATGACGACAAGCGCATTGCCTATCGTCTGACCGGGTTGTCGGATCAGTCCGACACCCAATTTGACCACAACAAGGAAAAACGCTTCGCCCTGGCACCGACGTTGAGTATCGATTTCAGTGAAGACACATCGCTGACGCTGCAGGCTTATCTGCAACACGATCCAGATGGCGGTTACCACGGCGGTGTACCGGCCGACGGCACCATTCATCAACGAAATGGCAACCGTATCTCGCCGCATTTCTTCGAAGGTGAGCCGGGGATTGACGGTTACTCGCGTGATCAGCAGTCGTTCGGTTATCAGTTCGAACATCGCTTCAACGATGTCTTCACTGCACGGCAGAACTTCCGCTACCTCGACTCCAAAGTGAACATGGATCAGGTCTACGCTTATGGCTGGACCACGCCAACCAGCAACGAGTTGAATCGCTACTACACCGGCGGTGATGAGCGGCTGCATGCGTTCATTGTCGACAATATGCTTCAGGCTGAATTTTTCACGGGTGCGACCAAACACACGGTGTTGATGGGCGCGGATTATCAGCGGCGTAAAACCGTGGTCGACTGGACCAGCGGCGGGCTCGCACCGATCAATGCGTTCAACCCGGTGTACGGCAACTCAGCGATCGATATGTATGGCGATACCAGTTACCTGCGGCGCCTGGAGCAGACCGGGGTTTACCTGCAAGACCTGATCGAGATGGACAAATGGCGCTTCTCGCTGGGCCTGCGTCAGGACTGGGTCGAGACATCCGATGAAAACCGCATTGCCGAAGCAGGGCGCCCTGAGGGGACAGAGATCAACGACCGCCGCACCAAACTCACTGGCCGTGCCGGCGCGCTCTACCTGTTCGATAACGGTCTGGCGCCGTACATCAGTTATTCCGAGTCGTTCAACCCTAACTCCTACGCCGACAGCGCCGGGAACCCGCTGGCACCTACCGATGGCACGCAATGGGAAGTCGGCCTGAAGTATCAACCACTGGGCACTGACAATCTGTTCACTGCATCGCTGTTTCGCATTGATCAGGAGAACCTGGCGACCAAGCTGCCGCAGGAAAACTTCTATCGCGCTGTCGGCGCTGTCCGCTCGCAAGGTCTGGAGCTGGAAGCGCACATGCAGTTGACCGACAACCTCAAAGTCCTCGGCAGCTACACCTTCACCGACATCGAGTATTCGAAGTCGATGGTCAGCACGTTGAGCACGCCGACCGATGTGATCGAGAACAAGGGCAACTCGCCGACGCAGGCACCGCGACATATGGCCTCGTTGTGGGCTGACTACAAATTCGACAGCGCGGCGCTTGATGGCCTGCGCCTCGGCGGTGGCGTGCGATATGTCGGATACAGCTGGGCGGATGCGGAGAACACCCTGAAGGTGCCGTCCTACACACTGTTCGACGCCTCGATTGGCTACGACCTGGGCAAGGTCGGGTTGAAGGGCGTCGACGTTCGGCTGAACGCGAACAATCTGACCAATGAGTCCTATGTGGCGTCCTGCGCCAGTCTGAACTTCTGCTATTTGGGTGAAGAGCGCAACGTCGCGGCGACCGTCAGCTACCAGTTCTAAACCTTTTGTCCTGTGCATAAAAAAGCCAGCCCCTGAATGTCAGGGGCTGGCTTTGTCGTATTTGAAGGAAAATTTTTCATGCGCGCATTTCTGGTTTTGTTGCATCGCTATATCGGCTTGGCCATCGCGGTATTTTTACTGCTGGCGGGAATCACCGGGAGCATTCTTGCGTTCAACCATGAGCTGGATGAGTGGTTGAATCCCGAGTTTTATAGCGCCTCGGCGCAGGGCTTACGATTGCCACCGGGCGAGCTGGTTGATGCGCTGCAAGCTGCACATCCGAAGCTGCAGGTCTGGTATATGGAGTATCCGCATGAGGCGGGGAATACGGCATTGCTGGCGGCGGTTCCGCGCAATGACCCAACGACCGGCAAGCCGTTTGATGAACGTAATCAGGTGTTCTATCTGGATCCGGTGAACGCTGAACAGAAGGGGCAGCGTTACTGGGGGGAATGCTGTTTTCAGCGGGAAAACTTTGTCCCGTTTATCCTCGAGTTCCACTACAACCTGACATTGCCAGGCAATTGGGGGTTGTGGCTGATGGGATTGGTAGCCATCGCCTGGGTGATCGATTGTTTCATCGCTTTGTGGCTGACGTTACCGCGTGGCAAGCCGTTCTGGAAGAAGTGGTCGGCGGCCTGGAAGATCAAGGGTGGGCATGCGTATCGGCTGAACTTCGACCTGCATCGCGCCGGTGGGTTGTGGTTGTGGCTTTTATTGCTGCCAATCGCTGTCAGCAGTGTGGCGATGAACTTGCCGAGTCAGGTGTTCAAGCCTGCTGTGTCGTTGTTTTCATCGATCGAACCGAGCGTCTATGAGGCACGAGGGCGGATGCCTGTGGGTGAGCTTGGGATAACGCAGTTGAGTTATCAACAGGCATACGAGAGGGCATTACAGGAGGGAAAAAGGTTAGGACTGACAGCTGGGATCGGGGAGTTGTACTACAGCTTTGAATACAACTTTTACGGTGCAGGATTTGGTCAACACGACACAGACGCTCATGGTAAATCCTGGTTGTTCTTTCACGGTACGGATGGGCGATTGCTAGGGCAGGAGATCGCTGGACAGGGAACGTTGGGGGAACAGTTTTACCGGTTGCAGTTGCCCATACACGGAGGTCGGATCATTGGTGTTACCGGGCAGGTGATGATCGCGGTACTAGGTTTTTTGATTGCGGGGTTGTCGGGGACTGGCGTTTATATCTGGTGGCGCAAATGGCTGGCACGACGCATGAGCAGGGCACGCAAAGCAGTTTGACGTTCGGTTTTGGCAGGCACTGAAATGACAAAACCCCTGTCTGCGTTAGCAGACAGGGGTTTCGGAATTTAATCTTGACGATGACCTACTCTCACATGGGGAAACCCCACACTACCATCGGCGATGCATCGTTTCACTACTGAGTTCGGGATGGGATCAGGTGGTTCCAACGCTCTATGGTCGTCAAGAAATTCTGTATCTGACCTGTCAACACGGTAACAGGCCAGCAAAAACGGATGTTTCTACTAAAACAAAACCCCAACTGCTTTCGCAATTGGGGTTTCGGAATTTAATCTTGACGATGACCTACTCTCACATGGGGAA
>NZ_PCQC01000015.1:0-11192 GCF_002979955.1 Pseudomonas sp. MYb2
TCGCCGGTGGCGCCGAAGGTCAGCACGCCGGGTTTGTGCAGGAGTTCTTCGAGCTTCAGGTCGGGGCGGGCGCTGACCAGTTCAATATCGAAGCAGAAGGGGTGGTTGATGGCTTCGCGGCCAACGAAACTCAACACCTGCAGATCGCTGGCAACGCTTTCGAGCGAAAAGGTAATGTGGGTAGCGTTTGCGTCCAGCATGCCTGACTCCTTCCGTGGAAAAGCTTTGCCGATGGTGCCGGAATACCAAAGTGCTATCAAGGGTTTTTAAACACGCTTGCCGGTCGGGATTAAACTCAATTTCACGGCTGTGTAACGGAGTGCCCGCGAGGATGAATTCACCATGGATTCGCTGATTAATGCCGCTGGCCGGGCGCTGGCTGGCGGTGATCCGCTGGCGGCATTGAAGCTTGTGGCATTGCGCGAGGATCCACCGGCACTGGCGTTGCGCGGCATCGCCATGGCTCAGCTCGGCGAATTTTCTCGAGCCAAAGCCTTGTTGCAGCGGGCGGTACGAGGGTTTGGCGCGAATGAGCCGCTGTCCAAGGCGCGCTGCGTGGTGGCGCAGGCCGAAGTGGCTCTGGCAGCGCGGGATCTGGGCTGGCCGGTCAAGGCGCTGGAGACGGCGCGACAGTTTTTACACGCACACGGCGATGCTTTAAACGCAGCGCACGCGGGTTATTTGCAGATTCGCCGATGGCTGCTGATCGGTGAACTGGACGAGGCTGAAGCGCTGCTCGGCCAAATGACCCCGGCAGTGTTGCCGCCGGTTCTGCGCGCCGTTCATGAGCTGATGACGGCCGGCATCGCCCTACGACGGGTGCAGGCGCACAAAGCACAGATCACCCTGACGCGGGCGCAACAAGCCGCTGATTCGGCAGGCATTCCTTCGCTGAGCGCGGAAATCGAACACGCCTGGCAAATCCTCAAGGCTCCTGCAGCCCGCTTGACCCATGCGGGTCAGTCGCAATGGGTGACGCTGGCACACGTTGAAGACCTGTTTGCATCGCCAACACTGATCATTGATGCCTGTCGCTACAGCGTACGCGGTGCTGGCATGCGCGTGTCCCTGGCATCCAGGCCGCTGCTGTTCAATCTCGCCCGCACCCTCGCTGAGGCCTGGCCCGCCGATGTCTGCCGGGAAGTGCTGATTGCCAAGGCCTTTCGTTTGAAGCTCAGCGATGAGTCCCATCGCGTGCGCCTGCGGGTCGAAATCGGCCGGTTGCGGGCGGCGTTGCAACCGCTGGCGAAGATCACCGCGACCCGTCGGGGTTTTGCGCTGGAGGCCGATGATGTGGCGCTGTTGACCCTGCCCGCAGATAGCAAATACGCCTCACTGCTGGCCCTGCTCGGCGACGGCGAAGCCTGGTCGAGCTCGGCGCTGGCGCTGGCGTTGGGGAGCAGTCAACGCCAGGTGCAGCGGGCACTGGAGACACTGGCATGCGAAGAGAAAGTGCAGTCGTTTGGATTGGGCCGCGCGCGGCGCTGGATGACGCCGCCGGTACCGGGTTTCGCGACGATCTTGTTACTCCCGGTGTCGCTGGGCAGTGGCTAGTCTGGCCTCTCACACCTTTGAGGAAGTCACCATGAAACAGACAAACGCAGAAGTGCTTCGTGAATATGGGCCGTTCGACGGTGTCGGCAATGTCCACGGCGTCACGTTTGACGGCCAGCAAGTGTGGTTCGCCAGCGACGGTCAACTCAATGCGCTCGATCCGGCGAGTGGCGAAACCGTACGCACGATCAAGGTCGGTGCCGATGCCGGTACCGCGTTCGACGGCAAACACCTGTTCCAGATCGCCGACAGTCGTATCCAGAAAATCGACCCGGCCACCGGGCGGGTGCTCAACACCATTGCGGCACCGGGCGGCGGCAATGATTCGGGCATGGCGTGGGCCGAGGGTTCGCTGTGGGTCGGGCAGTATCGCGAGCGCAAGATCTATCAGATCGACCCGGACACCGGCGAGATTCTGCGCACGCTGCAATCCAACCGTTTTGTCACCGGCGTGACCTGGGTGGACGGCGCGCTGTGGCACGGCACGTGGGAGGGCGATGAAAGCGAGTTGCGGCGCATTGACCCGCAGAATGGCGAAGTGCTGGAAAGCCTGAAGATGCCCGACGGGATTGGCGTTTCCGGATTGGAGGCCGATGCTGGCGAACGGTTTTATTGCGGTGGCGGCGGCAGCGGGCGAGTGCGAGCGGTGCGCCGGCCCAAGTGATTGATGGCGCCAGCACTGGCCACATCGCCAGCAGGGCTGGCTCCTACATGTTGAATGCACTCCCCTGTGGTAGCTGGCTTGCCAGCGATGGGGTCGTGCCAGACCGCCACATTTTTGTCCGGTGAACGCCGAACCCATGTGGGAGCCAGCCCTGCTGGCGATAGGGCCCGCTGCATCACCTCGAAATCAAGGCGCCCCAAACACCATCGTCCAGTAAACCCCTTCATCACTGCGCGACTCGCTGGCGAACCCGGCGCCGACCTGGGTGAACATCGGGTTCATCAGGTTGGCGCAATGCCCGGGGCTGGCCAGCCAGCCGGCCATGGCTCTGCCCGGCGAACGCTGCCCGGCGGCGATGTTCTCGCCCACCTGCCGACCTCGATAACCCGCCGCCCGGGCGCGATCGGTGGGCATCTCGCCATCCGGGTCGCGATGGGCGAAGTAGTTGCCATAAGCCATGGCTTTGCTGTGTCCCTGCGCCGCAGCCCCCAGTGCTGCGTTCCAGCTCAACGGGCGGGCCGCAGCAAAACGCTGGCGTCCGCACATTCGAGGGCGAGCGCGAGCGGCGTTGACTTCCGCCAGCAGCGCTTTGCCGACGCTGCGGTTGTCACCGACGCGGCTGTCGAGCACCGGACGGGCCAACACCACTTGCCACTCACTGCGTGAGCGGCTGATGCCGATGTCGGCGTAGGTCGCATCGAGCAACGCACCGCAATAATCACTTTGCAATCGGTCGAACGCCTCTTCGGCATCTTGCGCGCCGACGATGCGAATGCTGCGCACCGCGACCGCTGAATATCCCGAGGCCTTCAGCGCCTCGCGCATTCCGCCGCCGTAGCGATAGCCGATCGGCAATGCCAGATTCGATTTCAAGGCCAGCGGTGCGAGGCGTTGCGCGGGGCGTCGATCGCAGCGTTGCGGGTGGGCGCGATAGTCATTGATGGCGGCCACCAGTTGCCGCTCAGCCCCAGCGTGGGCGGCGTTGGCCAATAAAAATGCAAGGATCAGCAAGCACAGCGAAACGAAGCGAGACGAACGAACGGCGTGGCGCATGGGACGGACAGCTCTAAAAGGGGGACATCGCTAAGGTGAGGTCAGCCGCAGGGCGCGGCGCGAATAGGACTGGGGTTTGCGGACTTGGTTCAGGGGTAATAGAGAGGCTTTTGTGGCGGGGTGACGAAAAGTGCGATCTGGCAGAATTATAGTTGCGCCGAAAGACGCAATCGCGAGCAGGCTCACTCCTACATTGGAATGCATTTCAAATGTAGGAGTGAGCCTGCTCGCGATGGGGTCATTAAAAGCGCCACATTACTCAAATGCAGAACAGCTCAGCGGTTCAGCACATCCCCCATCCACTGCCAATACTGTGGTCGGTCTGAAATCGAATTATGCCCCGACTCCGGCACCACCTTGAGCACCGCCACGTCCTTGGGGAAGTTCTCCAGCAAGCGCTGCGTACTGTCCCGCGCGATCACCTCGTCATCACTGGCCGCCAGCAATAACGTCGGCACGCGGATATGCGCGGCATACTTGCCCGACTCGAAACGATCCTTGAGCAACCACTGCACCGGCACCCACGGATATTGCTTCGCGGCGATTTCTTCGAGGCTGTTGTAAGGTGTCACCAGAATCAGCTGTTGCACCGGCCGCTGACTGGCCAGACGCACCGCCACACCGGAACCAAGACTGCGTCCGACCACGGCAATCTGCGGATGACTGACAGCCACTTGATCGAACAGCGCCAACGCATCCTCGGCAATCGCCTCTTCGGACGGCGAACCGCCGCTGCCGCCAAAACCACGGTAGTGCAGCAGGTACAACGCGTAATCGGGAAAGGCCTCGGCAAACTCCGGCAGGTTGCGCGACACGTCCTCGGCATTGCCGCCGAAATAGATCAGCGCCCGTGGCCCCGAGCGCTCGCGGGTGCTCACCCACACCTCGGTATCCGCCATCGACAGTTTCAACCGCGAGTCCGCCGACGCCACGGCAGCGGGTTGTGGAAAGTAGATCAGCGAACGCTGGAAAAAGAACAGCGCCGTGCACAGCAGCAGGTACACGGCCACGATCAAAACGACGAGTGACATCAGGGTTCGGGACATTCGGCTACTTTTAACGGGGTGAGAAGGTTCGCTGTCGCAGTGTAGTCCAGCGATTCGCTCGGGCAGCCTGCGCACACAACATGCAACAGATCCACGCAGCAGGGGAACCAGCATGAGCCACACTGAGGGTTACTCCCGTCGCCGATTGCTCTCGCTGGCTGCCGGGGTTTCGGCGGTCTTCACCTTGAATCGGGCGTTGGCCACTGCCACGCCACCCGCGATTAGCCGAGGCCACGCCATGCAGACCCGCGCCATTCCCTCCAGCTCCGAATCATTGCCCATGGTGGGGCTGGGCACTTATCGCGGTTTCGACGTCGCGCCGGGCGACCCGGTCTATCGGCAGTTGCCGACGGTGCTCGATGAGCTGTTCACCAAGGGTGGCACGGTGATCGACAGTTCGCCCATGTATGGCCGCGCCGAACAGACCACCGGCGAATTGCTGTCGATCCACGAACCACGTTCGCCGGCATTTCTCGCCACCAAGGTGTGGACCCGCGGCCGCGAGGCGGGCATCGCGCAGATGGAGCAGTCGTTCAGCCTGCTGCGCACCGAGCGCATCGACCTGATGCAGATCCACAACCTGCTCGATTGGCAAATTCACCTGCCAACCCTGCGCGAATGGAAAGAGCAGGGGCGCATCCGCTACATCGGCATCACCCATTACACCGCCTCGGCCTATGACGAAGTCGAAGCAGTGCTCAAGGCCGAGCAACTGGATTTTCTGCAAATCAACTACGCCCTCGATGACCGTGGCGTGGAGAAGCGCATCCTGCCCTTGTGCCGCGAGCGCGGCGTGGCAGTAATCTGCAACCGACCTTTTGGCGGCGGCGATCTGCTCGCCCGGCTCAAAGGCAAACCGCTGCCGGCGTGGGTGTCGGATGTACAGGTCAACAGTTGGCCGCAACTGGCGCTGAAGTTTCTGCTGGCGCATCCGGCGGTGACGTGTGTGATTCCGGGGACGAGCAATCCGCGTTACATGGCCGATAACGTCAAGGCCGGGTTCGGGCCGATGCTCACCGATGCGCAGCGGCATCAGTTGATTGCGTTGGTGGGCTGATCGCCGGGAATGCCCAGGTTGTCGATGTGTTTGAAGCGTTCGACCAGAAAGTCGATCAGGCTGCGCACCCGCGCGGACAGATGCAGTTGTTGTGGATACACCGCGTAAACGTCGGCGCGGGTCGGCGTCTGATCTTCCAGCACCAGACGCAAGCGTCCGCTGCGCACGTAACGGGCGATGTCCCACTCGGCGCGAAGCAGAATGCCGAACCCTTCCAGGGCCCAATTCAGCGCCACTTCGCCGTCATTGCAGCCCAGCGCACCGCGTACCTTGATGTTCTGAGTGCGCCCGCCGTTTGCGAAGCTCCACACCCCGTAAGGCGTTTCGTTCTGGCGCAGGAAGATACAATTGTGCTGCTGCAGGTCGGCGAGCTTTTGCGGCACGCCGTGCTTTTCCAGATACAGCGGCGAGGCGCAGAGCAAGCGTCGGTTTGAGGCAATCTTGCGGGCATGGAAGGCTGCGTCGGGCAAGGTGCCGAAACGGATGCCCAGATCGAATCCGTGGGTCGCCAGATCCAGCGGGTGGTCGCTGATTTCCAGCTGGATCTCCACCTCCGGGTATTGCGCGAAAAACGCCGCCAGTGCCGGGCCGATATAACGTCGACCAAAACCCAGTGACGCGTTAACCCGAATCAGCCCTTTCGGTGTCGCCCGGCTGGCACCGATCAACTGCTCGACCTCGTCGATCTGCGTGAGAATCCGCGCGGCGTGGGAGAAGTACAACTCGCCCTCAGCGGTCAGGCTCATCGAGCGCGTGGTGCGATTGACCAGACGCACACCCAGTCGTGCCTCCAGCGCCGTCAGGCGTTTGCTCACGGCGGGCGGCGTCACGCCCAGTTCGCGGGCAGTGGCGGCGAGGCTGCCTTTGTTGGCCAGCAAGTGGAAAAACGACAAATCGAGGGTCTGGCTCATTCGTAACTCAAAGTCATGGATGTAGTGATTTGCGGTAACTCACAGCTTTCAGGTCACTACATATACTCCGATCACACCCCGCCGGACAGACTTGTACGGCAGGCAAAACAAAAACGTGAAAGAGTGGAGTTGACCATGAGCGCATACAACATTGCAGCGGTGCCCGGCGACGGTATTGGCGTGGAAGTGATCGCAGCCGGCGTCGAAGTGCTGCAGGCCCTGTCGAAGAAATCCGGCTTTGAACTGACGTTCAAACACTTCGACTGGAACTCTGACAACTACCTGAAACACGGTCACTACATTCCCCAAGGCGGGCTTGAAGAGCTGAAAACCTTCGACGCGATTTTCTTTGGCGCGGTCGGTGCGCTCAACGTGCCCGATCACATTTCCCTGTGGGGCCTGCGCCTGCCGATCTGCCAAGGCTTCGACCAATACGCCAACGTGCGTCCGGCGCGGGTGTTGCCGGGGGTGAAAAGCCCGTTGCACAACGGCGAGCAGATTGACTGGGTAGTGGTGCGGGAAAATTCCGAGGGCGAATATTCGGGCAACGGTGGTCGCGTACACCGGGGCTTGCCGGAGGAGGTCGCTACCGAGGTGTCGGTGTTTACCCGTGCAGGCGTCGAGCGCATCCATCGTTTTGCCTTCCAGTTGGCACAAAGCCGTCCGCGCAAGCACCTGACCATGGTCACCAAATCCAATGCCCAGCGCCATGGCATGGTGCTGTGGGACGAGATTTTCTACGAGGTCGCCAAGGACTTCCCCGACGTCAGGATCGACAAGGAACTGGTCGATGCCGTAACCACGCGCATGGTGCTCAAACCATCGACGCTGGATGTGATCGTGGCCACCAACCTGCACGCCGATATTCTGTCCGATCTGGCGGCGGCGCTGTCCGGCAGCCTCGGCATTGCGCCGACCGCCAACCTCAATCCGTCGCGCAACTTCCCGTCGATGTTCGAACCGATCCACGGCTCGGCGTTCGACATCACCGGTAAAGGTGTTGCCAATCCGATCGCAACGTTCTGGACGGCGGCAATGATGCTTGAACACCTGGGTGAAAAGGCCGCCGCGAAGCAGTTGATGTCGGTGATTGAGGCGGTCACCGAGAGCGGCCTGCATACCCCCGACCTCGGCGGCACGGCCACTACGCGCCAGGTCACCGACGCGGTGATCGCACTGATCAACCGCTGATTTCCCCCGATTCAAAACAGTACTGCGGCACAACGCCGAGGGGTTTTGCGACCCCTTGGCATTTCCTGACAACAATAAAAAATCAGGGCCCTGTCATGAAAAGAATATTCGGCAAACTGTACGTGCAAGTCCTCGTCGCCGTGATCCTCGGCGCACTCATCGGCGTGCTGGTGCCTGAGACCGGCACCGCGCTCAAACCTTTGGGCGATGCCTTTATCAAACTGATCAAAATGCTCCTGGCGCCGGTGATTTTCCTCACGGTGGTCACCGGCATCGCACGCATGGAAAACATGAAGGAACTGGGGCGAGTCGGTTTTCGTGCCCTGATCTACTTCGAAGTGGTTTCGACCCTGGCCCTGGTGATCGGCCTGATTGTGGTCGATGTGTTCAAACCCGGTGCCGGCATGAACGTCGATGTCGCCAGCCTCGACACCAGCAGTCTGGCGACCTACACCACGGCGGCCAGACACGCGTCGTTCATGGACTTTGTGATGGGCATCATTCCCGACACGATTGTCGATGCGTTCGCCAAGGGCAATGTCCTGCAAATTCTGCTGTTCTCGATCCTGCTGGGCATCGCGTTGGCGCATGTCGGGCCGCGTGGCAAAGTGTTTGTCGATGCGCTGGAGAGTCTGATGCAGGGCATGTTCCGTATCGTCAACATGGTCATGCGCCTGGCGCCTATTGGCGCGTTCGGTGCCATTGCGTTCACCATCGGCAAATACGGCTTCGGTTCGCTGTTTTCTCTCGGCAAACTGATGGCCTGTGTCTACCTGACGTGCGCAGTGTTCGTGGTCTTCGTGCTTGGCCCGATCTGTCGCTACAGCGGTTTCAGCCTGTGGAAGTTCCTCAAATTCATCAAGGAAGAGCTGTTCACGGTGCTTGGCACCAGCTCTTCGGAATCGGTGTTGCCGCAGATGATCTCGAAGATGGAAAAGGCCGGCGTCTCGAAACCGGTGGCCGGAATGATCATCCCGTCGGGACTGACCTTCAACCCGGATGGCCAGGCGATCTACTACACCATCGCTGCGATTTTCATTGCTCAGGCAACCAACACGCCGCTGACCCTGGCCGATCAATTGATCGTGCTGGCGGTGCTGATGTTCACCTCCAAAGGCTCGGCGGGAGTGACCGGTTCCGGGTTCATCATTCTCGCGGCGACACTGGCCTCACTCGGCACCATTCCAGTGGCGGGTATGGTGTTGCTGCTGGGGGTTGATCGGTTCATGTCGGAAGCGCGGGCGATCACCAACACCATCGGCAACGGCGTCGGCACCATGGCCATCGCCAAATGGGTGGGTGCGCTGGATACCGAGAAGATGCACAAAGCGCTGAATGGTGAAGTCGAGGAGCCGGCTGTGCATGTCTCGCAAACTGAAAAGCCCGCCGGTCAAACTGCGCCTTTGATCCCCAGCCTTAAACGAGCTGCCCAGAACTGACGATGATTGTTTGTCGGAGCGCGCTTGCTCGCGAAGAGGCCGTGTCAGCCAACATCATGGGCGCCTGACACAGCGCTTTCGCGGGCAGGCTCGCTCTCACAGTCGTTTGTATTTTTTCGCAGAGGGTATGCCTGACTCAACGCTGTGCTATATCCAAAGCCTCTAAGCAACTGTCAGATCTGACAGTTGGCGCCATCCTTGCTGCGATCAATCATGGAGGTCTTCGGTTTCGCCAGGGAAGACTCTCCATGAACATGGCCAGCCAAACGTTGACCGGTGTTGTCGCTGCCTGCCTGTTGGCAATTACCCTCAATGCGCGGGCAGAAACGGAGTACATCTGTCTGGGGCAAGAGCGTGGACAAGAGGCAACGGTGATTGCAGCTTCTGAGCCACAAGCTGCCGCGCTGGCGAAAGCTCACTGGCGGACCGCCGGTTGTTTTAAAAAGTGATCGGCGCGATCAACCGCGATAGCGCAACGCCTCCAGCAGCAACGCAAACGCCGGTGCTGCCTGACGTCTGCTCGGGTAATACAGGTGATAGCCGGCAAATGTCGGGCACCAGTCTTCAAGTACTTGCAGCAAGCGTCCATCGGCCAGATACGGCGCGACGATGTTTTCCGGGATGTAGCTCAGACCAAAGCCATCCAGCGCGGCATCCAGCAACGGATAGACGCCGTTCAGGGTGACTTGCCCGGTCACTCGCACTTTCAGGCTTTCGCCATCCTTTTCGAACTCCCAGCTGTAGAGCCCGCCGTTGGTGGGCAGGCGCAGGTTGTTGCAGGCGTGATCGGTCAGGTCGCGCGGGGTTTGCGGAGCAGGGCGACGGGCGAAATAGGCCGGCGAACCGACCACCGCCATGCGCATGTCTGGGCCGATGCGCGTGGCGATCATGCCTTGGGCGACGTCTTCGCCCAGACGAATGCCAGCGTCAAAACCTTGCCCGGCGATGTCGACGAAACCGTAATCGCAGCTGACTTCTACGCAGATGTCCGGGTACTTGGGCAGGAAGTCTTTGAGCACCGGGCGCAGCAGCCAGTCCAGCGAATGGTCGGTGGCATTGATGCGGATCTTGCCTGCCGGTGTTTCGCGCAGGTTGCTCAGGGCGGCAAGTTCCACCTCGATCTCTTCGAAGCGCGGGCCGATGGTTTGCAGCAGATGTTCGCCGGCCTCGGTGGGGGAAACGCTACGAGTGGTGCGCGTCAACAGGCGCAGGCCAAGGCGCGCTTCGAGCGCCCGAATGGTATGGCTCAACGCTGATTGTGAGACGCCGAGTTTGGCCGCCGCTTTGGTGAAGCTGCGTTCACGGGCCACGGCGAGGAAGGCGAGCAGGTCGGTGGCGTTTTCTCGAAGCATTGATGAGTGTCCTGCATAAGTTTTTTCGAATTCTAGTCGATTATTTGAAGAGTATGGATCGGTAAAGTGCAGGCATTGATTCTCTGGAGGACATTGCCATGAACCCGATTGCTGCTTCTGCGTTGACCCTTTCCCTGCTGGCGGGCGAGGTGCAGGCCAATGAACAACCGCGCGTGACCGTGATGCCCAACGGCTCGCAACCTTCGGCCCGTGGCCCGGCGGATTGGTTCACCGGCACGGTGCGTGTCGATGCGCCGTTCAAGGGTTCGGATGCGGCGCGGGTCAGCGGCGCGACGGTGACGTTCGAGCCGGGTGCGCGGACGGCGTGGCATACGCATCCGCTGGGGCAGACGTTGATCGTCACGGCTGGCTCAGGGTTTGTGCAGGAATGGGGGCAATCGGTTCGCGAGATTCGCCCCGGTGATACGGTGTGGATTGCGCCCGGCGCCAAGCATTGGCACGGGGCCGCGCCCACCACGGCGATGACCCATATCGCCATCGCTGAAGTGCTTGATGGCAAAGTTGTGGATTGGATGGAACAGGTGAGTGCCGAGCAGTATCCACAATCCGAGTAAAACCTTTCCCTCACCCCAGCCCTCTCCCGGAGGGAGAGGGGGCCGACCGAGGTGTCTTGCATCCTCCGCCGACATGAAATTGCCGTGTCGATTATGGCTTCACAGCAAGACGTGCAGGTCGGTGCAGCTCTTGAATATCCCCGAATCGGTTTCCTCTCCCGGAGGGAGAGGGGGCCGACCGAGGTGTCTTGCATCATCCGCCGACATGAAATTGCCGTGTCGATTATGGCTTCACAGCAAGACGTGCAGGTCGGTGCAGCTCTTGAATACAGCCCTCTCCCGGAGGGAGAGGGGGCCGACCGAGGTGTCTTGCATCCTCCGCCGACATGAAATTGCCGTGTCGATTATGG